>JAGWXR010000175.1 GCA_018969785.1 Alphaproteobacteria bacterium
GTGCCAAGGGGCTGCCGGAGCGGCTGGTCATCACGCGGCATGCGCTGAGGGCGGCGATCCTGCCGCTGGTCAGCTATCTGGGGCCGGCGACGGCGGGCATTGTGACGGGGTCGCTCGTCATCGAGCAGATCTTCAACCTGCCGGGCATCGGCAAGTACTTCATCAATGGCGCGCTGCAGCGCGACTACACGCTGGTCATGGGCGTGGTCATCCTCTACGCGTCGCTCGTCATCTTCCTCAACCTGGTCGCGGACGTCATCTACGGCCTGCTTGACCCGAAAATCAGGTACGACTGATGGCTACAGCCCAACCCCTGCAGGACATCAAGGGCCGCAGCCTGTGGCAGGACGCCCGGCGCCGCCTGTTTGCCAACAAGGCGGCGGTCGCCTCGATGCTGGTGCTGTTCAGCATCGGGTTCGTGTCGGTCGTGGGTCCGAGTTTCTGGCCGCATCCGTTCGACGAGGCCTATTTCGACCGCATCTCGTGCCCGCCACCGGATTACCTGGGCATGACGGCCCTTTTCGGGAGCCAGGCCGAACTGTGCCCGACGGCGGTGGGCCAGGGACATATCTTCGGCACGGACGCGAACGGGCGCGACCTGTTCATCCGCGTATTGATGGGCGGACGCGTGTCGCTGGCGATCGGCTTCGTGGCGACGTTCGTTGCCCTTGTGATCGGCGTGCTCTACGGCGCGACCGCGGGGTTTGTGGGCGGGCGGCTTGACAACCTGATGATGCGCTTCGTCGACATCCTCTATGCCCTGCCCTTCATCTTCTTCGTCATCATCCTGGTCGTCGTGTTCGGCAACAACTTCCTGCTGATGTTCGTGGCCATCGGGGCGGTCGAATGGCTGACCATGGCGCGCATCGTGCGGGGGCAGACGCTGTCGATCAAGCGCAAGGAATTCATCGAGGCGGCCGAGGCCTCGGGCGTGTCGACAGCCGCCATCATCCGCCGCCACATCCTGCCCAACGTGGTCGGGCCCGTCATCGTCTACGTGACGCTGACGGTGCCGGCCGTGATCCTGATCGAGAGCTTCCTGAGCTTCCTGGGGCTTGGGGTGCAGGAGCCCTTCACGTCGTGGGGCGTGCTGATCGCGGACGGCAAGGACCAGATGGAATCCTATCCGTGGATGCTGACCTTCCCGGCGGTGTTCATGGCGGTGACCCTGTTCTGCTTCAACTTCATCGGTGACGGGCTGCGCGACGCGCTCGACCCCAAGGATCGCTGAGGACGCGCGACAGACATGGCACCCATTCTCAGCGTCAAGGACCTGACCGTCCGCTTCTCCACGCCCGAGGGCGAGGTTTCGGCCGTGAACCGCCTGAACTTCGACATCGAGGAGGGCGACTGCGTCGGCGTCGTCGGCGAATCCGGCTCGGGCAAGAGCCAGACCTTCATGGCCGTCATGGGGCTTCTGGCCGCCAACGGCAAGGCCTCGGGCAGTGCCAAGTTCCGCGGCGAGGAACTGGTGGGCATGCCCATCGCGCGGCTGAACAAGATCCGCGGCTCGAAGATGACGATGATCTTCCAGGACCCGATGACATCGCTGACGCCGCACCTGAAGATCGGCCGGCAGCTGTCCGAGGTGCTGGTGCTGCACAAGGGCATGTCCGAGCGGGATGCGCGGGCGCGCGCGATCCAGATCCTCGACCGCGTCAAGATCCCGGATGCCAAGCGCCGCATCGACCAGTACCCGCATGAGTTCTCGGGCGGCATGCGCCAGCGCGTGATGATCGCCATGGCGCTGATCTGCGACCCGGAACTGCTGATCGCGGACGAGCCGTCGACGGCGCTGGACGTGACGGTTCAGGCGCAGATCCTCGACCTGCTGCAGGACCTGCGCACGCAGGAAAAGATGTCGATCGTGATGATCACGCACGACCTGGGCGTTGTTGCGGGCCTCTGCAGCAAGGTCATGGTCATGTATGCGGGCGAGTTCTGCGAGAAGGGCGCGGTCGGCGAGATCTTCCATGACCCGCAGCATCCCTATACGCGGGGGCTTGTCAGTTCGATCCCGCGGCTCGACAAGGCCGAGGATGGGCGGCTGACGGCCATCCCCGGCAGCCCGCCGAACCTGCAACGCCTGCCCAAGGGCTGCACTTTCCAGGAGCGCTGCACGCATGTGTTCGACCGCTGCATCGCGGAACGGCCGGCGCTGACGGACTTTGCGCCCGGGCGCGCCAAATCGTGCCACCTCAAGGGTTTTGACAGCACGGGAGCCGTGATCCGATGAGCACCGGTGACGTCATTCTTTCGGTCAAGGACCTGAAGGTCCATTTCCCCGTCAAGGGCGGCGGATTATTCGGCGGGCGGCGCAGCCTGAAGGCGGTGGACGGCGTGACGTTCGACGTGCATGCGGGCGAGACGCTGGGGATCGTTGGCGAATCCGGTTCGGGCAAGTCGACGATCGGGCGCGCCGTGCTGCAGCTCATCAAGTCGACCGGCGGGCGCATCGTGTGGCTGGGCCAGGATATTGCCGGCCTGTCGCGCAAGGCGATGAAGCCACGGCGGCGCGAGATGCAGATCGTGTTCCAGGATCCGCTCGCAAGCCTCAATCCGCGCATGACGGCGGGCGACATCATCGCCGAGCCGCTGATGACGTTCGAGCCTGACCTGTCGGCGGACGCGCGCAAGGCGCGCGTGCAGGACATCATGGCCAAGGTCGGCCTACTGCCCCAGATGATCAACCGCTATCCGCACGAGTTCTCGGGCGGGCAGAACCAGCGCATCGGCATTGCGCGCGCCATGATCCTGAAGCCCAAGCTGATCGTGGCCGACGAGCCGGTGTCGTCGCTGGACGTGTCGATCCGTGCACAGATCATCAACCTGCTGGCCGACCTGCAGAAGGACACGGGCGTTGCCTTCATCTTCATCAGCCATGACCTGGCCGTGGTGCGCCATGTCAGCCACCGGGTGATGGTGCTCTATCTGGGCAAGGTGATGGAGCTGGCCGACGGGCGCGAGCTGCTCGACCATCCGCGCCACCCCTATACGCAGGCGCTGCTGTCGGCGGCACCCGTGCCTGATCCGTCGGTCGAGGCGGGCAAGAAGCGGATCGTTCTGGAGGGCGACCTGCCCTCGCCCGTCAACCCGCCGTCAGGTTGCGTGTTCCGCACGCGCTGCCCGATTGCGCAGGCCAAATGTGCGAAAGAGGTGCCTGCGCTTGAAAGCCGTGGCGGCGATGCCGGCCACGTGGTGGCGTGCCACTTCCCGTC
>JAGWXR010000176.1 GCA_018969785.1 Alphaproteobacteria bacterium
TCGGTCAGCACCGGATTGCGCTTGTGCGGCATGGCGGAAGAGCCCTTTTGGCCTTCCGAGAAATACTCTTCGGCCTCGAGCACCTCCGTGCGCTGCAGGTGGCGGATCTCGGTCGCGACATGCTCGATGGACGAGGCAACAACCCCCAGCGCCGCGAAGAAGGCCGCATGCCGGTCGCGCGGGATCACCTGCGTCGAGACGGGCTCGGGCTTGAGGCCCAGCGCCTTGGCCACGTGCTCTTCCACGCGCGGATCCACCTGCGCGAAGCTGCCCACCGCCCCCGAGATTGCGCAGGTCGCGATCTCCTCGCGCGCCGCGACAAGGCGTGCCCGCGCCCGCTGGAATTCCGCATGGAAGCCGGCAAGCTTCACGCCGAAGGTCGTAGGCTCGGCATGGATCCCGTGGCTGCGCCCGATCGTGGGCGTCATCTTGTGCTCGAAGGCCCGCTTCTTCAGCGCCGCCAGCACCCGGTCGACGTCGGCAATGAGAATGTCGCTCGCACGCTTGAGCTGGACCGCAAGGCAGGTATCCAGCACGTCCGACGACGTCATGCCCTGGTGGACAAAGCGCGCGTCATCACCCACGAACTCGGCAAGATGCGTAAGGAAAGCGATGACGTCGTGCTTGACCTCGCGCTCGATCGCGTCGATGCGCGCCACGTCGAACTGCGCCTTGCCACCGCGTTCCCAGATCGTCGCCGCAGCAGACTTCGGGATGACGCCAAGGTTCGCCAGCGCATCGGCAGCGTGCGCCTCGATCTCGAACCAGATGCGAAAGCGTGTTTCCGGTGACCAGATGGCCACCATCTCGGGGCGTGAATAGCGGGGGATCATGCAATCGCTTTCAGTGAATCTTCCAGGATACCGAGGGCCTCGTCGAGCACGTGGTCCTCGATCGTGATGGGTACAAGGATGCGCACGCCATTGCCATAGAGACCGCAGGTCAGCAGGATCAGCCCGCGCTTCAAGGCCTCGCCCAGCAGTTTCTTCGTGCGGTCGGCATCAGGCTCCTGCGTGCCGCGCGTTTTGACGAGGTCGAAGGCGACCATCGCGCCAAGCCCGCGGATGTCGTCGATCGGCGGCAGGTCGTTGCGCAGCGCCATCTGCTTCAGCCGGGATGTCAGCTTGTCGCCAAGCGTCACGCTGCGCTCCACGATCTTCTCCTCCTGGATCACGTCCATGACCGCAAGCCCCGCCGCGCAGGCCAGCGGATTGCCCGCATAGGTGCCGCCAAGGCCACCCGGGTCAGGCGCATCCATGATGGCAGCCCGCCCGACGACGCCCGACAGCGGCATGCCACCCGCAAGGCTCTTGGCGGTGGTGATGAGATCAGGCTTCACGCCCGAATGCTCGATGGCAAAGAGCTTGCCGGTCCGGGCGAAGCCCGCCTGGATCTCGTCATCGATCAGAAGGATCCCGTGCTTGTCGCAGATCGCCCGCAACGTCCGCAGGAACTCGAACGGCGCCACATAGAACCCGCCTTCGCCCTGCACCGGTTCGATGATGATCGCGGCCACGCGCGAGGGCTCGACATCCGTCTTGAACAGCATCTCGAGCGCCTCGAGCGACTGCGCTGCCGTGTGCCCGTGGCTTTCGATGGGGAAGGGCAGGCGATGGATGCCGCCCGGCATGTCACCGAAACCGGCCTTGTAGGGCACGACCTTGCCGGTCATGGCCATCGTGTAGAGCGTGCGCCCGTGGAACGCGCCCGAGAAGGCGATCACCGCCGAGCGCTTCGTCGCATAGCGTGCGATTTTCGTCGCGTTCTCCACCGCCTCGGCGCCGGTCGAGAAGAAGATCGTCTTGGCCGGCCCCTCGATGGGCGCCGCCGCGTTCAGCCGCTCGGCGAGCGCGATATAGCTTTCATAGGCGCTGACCTGGAACGCCGTATGGATCGTCCCCTGCAGCGCCGTCTCGATCGCCCTGACCACCTTCGGATGCCGGTGGCCGGTATTCTGCACGCCGATGCCGCCGACAAAGTCGATGTAGCGCTTGCCCTCGACATCCCAGATCTCGGCATTCGACGCCCGCACCGCAAAGACCGGATGCGCCGTGTTGACCCCGCGCGGAACCGCAGCCTGCCTGCGGGCGAGAAGTTCGGCATTCGTCGTCATGAATTCACCTCATCTAACCCTGTCACCGTCTGCGATAGCGGACCGCCTACGTCCCGATCCCACCCATCGCCAGGTACTTGACCTCAAGGAAATCCTCGATCCCGTATTTCGAACCCTCCCGGCCGATGCCGCTTTCCTTCATGCCGCCGAACGGCGCCACCTCGGTCGAGATGATGCCCTCGTTGATGCCGACGATGCCGTATTCCAGCGCCTCGGCCACCCGCCACACGCGCCCGATGTCGCGCGCATAGAAATAGGCGGCAAGCCCGTATTCGGTATCATTGGCAAGCCGGATGGCATCGGCCTCGGTATTGAAGCGGAACAGCGTCGCCACGGGGCCGAAGATTTCCTCCTGCGCGATCGGCATCTGCGCCGTCACACCCGACAGGACCGTAGGCTCGAAGAATGTGTGGCCCAGCGCATGGCGCTTGCCGCCGGTCATGAGCTTGGCGCCCTTGGCCACGGCATCGCCCACAAGGCGCTCGACCTTCTCGACGGCCTCCATGTTGATGAGCGGCCCCTGCGTCACGCCCTCGGCAAGCCCGTCGCCCACCTTCATGGCAGCAGCAGCAGCGGCAAGCTTGGCGGCAAAGGCGTCATGGACCTTGTCCTGCACGAAGATGCGGTTCGCGCACACGCAGGTCTGCCCCATGTTGCGGAACTTCGAGAGCATCGCGCCCTGGACCGCCGCATCGAGGTCTGCGTCATCGAACACGATGAAGGGTGCGTTGCCCCCCAGTTCAAGCGACACCTTCTTCACGGTCGACGCGCACTGTCGCATCAGCAGCTTGCCGATCTCGGTCGAGCCCGTGAACGAGAACTTGCGCACCAGCGTGTTGGCCGTCATTTCCTTTCCGACCCGCGAGGAATGCGCCGTCGTCACGATGTTGAAGATGCCCTTCGGAATGCCCGCACGCTCGGCGAGCACCGCCAGCGCCAGCGCCGAGAGCGGCGTCTCCGCCGGCGGCTTGATGACGATGGGGCAGCCCGCCGCCAGAGCCGGCCCGCACTTGCGGGTGATCATCGCATTGGGGAAGTTCCAGGGCGTGATCGCGGCCACGACGCCGATCGGCTGCTTGAGC
>JAGWXR010000177.1 GCA_018969785.1 Alphaproteobacteria bacterium
CCCTTGACGCAGGCATCCCACTCCGCAAACGTCACCTCGAAGCGCCCAACCGCGAAATCCCGGGGGATTGTCACCTTGCGCTGCGGGCGCTCATCGTCGGTCGACCCCTCTTCGCTCTTCGGCGCCCCCATGGTGAAGCTGCCGGCAGGAAGCACGATCATCTCGGGGCACGTCTCGCAATCGCGGAACCGCTCACCCGGCTTCCTGGCGGGTTCGGGCGGGGCAAAGGCCAGGTTCGGTCGGCCAAGGTTATCCCGGAACTCGGGCTTCTGCGCCTCGCCGCGGTCAATGAAGCGCTGGCGCACCGTCTTGAACACCGTCTCGATCGGCGCGTCAGGCTCGTTCATCGCGCCCAGCAGGTCGCGCGTATAGGGCGAGTTTCGCTCGCCCGGCTTCCCGTCCGACGCCCGCTGGTTCTGCCCCGCCGAAAAGGCAAAGAGCGCCCGGTCCGGCGCATCGACAGCCTGGAAGCCGCGCTGGCCTTCCACCGCGCGTGTCGTACCGCTGCGGTCGGCCAGCGGAAAGCGCGGCGTGCGGCAGGCATCGATGATCACGATCGAGACACCAAAGCGCGGCAGGCGGCGAACCACCGCATCAAACGCATAGCCCTGGTTGGCAAGGTCCACGTCGCGGTCAAGCCGCGCGTCAACCGGGATCAGGTAGTTCGTGCCGCCTTCCTCCATGCCGTGCCCGGCATAATAGATGAGCGCCACTTCGGCATCCGCTGCGCGCTCGCCGAAGCGCCGCATGGCTTCGTCAAGCCGGCTATAGCTTGTATCGAACCAAGCATCGCTGCCCTTTGCCTCGTCGCTGACCAGCGTATAACCCAGACGCGAAAGGGCCTTTGCCATGTCGGTCGCATCATTGCGCGGATTGGCCAGCGCATTCGGTGCGCGATAGTCCGAGTTGCCGACGACGATCGCCACCCACTTCGGATTGGCCCGCGGATTGGCGCCAGCCGGGGGCGCACCGGGCTTCGGCGGTTCCCGCGTGTCGGTGCGTGCTGTCGGTGGTGCAGCGTCCGGTCCGCGCTCAGGTTGCGCCACCGGTGCGCCACCCGATTGCGGGGACAGGAACGCAGGACACAGCCGCCCTCCCATGGTGACACAATACCCGGCGCCCACCCATGGCAGCGCCATCAGCACGACAAGGAAGAGCACAAGCAGGACCACCGGTCGCTGCGCGCGCGCAACCGCCCGGGCAATATCGTTGCTGTCATCCCTGCCAGTCATGTCGGGAAACTGCCGCAGGTCGGCGCAGCACGCAAGGCGCCCGAGGGCCCGGCAGGCCACACGCGAAACCTGCCTGCGCGGTTTCGTGCAGAGGTTGCGCGCCGTGCCAGCGTGACAGCTTGATGACGCCAGCGGTCCGCCCCCTCCAAACGCGGTGTTGCCGACGCGCCCCCCTGGCAGGGCAAAGGGCGGTTTCATCTGGACTGTTGCCTCTAACGGCAGCTAAAGACAGCAAGGGAAGCTGCGGCCCGCAGGGGCCACGCCGCAGAAAAAGGGGACAGCATGAACATCAGGACCATCGGCCTCTTCGTTGCCGCAATGGCTTTCGCATCGGGCGCCACCTGGGTCGCGATGAAGCATCCCGATGCCGCCAGCAAGGCCTTCGCCTATGCGCAATCGACGCTTTCTGGAGAGGCATCAGCCCCGGATGACGCCGACAGCCGCGGCCTGACCGCGCAGGACACATCCGCCAAGCCCCCCGCGCCCCCCGCGACAACCTCCGCCGCAAAGCCTGCGCCGCGACCCAAGGTCTGCAAGCGCGACCCCGCTGAAGCCGGCAGCCGCGTCATCGGCGGCGCTGATGCGCTGATCGACAACTGGCCAGGCCTTGTGGCGCTGCGCACCACGAAGACAGCCTCCGACGGCAAGCAGGTCTCGACCTATTTCTGCGGCGGCATCCTGATCCACCCGGAATGGGTTGCGACCGCCGGCCACTGCATCCAGGAGCGCATGTCAGGCGCAACCAAGGTCAAGATCGCGCGCAACAGCGCATCAGGCCGCTGGGAAAGCAATTCCGGCGCGTCGTTTGGCGGCGTGTTCGAGATCGTCACCGGTCGGCATGACCTTCGCAAGGTGACGGCTGATGACGTGCGCGAGGTCATCGACGTGCGCATGCCCCAGAAATGGCAGACGAACCCTGAAGTGGTCTCGGGCGAAGACATCGCGCTGCTGCGCCTGAAGGTGCCGGCCCGCGGCCCCGTCGCACGCTTTTCAGCGGCAGCGAAGGCCGACCCCACGACAGAGACAGGCAACCTGATCGTCGCAGGCTTTGGCCTGACCGACAACGAGGGCGGCCTCACGCCCTTCGACACCGCCGATGGCGCCCGTGGCCGTGCCGCGACGCCGATCCTTCAGGAAGTGCGCCAGCCGCTGGTCGATGCCGCCGCCTGTCGCACGTCGCTGGGCCCCATCGCGCCGGGCCTTGCCAGCCAGATCTGCGCTGGCGCCACCAAGGGACAGGATAGCTGTTCGGGCGACTCCGGTGGCCCCATCGCGCGCCAGGACGCCGATGGCTGCCCGGTGGCCGTGGGCCTCGTGAGCTATGGCGACCGCACCTGCGCCAAGCAGGGTGCGCCAGGCGTCTACACGCGTCTGTCATCCTTCGCTGCGTGGATCAGGAAGGAACTGCCCGCGGGCACCGAACTCGACATCGCCACCGACGGCGGCGACATCGTGCCCACGGAAGTGGTCTCCGATGCCATCATGGCGATGGCCAACCCGCCTGCTGCCGCGGGCCGTTCGCTCGATGACAGCACGCTCGAGATCAAGCTGCTGCCGCCGGGCGTGGTCCGCTTCGGCGATGAACGCCGCGTCCAGGTCACGAGCACAGGCGCCGAGGGCTATGTCATCCTGTTCGACATCGACAGCGCCGGCTCCATCGCGTTCCTCGCGCCCAACGCTGACGTGAAACTCGACGGTACCTACATCAAGCCGGGAGAAACCAAGGAGTTCGGTGCAGGCAGGATCCGCTTCAAGGCCGGCCCACCCGCCGGTCCCGGCAAGGTTGTGGCGATCGTCAGCAAGGACCGCACGCTGTGGGAGCGGCTCTCGGCCAAGCTCAAGCAGCGCGACCCCGGTGGCGCCTCGCGCGGCTTCAATGCCGTGGACAGCAGCCAATCCGACGTCACCGCGCCCGAACTTCTGAAGGTGGCGAAAGACCCCGCCTACGC
>JAGWXR010000022.1 GCA_018969785.1 Alphaproteobacteria bacterium
ACGCACAAGTGGATTGGCATACCGTGATTTCGATAACCAAGGAATTCCGCTTCGATGCGGCCCACTACCTGCCGACGGCACCGAAGGGACATCCCAATTCGCGGATGCATGGGCATTCCTTCGTCGTGGCGGTGACGCTGGAGGGTGTGCCGGGGGCGCAGTCGGGGCTCATCCGCGATTTTGCCGAGATCGATGCGGCGGTGGCGGGTGTGCGCGAGCAGCTTGACCATCATGTGCTGAACGAGGTCGAGGGGCTTTCGCTGCCGACGCTGGAACGCCTTGCGGCGTGGATCTTTGGTGCACTGTCACCGAAACTGCCCGAGCTTGTGTCTGTTACCGTGCGGCGTGACTCGCTGGGCGAGTCCTGCACTTTCCGGAGGCCGTGATGACCAAGGCGAAAGACCTGACCCAGCTTGGCCATGTGTCGAAGCTGCCGGCATCGCCGGACGAGGCGGTGCTCGAGCGCGTGGCGAACCCGCATGCGGGCAGCGACTACCTGATCCGCTTCGCGGTGCCGGAGTTCACCTCGCTCTGCCCCGTCACGGGCCAGCCAGACTTTGCGCACCTGGTCATCGACTACGCGCCGGGCAAGTGGATCGTGGAGTCGAAGTCGCTGAAGCTTTACCTCGGCAGTTTCCGCAATCATGCGGGCTTCCATGAGGACTGCACGGTGGGTGTCGGCAAGCGGATCGTTGCCGAGATCGCGCCCAAGTGGCTGCGGATCGGGGGCTACTGGTATCCGCGCGGGGGCATTCCGATCGACGTGTTCTGGCAGACGGGGAAGCTGCCGTCGGGGCTGTGGGTGCCCGAGCAGGGCGTGGCGCCTTATCGGGGGCGGGGCTAGGATTCCTGCCCTGCGGCAATTTGTTCTCTTTTTGTTTTCGGCGATTTCGGCGATGTTCGGCGCTGCAGATCGATAGCGTCGGACTCTGTCCCGAGGTGGTTTGACCTCTTCAGAACGCTTTCGGGCTCTGTTTCCTAGCAGATTTCTTTCCCAACAGCCTTGCGCAGTCCCGGTGACGGAAACAGTCCGTCAGGTGGTCATTGACCATGCCGACGGCCTGCGCGAAGGCGTAGACAATCGTCGGACCACAGAAATTGAATCCTTTTCGCTTGAGCTCTTTCGAGAGCGCTTCGCTCATGGGCGTTGACGCCGGTACATCGCGCATTGACTGCCAGCTGTTCTGCAGCGGGCGACCATCGACAAACTTCCAGATGAGGCCACGGAAGCCGCCGTCGTGGGTCTCCATGACCTGTTCCCAAGCGCGGGCGCCGCGGATGGCGGCCTCGATCTTGCCGCGGTGGCGGATGATGCCTTCATCCTTCAGCAGGCGCAGTATCTTCGCTTCATTGTACCGGGCGATGCGCGTGGGGTCGAAATCGTCGAAGGCCTTCCGGAAATTCTCGCGCTTGCGCAGGATCGTGATCCAGCTCAGGCCGGCCTGGAAGCCGTCGAGGACGAGCTTCTCGTAGAGGGCGCGGTCGTCGTGCTCGGGGACGCCCCACTCCGTGTCGTGATAGGCGACGTAGAGCGGGTCGGTGCCGGGCCAGGGGCAGCGCATGCGCTCAGACATGAGGCGCTGCCGCCGGCAGGACCAGCGGATAATGCGGCCGTCCGACATGAACGACCTCGCCCGTTGCCGCGGTGAGGGCCTGCGTCTCGCCCAGCCGGTCGAGGCGCAGCATCGCCAGTCCGATGAGGCCCTGCGCGCCCAGCATTTCGCCCACTTCGGTGTCGTCCCGCTTCAGCGGGGTGCCGTGGGGCGGCAGCGGCGTGGATGCCGCCACGGGCAGGATGCGCTTGCGCGCTGTTGCGCGGTGCTTCATGCGGGCGGTGAGTTCCTGCCCCACATAGCAGCCCTTGGTGAAGTCGACGCCGTTCAGTTCCTCGAAATTGCAGTCGAGGGGGAAGAAGGTCTCGGGCCTGAGGTCGAGGATGCTGTCGGGCACGCCGCACTCGATGCGATGGCGGTCGTAGGCCGCGTGGGGCTCCCGCTCCAGGCCAGGCGTTGCAAGGGCCTGCGGCTCGATGATCCAGCGCCAGCCCAGTTCGGCGAGGCGCGGGTCTCTGCAGGACGCGACCACCTGAAGGCCTTCAGGCGGGGCTTCCGGCGCTGATACGACGGCAAGCCCGGTTGCTGCCTCGGTGATCGTGACTTTCGCCCGCAGGCGGAACTTCTTCAGTCTTGCTGTGAGGTCTTGTGCCGCGGGGGCCGCGCAATCGATGAGGACCGCCTCACCCGCCTGGATCAGGATGAAGTCGCAGATGATCTTCCCCTGCGCCGTCAGCAGGGCGGCGTAGATCGGGTTTGAGGGGGACAGGCTGTCGATGTTGTTGGTGATGAGGCCCTGGAGGAACGGACGCGTGTCCGGGCCTTCGAGCTTCACCACGGCGCGGTCGTTGAGGGCTGCGAACTTGGTCATGCGACCGATTTATTTCGGGCGCCCCTCCCAATTGCAAGCGCTTCGTGGCCGTGCCGGCTTGTCAGTGGAGGCTGATCTCGGTGCCGACGTAGCGCAAATCCAGCGGGCAGAGGATCCCGCACTTGGCCACGCGGACCGAGTGCAGCTTGCCGTCCAGCTTCTCCTGCCAGAAATTCAGGAACTTCGAGAGCACCGGAAATTGTGGCTCGAGGTCCAGCTCCTGCCAGACGAAGCTCTGCAGCAGCTTCGGATGATCCGGCATGTGATAGAGGATCTCTGCCGTCGTCAGTCTGTAGCCCTTGAGCATCAGGTCGATCTTGCCCATGTCTTCCTCCCTGCAAGCGCAGCACCTGGTGACTGTTCCCCGTTGCCGGAGACGGTCACTGCGGATGCGTCCACAGGTACGATTGTGCTCCGCACCGCTGAAACAATCGTAGGCACGGGTTTTGAAATCCGTCGAGATCGAGTTTTGCGCAATCATGCTGAATGCGTGCTGAATGCGGTGAGATGCGCTGCTGGTGCAACAGCGCCGTTTATGTGTTAGCGCTTACCAATATCGAGTGCCAATTTCCGGAGTGAGCCATGGCAGACAGTTTCCGATGCATCCTGGTAACCAAATCCGAAGGCGGGGCCACGGGCGCCGTTTCGACGTTTGCCGAGAGTGACCTGATGGACGGCGAGGTCGTCGTCGATGTCTCGCACTCGACCCTGAACTACAAGGATGGGCTTGCGATCACGGGGGCCTCGCCTGTCGTGCGCAAGTTTCCGCTGATTGCCGGCATCGACTTTGCGGGGCGGGTGCGCGCGTCGAGCGATGCGCGCTTCAAGCCGGGTGATGCCGTCGTCTGCAATGGCTGGGGCATGGGCGAGACCCATCACGGTGGCTTTGCGCCGGTTGCGCGCGTCAAGGCCGACTGGCTTGTTCCCCTGCCGGCCCCGATCACGCCCGAGACGGCGATGGCCATCGGGACGGCGGGCTACACGTCGATGCTTGCGGTGATGGCGCTCGAGGCACATGGGCTGACGCCTGCGCGCGGGCCGGTGCTTGTCACGGGGGCTGCGGGCGGCGTTGGCAGCGTGGCCGTCGCGCTTCTTGCCCGGCTTGGCTACAAGGTCATCGCCTCGACTGGCCGGCGCGAGGAAGAGGCCTATCTGCGGTCGCTCGGTGCTTCCGAGGTGCTGGACCGTGCCGAGCTCTCGGGTGATGCGCGTCCGCTGGCCAAGGAGCGCTGGGCCGGTGCCGTCGACAGCGTTGGCTCGAAGACGCTGGCCAATGTGCTGGCGTCGACCAGCTATGGCGGGACGGTGGCGGCCTGCGGGCTTGCCCAGGGGATGGACCTGCCGGGATCGGTGGCGCCCTTCATCCTGCGTGGCGTCACGCTCGCGGGGATCGATTCCGTCATGTGTCCCCGCCCCCGGCGCCTCGAGGCGTGGAGCCGGCTTGCCCGTGACCTCGACCTGCAGACGCTTGCGTCAACCGTTTCGCATGCCGGGCTTGCAGATCTGCCCGCGCTGGCCGGGCGTATCCTCAAGGGTCAGGTCCGGGGCCGGGTGGTCATCGACGTCGCGAAGTGATCGCCGGGCAGGCCTGTGCAGGAGTTGTTAACCAGCTTCGGGCAGGGTCCGAGCCGCAAATGATCTTTCCGGCTCTCAGCCGGACCCTGTATCATTGCGGCGGTCACGTTAATCAATCTCGCGCCAGGGGCAGGTGCCAGTGAACGAGGGTCTAGACTGGCTCACTCTGATCGCCGGTGGCTTGATCATCGGCGTGATTGCGGCGGCTCCGCTGGGTCCCGTCAACCTGATCTGCATCCGGCGGACGCTATCCTACGGTCAGCTCAATGGTTTCCTTGCGGGCATGGGCGCGGCGATGGGCGATGCCGTGTTCGCCTTCATCGCAGGCTTTGGCGTGAAGTGGCTGTTCGACGCGATCGAGAACATGCAGCTCGTGCTGCAACTGATCTGCGCGACGATCCTGATTGCGTATGGCTGGCGCGTCTTCATGCACGCAACGCCGCCGGAAATCATGCGCAACCCCGACGGCAGCATCCAGCGCGGATCGGTGGGCGACCTGGCGGCTGCGGTGGTGAGCACCTTCGCCCTCACGGTCACCAATCCGGCGACGCTGGTCGGTTTCGTGACATTCTTTGCCGCGTTTCGCGAGGTGGTCGACTACCAGTCGAGCTATCCTGCCACGCTGATCTTCGTCCTGGCTGCGGTGGGTGGTTCGATCCTGTGGTGGGCCATGGTCACGGCGATTGCCGGCACGTTCCGCAAGTCGATCAGCACCGATACGCTCAGGCGCATGAACATGGCCTCGGGGCTGCTGATCGCGGCCACGGGCGCGGTGCTCCTGGGCTATGCCATCTGGAACCGGGTCTTTGCCTAGGCCTTCAGGGCCGACATCCGGGCGATGATGGCTTCGGCTTCGGCCATGATGCCATTGACGATTTCGGCGCAGGACTGGACCTCCTGGATCGCGCCGGCGCCCTGGCCCATCGCGAAGGCCGACCTCGTGCGGTCGAGGCCCTCGATCTGGCCGCCGATGCCGCCCATGACACCGGCCTGGGTCGAAATCATCGCCTGCATCGGGAAGGGCTTGATGTCCTGCGGGCGGCGTTCCCAGTCGGCGACATAGTCGTTCTTGTAGACGCGCATGGGCTTGCCGGAATAGGCGCGGGTAATGATCGTGTCCTCGTCGGTGCAATCGATGACCGCCTGCTTGTAGAGGTCGCCGGCATGGGCCTCCTTCGAGGCGATGAAGCGCGTGCCGATCCAGACGCCTTGCGCGCCGAGGGCGAGCGAGGCTGCGAGACCGCGCCCGTCGACGATCGAGCCTGCGGCAATGACCGGGATCTTCACGGCGTCGACGACCTGCGGCACGAGCGCCATGCCGGCGATCTTGCCCGTGTGGCCGCCAGCCTCGGTGCCCTGGGCCACGACGGCGTCGAGGCCGCCTTCCTCGCCCGCCTTGGCGTGGCGCACGGTGCCACAGACATTCATGACCTTGAGGCCTGCCGCGTGGAACCTGTCAACGAGATGGCGCGGGGGCACGCCGAGGCCCGAAATGAAGGCAGAGGCCCCCTCCTCGATGATGATGTCAGCGGCCTTCTCGAGCGACTCGGGCACGGCGGCGAGCAGGTCGACGCCGAAAGGCTTCTTCGTCAGCTTGCGTACCTTGCGCATTTCCTCGCGGATCTCGCCGGTGCTGCGGCCGGCCATTCCAAGTGTTCCAAAGCCGCCCGCCTCCGACACGGCGGCACAGACTTCCGCATAGGAAACGCCGCCCATTCCCGCGAGCAGGATGGGGTATTTGATGCCGAGCATGTCACAAAGGGGGGTCCGAAGGGCCATGGGGCTTTTCCTTAATGCTGATCCGCCCTATTCATTGCAGCCGTGGACGGATTACTCAAGCCGTGCTCGCCGGAACCTGTGGAGTTGCGCATGAAGTCGCTCATTCTTGCCCTTGCTGCCTTTGTCACGATGCTTGCGGTTTCCCTGGGTGCCGTCGCCAAGGTGGCCGATCCCGGCCCGCCCTACACGGAAGCCCAGTTCATCGCCATCTCGCAGGAGCGCTTGCCCTATGAACTGCGCACCAACCTGCCCAAGTGGTGGTCGCAGGCGCCCGAGTACCTCCGGAAGCACATCCTGAATTCAGACAGCCAGCGCTGGCCGTCGATCATCATGTGCAACTATTTCGGTTTCCGCCCGGACCAGGAGGGCGCCCTCAACTCGGCCAAGTGCGAGGAAGAGCATTTCCAGGCCTCGCAGCGCGGCAAGAAGAACTGGACAGAAGACGGCCAGTGGGTTGGTCCTTCCGAGGAATGCATCAAGCGCAACAAGCGCAGCAAGTACGGTGAACTGCTCTGCGACTGAGGGGCGGCTGATCCCACGCAGGCCTAGCTGAACTGCCAGACTTCCTCGAAGCCCAGGTCGAAGCTGCGGGCGATGCGGAAGGCCAGTTCGAGGGATGGCGCGTATTTTTCCTGTTCGATCGCGTTGATGGTCTGGCGTGTTGCGCCCACGGCGTCCGCCAGTTCGCCCTGGCTCCAGCGTCGAAGCGTGCGCAGTTCGCGGATGCGATTGCTGACCTTGCCTTTCCGGGTTGTCATGTCCGCCGATAGTTCCACACCAGCGCGGCGCGGTTGACGACTTCTGCCCCCACCAGGACAAACAGGATCGCGAAAGCGATACCCGTGCTTGACGTGAAGTCGAGCCCCGCGATGACCGGCTGCCCATAGGTGGCCGATGCCAGAACATGGAACACGATCAGGTTGAGGGCGAGGGCCATGAACCCGTAGGACGCAAGGCTCGCGCGCCGGGATATCATGAGGTCCCGCTCATCCTTCCCGACGGCCTTGCCGGCGCCGAGGGCGGCCGTGGTGCCTGCGATGATGCCCTCGGCAATGATCGCGAAGATCATGACGCCCAGATAGATGCCCAGCAGGCGTCCGGCGGATTGCTCGACGATGGTGAAGCCGATCGAATTCCCCATGATCTCGTAGCCCGTCGTGAAGCGCGTCATCAGGAACAGCATGATGCCAATCCACGCCAGAAGCGAAAGCCATGCGTATCGTTCACTCTCCGTCATCACAGCAACCTCCCGCGCCGGGTGTAAAACATTTTTTACACATAGAGTTCGCTGCGCGACCTGTCAAACATTTTTTACAGGCTCGCGTGCCCGCGTGATTCAGCCGTAACGTTGCATGGCCTCGCGCGTCAGCCCGAGCGCGACTGACAGGAAGTCGTCGCCGCGCCTGATCCCGGCATCGGGGAATTCGTCGCGCATCAGGGCTTCGATGGCCGGGACGCGGCTTGATCCGCCTGTCATGAACACGGTGTTGATGTCGGTCGCGTCCACGCCAGCGAGCGCGAGGCAATTCCATACCGACAGGCGCAGGCGCATGATCTCGCTGCCAATGGTCTCGTCAAAGCCCTTGCGGGTTGCGCGGGCCTCGAGGTCATTCTCGACGAAATGAAGCGGAATGCGGGTGCTGGCCTCGCCGGACAGGGCAATCTTGCCGCTCTCGACCGCAAATGCCATGCGGTGGCCGAGCTGCTTTTTCAGGACGGTCACAAGCCGCTTGGTCTTTTCCGGTTCGCGGGCCTGCCGATGCACGTCCTCGGCTTCCCTCAGGATTCGCGGCGTGTAGCAGAAATTGATCGTCGGCCAGAAGGCCAGTTCCGCATAGGTCGATCGCGGCACGGGCAGGTTTCTGGTGACCAGTTCGGTGCCGAGGCCCAGCAGCGGCATGACGGCTTGCAGGCTGAGGTGGCGATCTAGGTCCGTACCGCCCACCCGCACGCCGGTGTTGGCGAGGATGTCGTCCTTCCGGTTGTCGCGCGCGCGCCTGTCGGGACCGACACGGATGATGGAAAAGTCCGAGGTGCCGCCGCCGATGTCGGCCACGAGGACCAGTTCCTCGCCCGTGACGCCCTGTTCGTACTGGGCGGCGGCGGCAACGGGCTCGTAGACGAAAGAGATCTCGGTGTAGCCCGCCTTGCCTGCAAGGTCGCGCAGCGTGTCTTCCGCGCGCCGGTCGGCTGCGTCATCGCCCTCGACGAAGCGGACCGGGCGACCATGTACCACTGCGTCGAGTGGGCAGCCCGCCGCCTCCTCTGCCTTCAGCCTGAGGTGGCGCGAGAACATCGCGATCACGTCGGTGAGCTGGACCTGGCGCTTCGACAGCGCCGTGCGCTCGGTGATGAGATTCGAGGACAGGATCGTCTTGAGGCTGCGCAGCAGGCGTCCGTCGTTGCCATTCACGTATGCGTCCACGGCGGCGCGACCATAGGAAGGCCTGTCATGGTCGGCGAAGTCGAAGAACACGGCGGTGGGTACCATCGTGGCGCCGTTCTCGAGCGGTGCGAGGACGGCGTGCCCCTCCCGCATCACGCCGATGGCAGAATTCGATGTGCCAAAGTCAAAACCTGCCGCGCGCATGAACCTTGGTCCCAGATGGTTCAGGCGAGGAGGAGTTCGGTCTCGCGGTAACCCTGGAGATAGAGGGCGGCCGAGAGATCTGAATGGTCGAGCCGCGCGTGGGCTGCCTCGGCGACAACGGGCTTTGCCCTGTAGGCGATGCCGAGGCCCGCGGCGCGGATCATGTCGAGGTCGTTGGCCCCGTCGCCGATGGCCATGGTTTCCGCAAGCGGGATGCCGTTGGCCGTCGCAAGGTCGAGGAGCGACTGGCGCTTTGCCTCGCGCCCGAGGATGGGCTCGCGCACGGTGCCGGTGAGGCGGCCTGCTTCAACCTCGAGAATGTTGGCGCGGTCGTGGGCGAAACCTGCGAGGCGTGCCACGCGTGAGGTGAACCAGGTGAAGCCGCCCGAGACCAGCGCGGTGACGGCACCCCTTCCGGCCATGGTGGTGACCAGAATGCGGGCGCCCTCGTTGAGACGGATGCGCTTGTGCATCACCTCGTCGAGGATCGCCTCGGGCTGGCCCTTCAGAAGGCCGACGCGTTCCTTCAGGGCGCCCTCGAACTCGATCTCGCCGCGCATGGCGCGTTCGGTGATGGCTGCGATCTGGGACTTGATACCGGCGAAGTCCGCGATTTCGTCGATGCACTCGCAGTTGATGATGGTGGAGTCCATGTCGGCGACCAGCAGCCTCTTGCGCCGGGCCTTGACGGCGATCATGTTGGCGTCCACGGGGCGGTCCGCGAGGAGCGCGCGCGCTTCGGCAAGCTGCCCGGGCCTTGCGTCGCGGAACTCGCACGCGGTGCCCGGCGAGAGCCAGTGGGGCGCCTGGCCTGCCAATCGCGAGACGGCTGCGACGCTGGCATCATCGAGTTTGCCAAGCGGCGCTGTAAGTACCAGCATATGGGTCATGAGAGACGGATTTTGGGAAGCATCGCGGTGAACAGGCCTCAGGCCGTCCTTATTGCAGGGCCGACCGCGTGCGGCAAGTCGGCGCTGGCGCTGCAACTGGCCGAGCGGCTGGGCGGGGTCATTGTCAATGCCGATGCGATGCAGGTCTATCGCGAGCTGCGCGTGGTGTCGGCCCGGCCGTCGGCGGCCGACGAGGCGCGTGTGCCGCACGCCCTCTACGGGATCGCCAGCGTGCACGAGGCCTATTCGGTGGCGCGCTGGGCGCAGGCCGTGGGCGATGCCCTCGCCCTTGCTCGCGCGCGGGGACAGGTTCCGGTCATTGTCGGGGGGACCGGGCTATACTTTGCCGCACTGCTGAAGGGCCTCTCCCCCATTCCCGAGATCCATCCGACGATCCGGGCGGAGGCACGCCTGAAGCTTGCGTCGCTCGGCAATGTGGCGTTCCACGCGCAGCTTCTTGCCCGTGATCCGGCCATGGGCCAGCGATTGGAGGTGGGCGACAGCCAGCGGCTTGTGCGGGCGTGGGAAGTCATCGAGGCCACGGGGCAATCGCTTGATGAATGGCAGAAGCTCAAGGGGACGCCTGTCCTTTCCGGTCCGATGGCGCGCTTCGTGCTGAAACCCAACCGGGACTGGCTGAAGGCGCAGATCGGCCGGCGGTTCGAGCAGATGGTGGCGCAGGGTGCGCTTGATGAGGTGCGGGCGCTGGGCGCGATCGATGAGACGCTGCCGGCGGCGCGTGCTCTCGGCGTGCCGCCGTTGCGGGCGCATCTGCGAGGCGAGATGCGGCTTGATACGGCCATTGATCGGGCAGTTACCGAGACACGGCAATACGCCAAGCGCCAGATGACGTGGTTCCGCAACCAGATGCAGGATTGGTTGGTGGTAGAGGGTGCAACACCTGAAGCCGTCGTGGCTATGACCTTCAACTCGCTCCGATAAGCATCAACCCGCAATAATCTGCGAAGTGCCGAAAGTCCTTGTCTCGCGTTATCAGCTGAAGTCCGTGGTCCAAGCAACACTGGGCAATGAGTGCGTCAGCGATACGGGCTTTGAATCCCTTTGCGAGAACCTTCCGGCGCGTAGCTCCTGCTCGTTCCCAAAAGCCTTCTGGCAGCTCCAGGACTGGAATATCTTCAATTGCGCTGGTGAGCTTCGGGCCTGCCACGGGATAGGAAAGAAGTTCTGTCAGTACCGGGCCGGGGAAGCGTAGGGTTCCATCTTCGATTGCACCTGAGATCAGGTTGATGTCGACGCCTTTCCCTCCTTCAAGGAAGGCGACGAAGCTGGAGGTATCCACTGCTATCATTCGCGATCGCGCCTGATTTCTTCCAGCGTCATGTCGAACTTGATCTTGCCCCGCAATTTCGCGAGCTCGCGGTAGGCGCGGGCGCGGCGGAGCAGTTCGAGGCCGCGGCGGACGGTTTCGGTGACACCCTCTCCCGTCTCGGCCTGGGCGGCGGCCAGAAGGTCTTCGGGGACGTGGACGGTGATCTTGCGGATGTTGTCTTCCATGCCATAACTCATGCCATAATTGATTATGGCATCGCAATGGTGCATGGGGCCTTGACGCGATGCAGCAGAACAGGTAGGGAGTTGGTAATATTATTGCGAGAAAGTCTCGTCATGCGGAATTTTGTGCTTGTAATTGGAGATGCCGCTGAATCCTGGACCTGATGAGGGGTCCTTAGGAGACAGCGGCGTATGCAAGGCCCCGACGGGGCCTTTTCTTTTGCTCGAGAGCCAGACCGATGAGTTCAATGACAACCCAGAGCCAGGACCCGACCGGCGCCGAAATCGTGGTGCGGGCGCTCAAGGACCATGGCGTGCGCCACATCTTCGGCTATCCGGGTGGCGCGGTCCTTCCGATCTATGATGCGCTGTTCCAGGACGATGCCATCGAGCACATCCTCGTGCGCCACGAGCAGGGTGCGGCGCATGCGGCCGAGGGCTATGCGCGCTCGACCGGCAAGCCGGGGGTCATCCTTGTCACTTCGGGGCCTGGCGCGACGAATGCGGTCACGGGCCTCACGGATGCGCTGATGGACTCCATCCCGCTCATCTGCATCACGGGCCAGGTGCCCACTCACCTGATCGGCACGGATGCGTTCCAGGAGGCCGATACGGTCGGCATCACCCGGCCCTGCACCAAGCACAACGTCCTGGTGCGCGACGTGAAGGACCTGCCGCGCATCCTGCACGAGGCCTTCTACATCGCGACGTTCGGGCGTCCCGGGCCCGTCCTCATCGACATCCCGAAAGACGTGCAGTTCCGTCGCGCGCCCTATGTCGGCCCGTCGAACATCCGCCACCGCACGTACCAGCCCCGACTCAAGGGTGACCTGAAGAAGATCGAGCAGGCGCTCGAGATGATCGCGGCGGCGAAGAAGCCGGTCTTCTATACGGGCGGCGGCGTGATCAATTCGGGCAAGCTTGCGTCACATCTGCTGCGCGAGTTCGTGCGGATGACGGGGTTCCCGATCACCTCGACGCTGATGGGGCTTGGTGCCTATCCCGCCAATGATCCGCAGTGGCTTGGCATGCTGGGCATGCATGGAACATACGAGGCCAACCTCGCGATGCATGACTGCGACCTGATGATTGCGGTCGGTGCGCGGTTCGATGACCGGGTGACCGGGCGGCTTGATGCGTTCTCGCCAAATTCCAAGAAGATCCACATCGACATCGATCCGTCCTCGATCAACAAGACCGTCCGTGCGGATGTGGGGATCGTGGGCGATGTGGCGCATGTGCTTGATGACATGATCCGCCTGTGGCGCGCGCGGCAGTTGCGGGTCGATGGCGCGGCGCTCAGCGCGTGGAAGCTCCAGATCGATGGCTGGCGTGCGCGCAAGTGCCTTGCCTACAAGACGTCGAACGACGTGATCAAGCCGCAGCAGGCGATCGAGCGGCTCTATGAGCTGACGAAGGGGCGGACGACCTATATCTCGACCGAAGTGGGCCAGCACCAGATGTGGGCGGCGCAGTTCTACAAGTTCGACGAACCGAACCGCTGGATGACCTCGGGCGGGCTTGGCACCATGGGTTACGGGCTTCCGGCGGCCGTCGGGATCCAGGTGGCGCACCGGGATGCGCTGGTCATCGACATCGCAGGCGAGGCCAGCGTGCAGATGGTGATGCAGGAGCTGTCGACGGCCGTGCAGTTCGACCTGCCGATCAAGGTCTTCATCCTGAACAACAAGTACATGGGCATGGTGCGGCAGTGGCAGCAATTGCTGCATGGAGGGCGGTATTCGCATTCCTATTCGGAGGCGCTGCCGGACTTCGTGAAGCTGGCCGAGGCCTATGGCGTGGTGGGCTTGCGGGCCACGAAGCCCGAGGAGCTCGATGACCGGATCCGCGAGATGATCAATACCAACAGGCCGGTGCTGTTTGACTGCGTCGTCGACCAGATGGAGAACTGCTATCCGATGATTCCGTCGGGGGCGGCGCACAACGAGATGATCCTGAACGACAACAGCGAAGAGGCCGCCGTCAGCGAGGCTGGAAAGGTCCTGGTCTGAGCCATGAGCACGCCGAAGAGGGACGAACCGAAATCCGCCTATTTCCTTGTCGACCAGAAGGATCGCGAGATCCGCACCACGTTCTGCGTGCTTGTCGACAACGAGGCGGGCGTGCTGGCGCGCGTCGTGGGCCTGTTCGCGGGGCGCGGCTACAATATCGAGAGCCTGACCGTTGCCGAGGTTGACCACCTGGACCGCACGTCGCGGATCACGATCGTCACGTCGGGCACGCCAGCGGTGCTGGAGCAGATCCGCCATCAGCTTGAGCGGCTTGTCCCTGTCCACAAGGTCTTCGACCTGACGGCCGAGCATCCGGGCATCGAGCGGGAGCTCGCGCTTGTGAAGGTCGCGGGCACGGGCGAGAAGCGCGTCGAGGCCCTGCGGCTTTCGGATGCCTTCCGTGCGCGTGTGATCGACACCACGCATTCGAGCTTTGTCTTCGAGGTCACGGGCAGTGCGGGCAAGCTTGACGCGTTCATCGACCTGATGAAGCCGCTCGGGCTTGTCGAGGTCTCACGCACGGGTGTTGTCGCCATCAGCCGCGGGGCTGAGGCAATGTAGGTTTTCCGGCGCGTGGCCGGCGGCCATGCGCCCCAGTTTCAGTCTCGCATCAACCGGAGGGTATCCATGCGCGTGTACTATGACCGCGACGCCAATGTCGGTCTCATCAAGGGCAAGAAGATTGCCGTCATCGGTTTTGGCAGCCAGGGTCACGCGCATGCGCTGAACCTGCGCGATTCCGGTGCGAGGGACGTCGTTGCGGCGTTGCGTCCGGGTGCTTCGGCGAAGAAGGCGGAAGCGCAGGGCTTCAAGGTCATGGATGTCGCTGACGCTGCCAAGTGGGCCGACGTCATGATGATGGTGACGCCGGACGAATTGCAGGCGGACATCTATCGCGACAGCCTGCACAGGAACATGAAGGAGGGCGCGGCGCTTCTGTTTGCCCATGGTTTCAACGTGCATTTCAAGCTGATCGAGGCGCGCCCCGACCTGGACGTGCTGATGGTTGCGCCCAAGGGGCCTGGCCATACCGTTCGATCGGAGTACCAGAAGGGAGGCGGCGTGCCGTGCCTCATTGCCATCCACCAGAACGCGAGCGGCAATGCCTCCGAGATCGGCCTGTCCTATGCCAGTGCCATCGGTGGCGGCCGGTCCGGCATCATCGAGACCACGTTTCGCGAGGAATGCGAGACGGACCTGTTCGGCGAGCAGGTGGTGCTGTGCGGCGGCCTGGTCGAGCTGATCCGTGCCGGCTTCGAGACGCTGGTCGAAGCAGGCTATGCGCCCGAGATGGCCTATTTCGAGTGCCTGCACGAGGTGAAGCTGATCGTCGACCTCATCTATGAGGGCGGCATTGCCAACATGAATTATTCGATCTCGAACACGGCCGAGTACGGCGAGTACGTGACGGGGCCGCGCATCATCACGAAGGAGACCAAGGAGGAGATGCGGCGGGTGCTCAAGGACATCCAGTCCGGGCGCTTTGCACGGGACTGGGTGCTCGAGAACAAGGCCGGGCAGGCGAGCTTCAAGGCGACGCGGGCCAACAACGCGCAGCACCCGATCGAGGATGTCGGCCGCAAGCTGCGCGGCATGATGCCGTGGATCACGAAGAACAAGCTGGTCGACCAGGACAAGAACTGAGCGTTTTCGTCCATCCAGGCTGTGACTAACTGGCGTGTCGGCTTGCCCTGCGGGGCCGGCCGATGCCACATCTTGCGCCTTCAAGCAGGCTGAAGCGCGCGAGGTATCCCCATGACACGGATTGGAACGCCACTTTCCCCATCTGCCACGAAGGTGATGATGCTGGGGGCAGGGGAGCTCGGCAAGGAAGTGGTCATCGAGCTGCAGCGCCTGGGGGTTGAGGTCATTGCCGTCGATCGCTACGCCAATGCACCCGGGCACCAGGTTGCGCACCGGTCGCATGTCATCGACATGACGGACGGAAAGGCGGTCAGGGCGCTTGTCGCGCAGGAGAGGCCGCACCTGATCGTGCCCGAGATCGAGGCGATCGCGACGGATGAGCTGGTGCGCATCGAGGCCGAGGGCCTTGCGCGGGTCATTCCTACCGCCAATGCGGCGCATGTCACCATGAATCGCGAGCGCATCAGGCGGTTGGCGGCGGAGGATTGCGGGCTTGCAACGTCGCCCTATGCCTTCTGTTCCTCGCTTCAGGAGCTTCAGGGGGCGATCGATCGCGGCATTGGCTATCCCTGCTTCGTGAAGCCCGTGATGTCGTCGTCGGGCAAGGGCCAGAGCCGGATCAAGGATCCGTCCGGCGTTGCGGCGGCGTGGGACTATGCGATGGCGGCGGGCCGCGTGAAACAGCCGCGCGTGATCGTCGAAGGCGAGATCCGCTTCGACTTCGAGATCACGCTGCTGACCGTGCGCCATGCCGGGGGTACTTCTTTCTGCGCACCGATCGGGCACATCCAGGTGGATGGTGACTATGTCGAATCGTGGCAGCCGCAGCCCATGAGTGCGCTGGCGCTGGAACGATCGCAGACCATGGCGCGCAAGGTCACGGACGCGCTGGGTGGCGCTGGCATCTTCGGCGTCGAGCTGTTCGTGAAGGGCGACGATGTCTGGTTCTCCGAGGTCAGCCCGCGGCCGCATGACACCGGGCTTGTGACGCTGGCGACCCAGCACCAGAGCGAGTTCGCGCTGCATGCCCGCGCGATCCTGGGGCTTCCTGTCGACACGAGCCTGCGGACGCCCGGCGCGAGCGCGGTGATCTATGGCGGTCGCACGGCGACAGGAATTGCCTTCGAGGGCGTGGCTGAGGCGCTTTCGGTCGAGGGCACGGAGTTGCGGCTGTTCGGCAAGCCCGAGTCCTTCGTCAAGCGCCGGATGGGCGTCGCCGTCGCGCGCGCGGGGGATGTGGAAACCGCGCGACGCAACGCCAAGGCCTGTGCCGGGCGCGTCCGGCCCGTTACTTGAACGAGATGACGCCGATCAGGCTGGAGTAGTCGTCGGTCCAGACGGGCGTGGTTGCATCAGGCTCGAGCGGCCGCCACTTGCCGTTTGCGGCGATGCGCGACAGCTTCTCGGGGCTGTTCGACAGGGCGATCCAGTGCGAGGACGTGATCATGTGCTTCGCCTGTTCCTCGGTTGACCTGAAGAACTGCGTGATGCCCGTCAGTCCTGCCGCGCGCGCCGTGTTGGCGACAACGGGCTCAAGCTTCAGGTAGCGGTTGGAGATGTTGAACAGGATCACGCCATCCGGTGCCAGCTTGGTGCGGGCGAGCTGCAGGGCCTGGCGTGTCATGAGGTGTGTCGGGATCGAGTCCGAGCTGAAGGCATCGAGGATCAGGACGTCGAAGATTGCGTCCGGTTCGGCGGCGAGCGACAGGCGGGCATCGCCCGTCACGATGCGCGCGTTGGGCGTGCAGTCCCTGAGGAACCTGAAGGCGCCGTGGTCGCGCGCGAGGCTGACGACCAGCGGGTCGATCTCGTAGAAGGTCCAGGTGTCGCCGGCGGTTGCGTAGCAGGCTGAGGCACCGGTGCCCATGCCGACGACGCCGAAGTGCAGGCTCGGGGCGTTCGGGCGCAGCGCGGTCAATGCCTGTCCCAGGGGGCCTTCCTTGGCGTAATAGGTCAGCGGCGTCGGGTGCGCCTCGCCGACGTTCTGTGCGCCGTGGATCGTGCTGCCGTGGGAGAGGATCAGCTGGTTGGTCTCGGGAACCGAGAAGATGCGGTAGGCGCCGAAGAAGCTTCGCTCCTCGTGGAGCAGCGTGCTGTCGAATTTTCCGAGCAGCAGCGCGAGGATGCTGGCAAGGCCGAGTGCAAAACGCCAGGCCTGACCGTGGAACGAGTAGACCGCCACGCCGAGGGCTGCGATCACGAGTGCAACCGTGATGGCCGGGGTCTGGGCGATGTCGAAGCTCAGCATGTGCATGGCCACGACGGCAATGACAGCCAGCGCCGGCAGGAGGAAGTCGCCGGTCGCAAGTTTCCTGCGGTCGGCGGCCGGGACCATGAGCAGGCGCGTGAAGGCGGCTGCGGCCAGGGTCAGGGGATACTCGGCGATCGTGTCGAAGGCCATGGGTGCCACGATTGCGTTGAACAGGCCACCGAGTGCGCCACCCAGTGACATCCACAGGTAGAACTCGGTCAGGTTGCCCGCTGGCGGCTTGGTCAGGACCAGTTCGCCGTGGCGGGCAAGCGCGATGACAAAGAAGGCGAACAGGCTGACGGCGAGACCCGCGGCGTTCGCGTCCTTGAACCAGAGGACCGAGGCCAGCAGGACGAGGGAGATCGTCTCGGCCTTCAGGAGGATGGGTCGCGAGATCAGCGGCTTGTCGGCGAACGCGACGATGAAGGTCAGGAGGTAGAGCGCCAGGGGCAGGGCCCAGAGAAGCGGCATGGCTGCAATGTCGGTCGTGATGTGCGTGGTCACGCCGAGAAGCAGGCTTGAGGGCACGAACGAGAGGGCGACCCAGCGGAACCTGTCGAAAGTGGTGACTGTCGTGCTGGCAACGGCCTCCTGGGTGGTGGCGTCGCGACCCCGGGTCTGCAGCGCAAGTGCGCCGAGGCCGATCATCAGGATCAGCAGCAGGAAGCCGGCGGACCAGAGGATGGTCTGGAGGCTTGCGCCCGCCACCGGCTCGACGAGGAGCGGGTAGCCAAGCAGGCCGACAAGGCTGCCGATGTTGGAGGCGACGTAGAGCTGGTAGGGGTTTGCCGCGGCGGGGTGGCCGGACATCGAGAACCAGCGCTGGAGCAGCGGCGAGGTGGCGGCCACGGCCGTGTAGGGGGCGCCGACCGTCACCGTGAAGAGGCCGAAGAGCCAGAACACCGGCATGCTGTCGGCCGGGGGCTGGATGCCGGAGGGGATGCCAACGGGCAGGGCGAAGGTCGCCAGCAGCAGCACGCACATGTGCACGAGGAGCTGGGCCCTGAGGGGCAGGTAGCGCCCGAGAGCGTGGGCGTAGAGGTAGCCTGCGAGGAGTGCTGTCTGGAAGAAGAGCAGGGTCGCCGCCCAGACGGCCGGTGTGCCGCCCATCAGGGGGAGTACCAGCTTTCCGAACATGGGCTGGACCCAGAAGAGCAGGGCTGCGGCCGTGAAGATGGCCGATGTTGTCAGGGGGAAGACCAATTCGAGCAGGCGGTCAGGCAGCGCGCGCGCGATGGAGCGTGACGGCATCGGTTCCGGTGACGCGATGTTTCCCATGATCTTCCTGACCCCTGTTGTTATGGCGGTATTGAAGCACGGGCATGCTCACCATCGGGTTAGCGACTGGTTTCGGCGGGCTTAACAGGGTTGCGGGCCCGGAAGGGTCCGGCGGGAGGGGCGTCGGCCGCATGGGGCCTTGCGGGCCGTGGGCGAAAATACGGCCGAACGCCCCGATTTGCATTGCGCGGGATGAGTGATTCGCCTTATTACTCGTTCACGGGATGGTTGTTTTCCGGCTTGCGGTTTCACCGGGCCTTAACAGCAAATCCTTATGGTCAACGCCAGGTTATCAGGCTGGCGCGTGAGGCGAGAACGGCATGTGCGTGACGGGCAACAGGGTTGGTGATGCGGGTGCGTTTTGCGCCCGTGCCGGCCTGCGCGCCCCGAGCGATGCTCTCCTTTCCCTCCGGATGGAATCGGGGCTGCTTCTTAGTAGCCCCTAGGTGCAAAACGGCTGCCGTCATGCCCGAGGGCAGAGCAGCCGGTACCTAGGGGAGGACAAGACGCAAAACCCCGGGCAAACCATCCGAACCGCGTGCAAGCGGGAAGAGAGTACAGACCATGTCAAGTTCTACCAGGATCACCATTTTCGACACGACATTGCGTGATGGCGAGCAGTCGCCGGGCGCTGCCATGAATCTCGAGGAAAAGCTCAAGATCGCCGCGATGCTCGACGAGCTGGGTGTCGATGTCATCGAGGCCGGCTTCCCCATTGCGTCGAACGGCGATTTCGAGGCCGTGCAGGAAATCTCCAAGGTCGTCAAGCGCGCGGTTGTCTGCGGGCTGGCGCGTGCGGGCATCAAGGACATCGACCGGGCCGGCGAGGCGATCAAGGGGGCGGCGCGCGGGCGCATCCACACCTTCATCTCCACAAGCCCGGTGCACATGAAGCACAAGCTGCAGCTTGAGCCGCACCAGGTGCTCGAAGCGGTCGCTGCCAGCGTGACCCGGGCGCGCAACTGGGTCGACAATGTCGAGTGGTCCGCCGAGGATGCGACCCGCACGGAGTTCGACTTCCTGTGCCGCTGCGTCGAGGCCGCGATCCGCTGCGGGGCTGCGACGATCAACATTCCCGACACGGTGGGCTATGCCATTCCATCGGAGTATTCGAACCTCATCCGGTCGCTGATCGAGAAGGTTCCCGGTGCGGACAAGGTCGTGTTCTCGACCCACTGCCATAATGACCTTGGGCTCGCGGTTGCCAATTCGCTCGCCGGCATTGCGGGTGGCGCGCGGCAGATCGAATGCACGATCAACGGCATCGGCGAGCGTGCGGGCAA
>JAGWXR010000023.1 GCA_018969785.1 Alphaproteobacteria bacterium
GCGACCGCAGCCCTCGTCGGCTACACCGTCGAGGAAGTTCCCGCGAACGAACGCGGCCGCGTGGATCTCGAGGCCCTCAAGGCAAAGCTCGGACCCCACGTCGCGGCGATCATGCTGACGAACCCGAACACCTGCGGCCTCTTCGAGAACGACATGATCGAGATCTCGAAGGCCGTCCACGCGGCGGGTGCCTATTTCTACTGCGATGGCGCCAACTTCAACGCCATCGTCGGCCGCGTGCGCCCGGGCGACCTCGGCATCGATGCGATGCACATCAACCTGCACAAGACCTTCTCCACGCCCCATGGCGGCGGCGGTCCAGGTGCGGGACCGGTCGTGCTTTCGGCAGCGCTCGCGCCCTTCGCCCCGCTGCCGCTCGTCGTTCACGGCAAGGACGGTTTCCAGCTTGTCGAGGATCCAGCCACGGCAAAGGCCCACGATGCCCAGCCCTACGGCCGGATGAGCGCCTTCCACGGCCAGATGGGCATGTTCACGCGCGCGATGGCCTACATGCTCAGCCACGGCGCCGACGGCCTGCACACGGCGGCCGGCGACGCGGTGCTGAACGCGAACTACGTGCTCGCATCCCTCAAGGACGTGATGTCCGCGCCCTTCGGCGCGACGGGCCCGTGCATGCACGAAGCCCTTTTTGACGACAGCTTCCTCAAGGACACGGGCGTCACCACGCTCGACATCGCCAAGGCGATGATCGACGAGGGCTATCACCCGATGACGATGTACTTCCCGCTGGTCGTCCACGGCGCCATGCTGATCGAACCCACCGAGACCGAGTCCAAGTTCGCGCTCGACGAGTTCATCCGCGTGATGAAGGGCCTCGCGACGGCGGCAAGGTCGGGCGACAAGGCCCGTTTCGAGGGCGCGCCGCACCTGGCCCCGCGCCGTCGTCTTGACGAGACAGCCGCCGCCCGCAAGCCGGTCCTGCGCTGGGCACCGCCAGCGCCGAAGGCCGAAGCCGCCGAGTAGGCTGCCAACCGCGTCGTGCCCACCCCCGCTGGTGCAGGGGTGGGCTCTTCTTTTGCAGCACGGCGCATGAGACAAAGGGCCGACAGTCCTCGCGCCCGATGGAAACCGAAGGCCCATGATCACCCGCTTGCTGCTTGCCCTGTCGTTTGTAGTCCTTGCAGCAGGCGCTGCGCCCGCGCCGGGGCCCGTCGAGCGGCTTCAGCCACGCGATGAGGCGGCCGAGGATCCGTCCTTCGTCGCCTTCCGGTCGAAGTTGCAGGCCATTGTCGAAAAGAAGGACGTCAGGGGCCTGAGGGGGGCCATCGCTGAAGACATACTGAACAGCTTCGGTGGCGGCAGGGGCGTTGACGCATTCAACAATGCCTGGAAGCTGGACAATCCTCAAAGTGCCATATGGCCGTCCCTCGCAGGGGTGCTGAGGCTCGGCGGCCAGTTTGGCGGCACCAAGGTCTTCACCGCACCCTATGTCTTTGCCTCATGGCCGAGGGACTACGGCAGGCTGGACTACGTGGCCGTCACGGACGCCCAAGCCGTGATCCGCGCGGCTCCGGATGCCGGGTCAGCGGTGGTTCGCCGGCTCGACCACGATCTGCTCGAGGTAATCCAGTCCGCGTCGATGCCCCAGCACGAGGCCGGCCCCGACGACTGGAACGAAGTGAAGGACCGCAATGGCAACCGCGGCTTCATTCCTGTCAGGGACGTCCGCAGCCCACTGGACTTTCGGGCCACGTTCGAAAAGCGCAATGGCAAGTGGGTGATCGCCTCCTTCATGTCGGGAGAGTAAGGCGTCTTTGCACGCCCCTCGTTCGCCCGTTAGTCTGCGACAAAGACACCTCGCACGCGACGGGATAATCCATGCGCCTGATCGAAGCCGAAAACCTCGACAGCATCGACTCCTACCGGATGGTGGAGCGTGACACACCCGTGCCCGGCAGGGGCCAGGCCCTCATCCGCGTGAAGGCCTGCGGTGTCGGCTATGTCGACGCGCTCGTGGCGCTGGGCAAGTACCAGGTCAAGCCGCCACTGCCGCACACGCCCGGCATGGAGATCGCCGGCGTCATCGAGGCCCTTGGCGAGGACACTGGCGCGCTGAAAGTGGGTCAGCGCGTGCTGGCCCAGGCCCCGGGTGGTTTTGCCGAAGCGGCGGTGGTGGCACCCGCGCTCATCGTGCCGATCCCGGACCGGATGTCCTTCGCACAGGCCGCAGCCTTTCGCGTGAACTACCTGACGGCGCTTCACGGGTTGCAGGATCGGGCCCGCCTTGCGCCGGGAGAGACACTGCTGGTGACGGGCGCGGCCGGTGGCGTGGGCCTGGCCGCCGTACAGCTCGGGGCCCTGATGGGGGCGCGCGTGATTGCCTGCGCCAGCACCGGGGAAAAGCGCGTCTTTGCCCGGTCACACGGCGCCACCGAGGTCATCGACACCGCGCTGGAAGGTTGGCGCGACCGGCTGAAGGCCCTGACCGGCGGCAAGGGGCCCAATGTGATCTTTGACCCTGTCTGCGGTCCCCTGTTCGAGCCCGCCTTCCGTTCTGTCGCCTGGGGCGGCCGCCACCTCGTGGTGGGTTTCGCAGGTGGACCTATCCCGTCGCTGCCCGCCAACCTCACGTTGATGAAGGGCGCCGGCCTGCTCGGCGTGGATGTCCGCCAGTTCATGATGTTCGAATGGCAGCGCGCAGCGGCGCATGTGGCAACGCTTCTCTCCTGGGTCGAGGAGGGGCGCCTCGTACCGGTGCCGGGCAGGGTGTTCGCGTTCGATGACTATCGTGACGCCCTCGGCTTTGCGCTGAGTGGCAAGGGCATGGGCAAGACGATCCTCGAGATAGGGTAGGGCCCCCGGCTGAGAGCGGGGGCTGCCCGCGGCGCATCCCTCATTGCGTTTCCCGGGAGGGGTGCTTAGCCTTGCGCCGACCAACATCAACAGGGCTTACCTCATGGCTGCTATCAACGAAGTCACCGACCTCGCGCTCGAGGGCGACATCGCTGTCCTCACCCTGAATTCCCCGCCCGTGAACGCCCTGTCGGCGCCTGTGCGAGACGGCATTTTCAAGGGCATGGGCGAGGCCTCTGCCAACCCGTCCGTCCGCGCCATCGTGCTCATCTGCCAGGGCCAGACCTTTATCGCGGGCGCCGACATCAGCGAGTTCGGCAAGCCCCCCAAGGGCGCCAGCCTCTTCGATGCACAGGCGGCGATCGAGAACGCCCGCGTGCCCGTCATTGCTGCCATCCATGGCACGGCGCTGGGCGGCGGCCTTGAAGTCGCGCTGACCTGCCACTATCGCGTGGCGGTCCCCTCAGCCAGGTGCGGCCTGCCGGAAGTCAAGCTCGGCCTCCTGCCGGGCGCGGGCGGCACGCAGCGCCTGCCGCGCATCGTGGGCGCCGAGCGCGCGCTGGAAATGGTGACATCCGGCGAGCACGTTGGCGCCAAAGCCTGCGCCGCCATGGGGCTCGTTGACGAGCTGGTCGAGGAGGGCAAGCTGCGCGAGGGTGCGCTGGCTTTCGCCCGCAAGGTCATCGATGAAAAGCGTCCACTCAAGCGGGTGCGCGACCTCAACGACAAGGTGGAAGCCGCCCGCGGCAAGCCCGAGATCTTTGCCGCATTCCGCAAGGCCAACGCGCGCAAGTTCCGCGGCTTCGAGGCGCCCGAGGCCAACATCAAGTGCATCGAGGCCGCCGTGAACCTGCCCTTCGAAGAGGGCCTCAAGGAAGAGCGCCGCCTGTTCATGGGCCTCATGACGGGCAACCAGTCCGCCGCCCAGCGCTATGTCTTTTTCGCCGAGCGCGCTGTCTGGAAGGTTCCGGATGTGCCCGCCGACACGAAGACGATCCCCGTGCAGAAGGTCGGCGTCATCGGCGCCGGCACCATGGGCGGCGGCATCGCGATGAACTTCCTCAACGCAGGCATCCCCGTCACGATCGTCGAGCAGAAGCAGGAAGCGCTCGACCGCGGGCTGGCCGTCATCCGCAAGAACTACGAGACGACAGCCAAGCGCGGCCGCCTGACCATGGAAGACGTGGAAAAGCGCATGGCCATGCTGACGGGCTCGCTCTCGCTCGAGGACCTCGCCGACCGCGACCTCGTGGTCGAGGCCGTGTTCGAGGACATGGGCATCAAGAAGGATGTCTTCGGCAAGCTCGACCGCATCGTCAAGCAGGGCGCCATCCTCGCCACCAACACGTCCTACCTGAACGTGGACGAGATCGCCTCGGCCACGAAGCGCCCCGAAAGCGTGATCGGCTGGCACTTCTTCTCGCCGGCCAACGTCATGCGCCTGCTCGAACTGGTGCGTGGCGACAAGACCTCCAACGAGGTCATTGCCACCTCGCTGCAGATGGCCCGCAAGATCGGCAAGATCGCAGCCCTCGTCGGCGTCTGCCCGGGCTTCGTCGGGAACCGCATGCTGGCCCAGCGCCAGCGGGAGGCTCAAAAGTTGATCCTCGAGGGTGCGATGCCCTGGGACATCGACCGCGTGCTCTATGATTTCGGCTTCCCGATGGGCCCCTTCGCCATGTCGGATCTCGCCGGTCTCGACATTGGCTGGTTCAGGGAAAAGTCGACAAGCTCGACCATCCGCGAGATCCTCTGCGAGATGGACCGTCGTGGCCAGAAAACGGGCGCCGGGTTCTACGACTACGACGCCGAGCGCAATGCAAGGCCCTCGCCGGTCGTCGAAAAGATCATCAGGGACTTCGCAGCGAAGAAGGGCATCAACCAGCGCACGATCTCCGACCAGGAGATCATCGAGCGCTGCATCTACCCGATGATCAACGAAGGCGCGAAGATACTCGAGGAGGGCAAGGCCATCCGCGCCTCCGACATCGATATCGTCTGGATCAATGGCTATGGCTGGCCCGTCTATCGCGGCGGCCCTATGTTCTTCGGAGACACGATCGGCCTCGACAAGGTGCTGGCGAAGATGAAGGAATTCGAGGGCCAGATGGGCGCCGAGTTCACACCGTCGAAGCTCCTCGAGAAAATGGTCGCCGAAGGCAAGCGTTTTCAGGACCTGAAGTGACCCCGTAGTGGTCATGATGCGCGCAGGCGCACCATCCACGCCGGCAGCCAGCGCGTGGGTGGTCTGCCTTCGCAGGTCATGACCTCCAGTTTTTTGCCAATGGAAAGAGGAACAAAGAACATGCGCCAAGCCGTCATCGTCTCCTACGCCCGCACAGGCCTCGCCAAGGCCGCGCGCGGTGGTTTCAACAACACGTCAAACATGGCCATGCTCGGCCACGCGGTCGAGCACGCCGTGAAGCGCTCGAAGGTCGACCCGAAGGAGGTCGAGGATGTCGTCGCAGGTTGCGTTGCGGCCTCGGGCAATGTCGCGCGCGGCGCGGCGCTGCTGGCGGGCCTGCCGGTCACGACCTCCGGCGTCACCATAAACCGCGCCTGCTCGTCGGGCCTGAACGCGATCGCCCACGCGGCGCACTACGTCACCCACGAGGGTGCCAACATCGTTGTCGGCTCGGGCGTCGACTCGATCTCGTTCCAGGGCGGCGGCGGTGGCGGCAAGGAAGAGCGCATTACGCAGATGTATCCCGCCTACTGGATGCCGATGATCGACACGGCCGACGTCGTGGCCGCGCGCTACAATGTCAGCCGCGAGTATCAGGACCAGTACTCGCTTGAATCGCAGCGCCGGATGGCGGCCGCCCAGCAGGCCGGAAAGTTCAAGGACGAGATCGTGGCGATGAAGACGCAGATGAAGGTCGTCGACAAGGTCACCAAGGCCGAGAGCATCGTCGACTACGTCGTCGACCGCGACGAGTGCAATCGCCCCGACACGACGCTCGAGGGCCTGGCCAGGCTGGAGCCGGTCAAGGGGCCGGGCAAGTTCATCACCGCAGGCAACGCCAGCCAGCTCTCCGACGGTGCAGCGGCCGTTGTCGTCATGGAAGCGAAAGAAGCCGAGCGCCGGGGGCTTCAGCCCCTGGGCGCCTTCAAGGGCTGGGCCGTCGCCGGGTGCGAGCCCGACGAGATGGGCATCGGTCCCGTCTTCGCGATCCCGCGCCTGCTCGAGCGCCATGGCCTGAAGGTGGGCGACATCGACCTTTGGGAACTGAACGAGGCCTTTGCCAGCCAGTGCCTCTACAGCCGCGACAAGCTCGGGATTGATCCGGCGAAGTATAACGTCAACGGCGGCTCGATCGCGATCGGCCACCCCTTCGGTATGACGGGCGCCCGCCTGACAGGCCACGTGCTGCTCGAAGGGCGGCGCCGCAAGGCCAGGCATGTTGTCGTCTCGATGTGCATCGGCGGCGGGATGGGCGGCGCAGGCCTGTTCGAGGTCTATCACTGAGCTCTATCGGGGGCCGCCGGGAGAGTGGAAACCGGAGCCGCGAGTGACCATATCTTGCCGGGACCGGGCGGGTCCCGGCGAGGCGCGGCAGGGGCAGGGCAGCAGAACGCAGACCCCGCGAGGCCGAAAGTCCGGAAGCGGAGGGTGAATGACGACGACAGGCAGCGGTGGCGCGCCATTGCGGGAAGGCGCCGGTCTCACGGCCGCAAGGCGTTCCCACCTGGGCCGCCTCGAATCAGAAGCCATCCACATCATCCGCGAGAGCGTGGCTGAAGCCCGCAATCCCGTCATGCTGTTCTCGGCCGGCAAGGATTCGACGGTCATGGCGCACCTGGCCCTGCGGGCCTTCTACCCGGCCAAGCCGCCCTTTCCACTGCTGCACATCGATTCGACATGGGAGTTCGCTACCCTCATCGCGTTCCGTGACCGCTTTGCGGCAACCCACGGCTTCCGCCTGATCGTGCGGCGCAACGAGCAGGGCCTGCGCGAGGGCATCAATCCCTTCGACCACGGCGAGCGCTACACCTCGATCATGCGCACCGAACCGCTCAAGGCTGCCCTTGATGAGGGCGGCTTTGACGTGATCTTCGGGGGGGCACGCCGTGACGAGGAGAAATCGCGCGCCAAGGAGCGCGTCGTGTCCATCCGCAATGAGGCCCATGCCTGGGACCCGCGACAGCAGCGGCCCGAGCTGTGGAACCTCTACAACACACGCCTGTTGCCGGGTCATTCAGCCCGCGTCTTTCCCCTGTCCAACTGGACCGAGATGGATGTCTGGGAATACGCGCTGAGCCACGGGATCGAACTCTGCGATCTCTATTTCGCGCAAGACCGCCCTGTCGTGGAGCGCGCCGGCGCCTTCATCGTGGTCGACGAGCCCGCGCGCATGCGTCTGGGCACCGGTGACGCGGTGAAGAGCCGCAAGGTCCGCTTCCGCACGCTGGGCTGCTGGCCCGTGACCGGCGCCGTGGAGTCCGATGCCACCGATCTTGCCTCCGTCATGGCTGAAACACTTGCCGCGTCCACCTCCGAGCGGCAGGGCCGCATGGCCGATACCGAGGAAGGCGGCTCTCTCGAGCGCAAGAAGAAGGAAGGCTATTTCTGATGCCGGCTGGCCCGGGCCTCATCCGCGCCGGTACCCGCGCGGTACTGGCGACCATGCATGGCAAGGAGCGTGTGATCGCACCGATCCTGCGCGAGGCTTTCGATCTGGACGTGGTGCTTGCCCCAGGCCTCGACACCGACGCTTTCGGTACCTTCACGCGTGAGATCGACCGCCCGGGCACGCAAGCCGAGACAGCCCGCCTGAAGGCGCAGGCAGGCCTCAGCGCAGACCCTCTCGCCGCCATCGGCATCGCGAGCGAGGGAAGCTTCTTTGCCCATCCCCATATCCCCTTCGTTCCCATGGCGCGGGAAATCGTCATTCTGCTCGAACGGCCGGGCGGCCTCGAGATCGCAGGCATCGACGAGGGCATCGACACGAACTACGGACACGTCGTGGCAACGTCCATTGAGACGGCAATGGCCTTCGCCAATGCGTCGGGCTTTCCGGCCCACGGCCTTGTCGTGATGGGAACGAGCGAAGGTCAGCCTGACCCGCGCCTGCTGCTGCGCAAGGACATCGATGACGCTGATACCCTCGCTGATGCGATAGGGCAGGCGATCCGCCTCGGCGGCGCGGCGCATGTCGAGACTGACATGCGCGCACATCGCAACCCGACGCGCATGGCTGCCATTGCGCGCGCCACGCACGACCTCGTGCAGCGAATCCGCAGCCGTTGTCCCCTGTGTGACCGTCCCGGCTTTGCTGCCGTGGGCCGCATTGCGGGTTTGCCCTGCCGCGTGTGCGGGGTCCCGACGAGGCAGACGGTGGCAACAAGGATGGGATGCAGCGGTTGCGGCCACGAGGTCATTGTGCACCGCACCGATGTGGCGACCGCCGACCCCGCCACATGCGACGTTTGCAATCCATGAGAAAGGGCGCGCGGGCCCCGTGCGCGGAAATACGCCCGCAAGGACGGGTGGTTCAGTGCAGCTTCGTCCCGAGTTCCGCGATGGCGCTGTCGATCAGCGCGTCCCCGCGGGCATCGGTCATGCGCTTGGCGATGACCTCGCGCGCCGCAGCGCTCGCCGCAGCCGTGGCAGCGGCGCGAACCTCTGCCAGGGCATCAGCCTCGGCCTGGGCGATCTTTTGCTCGGCCATCTTGGCGCGCCGTTCGATCTGCTGCTGAAGCGCCACCTTGGCATCCGCAGCCATGCGATCAGCAGCAGCCTTCGCGGCATCGATGATCGCCTGCGCCTCGTCGGCGGCATTCGCAGTCTTCTTCTTGTAGTCCGCAAGCAGCGCTTCGGCCTCGGCGCGCAGGCGTCGGGCTTCCTCGAGTTCGGCCTTGATGGCGGCCGCACGCGCATCAAGCATCGCGCCGACCTGTGCCGGAACCTTGAGCCGGATCAGAAGCAGCACGAACAGGGCCGTGCCCACGCCAACCCAGAAGGTAGGATCTCCGAAAACACCGCTCATCAGGATCCCCCTCAGGACTTCTTCAGCGCCGCAGTCACGGCCGCATCAAGCTCACCGGCAGGTGCAGTGTCACCTGTCAGCTTCTGCACGATGTCGGCCGCCGTGTCGCGGGCTATGGTTGAAAGGCGCGAAAGCGCACCCGTGCGCATCTCGGCAATGCGTCCTTCGGCTTTCTGCATGTCAGCGGCAAGCTGCTTCTCGGCGGCATCCGTCCGGGCGTTGGCTTCTGCCAGCACCTTTCCGCGGATTTCCTCGCTGAGCTTCGCCGCACGGCCGCGGGCATCGGCAAGCGCCTTTTCGTAGCCCGCTATGGCCGCCTCGCTGGCCTTCTTGGCATCGGTGGCTGCATCGAGGTCGCCCTTGATGCGTGCCTCGCGCTCTTCGATCACGCCGCCGATCTTGGGCGCCGCGATGCGCGCGATGATGAAGTAGAGCACCGCAAACGAGATCACGAGCCAGAAGATCTGGCTGGCGAACGTGGTCAGGTCGAGCTGGGGCAAGCCGGCCTTGCTGCCGTGATCGCCTTCGCCGTGACCGACCGTCTCCGTCAGGCCATCCGTGTGACCGTCCGCATGCTCGCCCGCGGGCGCCATGTCATGACCGTCATGCACCATGCCATCGTGCCCGGCGCCGGAGTGTCCCTCCGGGGTCTGGCCTTCGGCAGGCGTCTCGGGATTCTGCGGTGGCTGCGCCTCGGGTTCGGGAGCAGCCACGTTCGCCATCTGGAACGAGCTTGCGGCTTGGGCCGTCATGGGAGGAATTAGACGGCGAAGATCAGCACGAGCGCGACGACCAGGCCGAACAGGCCCGTCGCTTCACAGAATGCGAAGCCGAGAAGCAGGTTCTGCTGCTGGCTGGCGGCCGCCGACGGGTTGCGAAGCGCACCCGCGAGGTAGTTGCCGAACACGTTGCCGATGCCAATGCCGGCGCCGAGGAGCGGGAGGGTGGCAAGACCTGCACCGATGAACTTTGCTGCTTCTGCGTCCATTGTGAAACTCCTTCCAGGTAAACTCGTTGGTGATGAACAGGACTAGTGATGGTCGTGCAGGTGCACGGCCTCATTGAGGTAGATGCACGTCAGCATGGTGAAAACCCATGCCTGCACGGCCGCCACCAGAACCTCGAGCGCGGTCAGCGCGACGCCGGCGAGCAGCGGTGCGATTGCAAGCGCGGAAAACACTCCCCCCGCACCAAGCAGCGACACGACAAAGCCGGCAAAGACCTTGAGCATCGTATGGCCAGCAAGCATGTTGGCAGCCAGACGCAGTGACAGGCTGATCGGGCGCGAAAGAAAAGAAATCACTTCGATCGGAACGATGACTGGCATGATCCACGCCGGCACGCCCGACGGAACGAACAGGGACAGGAAGCGCAGGCCGTGGGTCCAGAAGCCGATGACGAGCACCAGCGCAAACACCAGGAGCGCCATCGCGAAGGTCACCGCGATGTGGCTCGTCACGGTGAACGAGTAGGGCAGGAGCCCGAGGAAATTCGTGAAAAAGATGAAGATGAAGAACGTGAACAGCAGCGGGAAGAACCGGCGACCCGATTCGCCCATCACCGGGATGACGGTCTGGCGCATGATGAAGTCGTAGAAGATCTCCACGATCGACTGCAGGCGCCCGGGAACGACGCCATCGCGCTTGACGCCGAGCGTCAGGAAGGCTGCGCTGCAGATGACGGCAAGCAACATCCAGAGGCTGGAATTCGTGAACGAGATGTCGTAGCCGGCAAATTCGATCGGCACGAGCGTCTTGATCGTGAATTGCTCCATCGGGCTGTGGCCTGCGGCCATGTTCAATTCCCCTCATCCTTGTCGACAGGCGGTTTTCCCACCAGCCGGAACACCAAATGGAACGCGGCCACGATGCCCAGGATCGAGAACACGATGATCCCGAAAGGCTTGAGCCCCGTGAGCCTGTCGAACCCCCACCCGAGCGCAGCGCCGACGAAGACCGCGGCAACAAACTCGGTTGGCAGGCGATAGGCGAGATTTCGCCCGGCCGCCGGCCGCTGGGGACCCTGCTCCGGAGACGTTCCACGCGCGGCCTCGATTTTCCGACCAAGTTCGTCGAGACGATCCTGGTCCGGATCTTCACGCTGATCTGTCGTATTTGTCGCCATGGATCAGGTGCAGGGGGCCGCTGGAACCCCTCCGAAATGCGCGCGGACCATATGTGGCGGTTTTCTGCCCGTCAAGGCGACTGCTGCATTGCACACGGGGCGGAAATCAGCCGGATTCCGGTAGCTCCTGCGAGAATCCTGTGAAGAGATCCATGACGTATGGTCGCACACGCGCGAGATATGGCGCGAAGGGGCGGAAATCGGCGAGAATCCCCTCTTCGGGTGGTTGCTTTGCCTCAAGGCGGCGAGACGGCGGGCCCGGCGAGGATTGCACATGACAACCATGATCCCAGGGGAACGACCGACCGGCGCCATGGCGTTCCGCGCGCGCGGGATCACCAAGGTCTACGGCGAGGGCAGTGCGGCCGTGCACGCGCTGCGGGGGATCGATCTGGAGATCCCTGAGGGCGAGTTCGTCGTTCTTCTCGGCCCGTCAGGCAGCGGCAAGTCGACCCTGCTCAACATCATGGGCGGTCTCGATCGCGCCACCGCAGGCACGCTTCATTTCCGCGACCGGGACCTCACGGCCAGCAGCGAGCGCGAACTCACGGTCTACCGGCGCCGGCACATCGGCTTCGTGTTCCAGTTCTACAACCTCATCCCGAGCCTGACCGCGCGCGAGAACGTCTCGCTGGTCACCGAACTCGTCGACAACGTGATGACGCCCGAGGAGGCCTTGACGCTCGTGGGCCTGGCAGACCGCATGCGCCATTTCCCCGCCGAGCTTTCCGGCGGCGAGCAGCAGCGCGTCGCGGTCGCACGCGCGGTTGCCAAGCGCCCCGACGTGCTCCTGTGCGACGAGCCGACCGGCGCGCTCGACAGTGTCACCGGAATTCGGGTGCTTGAGGCGCTGGCCAGCGTGAACCGCCAGCTCGGTACGACGACGCTTGTCATCACGCACAACGCCTCGATCGCCGTAATGGCCCATCGCGTCGTCCGTTTCGCCGATGGCCGCATCGCATCGGTCGAAGTCAACAAGGATCGCCGTCCTGCCTCCGAGGTGCACTGGTGAGGACCCTGTCCAGCCTCGACATGAAGCTCCTGCGCGACATGTGGCGTCGCCGGGGGCAGGTGCTGGCCATTGCCATGGTGGTGGCCTCGGCCGTCGCAACACTGATCATGGCGTTGGGCGCGCTGCATTCGCTGTCGGCGGCCCGCACCGGCTACTATGAGGATCAACGTTTCGCCGACGCCTTCGTTTCGCTGAAGCGGGCTCCCGCCAACGTCATCGCCCGCCTGCGCGCGCTGCCAGGTGTTGTCCGCGCCGAAGTCCGCGTGACGACCTACGCCACGCTCGACATACCCGGCATGCGCGACCCCGTGCGCGGTCTGGCCATCTCCATGCCCGCAGACAACGCTTCGGCGCTGAACGCATTGGTCCTGCGGACGGGCAGGTTGCCGGACCCTGCGCGCCCGGACGAGATCATCGTGCATGAGGCCTTCGCCAACGCTCACGGATTTTCCCCCGGCAGCACCTTCGCCGCAAACATCAACGGGCGCCGCCTGGCGCTGACCGTGGTCGGGATCGCCCTCTCGCCCGAGTTCATCTACGTGATCGCACCCGGAGAGATCGTGCCCGATGACGCGCGCTACGGTGTCTTCTGGATGGACCGCAAGGCGCTTTCCGCGGCCACCGATACGACGGGTGCCTTCAATGATGTCCTCTTCAGGCTGTCCCCCGGTGTCAACGAGCGCGAAACACTTGCCGCCATCGACACGCTGCTCGAGCCCTATGGCGGCACGGGCGCCTACGGTCGAAGCCAGCAGATGTCGCATTCCTTTCTCGACAGTGAGTTTGGTCAGTTGTCCACCATGGCCGGCGTGATCCCCGAGATCTTCCTGCTCGTGGCCTCCTTCCTCGTCTACTCCGTCATTGCCCGCCAGATCGAGACGCAGCGCGAGGAGATCGGCATCCTCAAGGCCTTCGGTTATTCCGACGCCGCCGTCGCCTGGCACTTCATCAAGATGGCCCTGGTCACGGCCGTTATCGGCCTGCTCGTCGGCTGGGCGTCCGGCTATTGGCTTGCAGGGCTGATCACCGACCTCTATCGCAAGTACTTCCGCTTCCCCAACCTCGAACTGTCGCTGTCGCTGGATGTCCTCGCTCTTTCGGCCCTCGTGGCGCTTGCAGCCGCCGGTGCGGGCGCTCTGGTGGCTGTGGTGCGCGTGATGAAACTGTCCCCGGCCGTGGCGATGGCGCCGCCCGTGCCCGCCGTCTATGGAGAAGGACCGCTCGAGCGCCTCGGTCTGCTCAGGGGGATCGGCACCACGGGCTTCATGATCGTCCGCCACATCACGCGCTTTCCCCTGCGCTCGACGATGACCGTTACGGGGATCGCGCTCTCGCTCGGCCTGCTGATCTCGACGACACAGTTCTTCGACTCGGTCAGGGTCATGATCGACACGTTCTTCTTCCGCGCCCAGCGCCAGGACGTCTCCATCACGTTCACCGACCTGCGGGCCGACACCGTGCGCGCAGACCTGGCACGCCTGCCGGGCGTGATTTCAGTCGAGCTTCGTCGCGGCATGACAGCCCGCCTGACCAACGCGACCCGCAGCGAGCGGATCTACATCCAGGGCATCGACCGCAATGCCCGCCTGTCACAGCAGGTGGATGTCGATGGTCGGGCCATCGTGTTGCCGGCGCAGGGCCTCGTCCTTTCGCGTCGCCTTGCCGACAAGCTTTCGGTCAAGGCTGGCGACATGCTGGACTTTCGCCAGCTCGAGGGGCGCAGGCGCGCGGCCCGCGTGCCAGTCGCCTTCGTCGTCGACGAGTACGTGGGACTGGCCGCCTACATGGACCGTCGCGCCCTCAACCGGCTGGCAGGGGACGGCCCCGTGGCGGCAAGCGCCGCCCTGAAGATCGATCCCCTGCGCGAGCGCGAACTCTTCCACGCCGTTCGCGACATCCCGGGCATCTTCACCATCTCGCTCCAGCGCCACGCCTACACGAAGTTCCGTGAGCTCGTGGACCAGAACATCATGACCATGGTCTGGTTCTATTGCGGGTTCGCAGCCATCATCGCTTTCGGTGTCGCCTACAATGCGAGCCGGATCACGCTGTCCGAACGCTCCCACGAACTCGCCACCCTCAGGGTCCTCGGCTATCATCGCACCGAGGTCGCACGGATCCTCGTGGGAGAGCTTGCCTTGTTGACGATCCTCGGGCTGCCGCTCGGCGTTCTTGCAGGGTATGGCTTGTCGCTCTACATGATTGACCGCTTCACCACTGATCTCTTCCAGATGCCCTTCGGCCTGACAGCCGCAACCGTGGGCCAGGCGATCCTCGTGGTGGGTGGCGCCGCCCTCGTCAGTTGCCTGCTCGTGGCGCGCAATGTGGCAAGCCTCGATCTCGTACGCGTCCTCAAGACACGGGAATGAACATGGACCTGAAGCGCTTCCGTCCCTGGGCCTGGCCTGCAGGCATCTCGCTGCTGGTGGCCGCCGGGCTTGCCTTTTCCTTCTGGCCGCGCGCCGCCGAGGTCGATGTGGCCGAGGCCACCCGCGCACCCATGATGACGGCGATCAGCGACGACGGCATCACCCGCGTGCGCGAGGTCTTTGTCTTGTCAGCCCCGATCGCAGGCAAGCTGCTGCGCGTGGAAAGCCACGCCGGTGACTTCATCGAGGCACGCAAGACCGTGGTTGCAACGATTGAGCCCTCCGACCCTGCCTTTCTGGATTCACGGGCACAGCGACAGCTGGGCTTCACGGTATCTGCGGCCCGCGCGGCGCGCGACCTTGCAAAGGCTTCGCTGCAGGGCAGGGAGGCCGAACAGAAACTTGCCGCCCGCGAGCTTGGACGCGCGCGTGAGCTCTTCTCCAAGGGCGTCGTCTCCAAGGCGCGCGTGGACACGGCCGAAGCCAGCCTGTCGGCGCTTGATGCCGCGGTGGCTACGGCGCGTGCGGCCCTGCGTCAGCGCGAGTTCGAGATCCAGACCGCCGAGGCGGCACTCATTTCTCCCGGAGCCAGTGCTGCGGGCGATCGCACCGGATGCTGCATCCAGCTGCGGGCACCGGCAAACGGCCAGCTGCTCCGGGTGCTTCAGGAAAACGAGAGCATCGTCATGCCCGGACAGCCCATCGCCGAGGTAGGCGATCCGTCGAACCTCGAGATCGTCGTGGACCTGGTCTCCAGCGAGGCCGTCCAGGTCGCCGAGGGCGACGAGGTGATCATCAGCCAGTGGGGCGGGCAGGGCGACCTCAAGGGCCGCGTGCGCCGTGTCGAGCCGTTCGGCCAGCAAAAGGTCTCCGCGCTTGGAATCGAGGAGCGGCGCGTGAATGTCCTGATCGACATCACCTCTCCGCGGGCCGAGTGGGCCCGCCTCGGCCACGGCTTCCAGGTCGAGGCCGCGATCGTGCGCTGGCGTGGCGACAGCGTGCTGCAGGTTCCCGTCGGCGCCCTGTTCCGGCAGGGCAAGGACTGGGCCGTCTACCGCGTTGATGCCAATCGCGCGCGCCTCACGACGGTCGTGGCGGGTCACCTGAACGATGCTGTTGCGGAAATCACCCAGGGCCTCGAACCCGGCGATCGCGTCATTCTCCATCCCGGCGAAAGCGTAAGCGACGGCGTCAAGGTCGTCGCCCGCTAGGCCTCCACAATCGCGCCGGAGAGCCGCTGCAGCCTCACTCGGCCGCCTGCAGCACCCGTTCCGCACCCGCAAGGTCTACCGACACGAGCTGGCTGACGCCGCGTTCCTGCATCGTCACACCCATCAGCCGGTCCATGCGCGACATCGTCAGCGCATGGTGCGTAATGATGAGGAAGCGCGTTTCGGTCATGCGCGTGATTTCGTCGAGCAGGTTGCAGAAGCGCTCCACATTGGCATCATCAAGCGGCGCATCGACTTCATCGAGCACGCAGACCGGTGCAGGATTGCACAGGAACACGGCAAAGATCAGCGCCATCGCAGTCAGCGCCTGCTCGCCGCCCGAAAGCAGCGACATCGTCTGCAGTTTCTTGCCGGGCGGTCGCGCGAGGATCTCGAGCCCCGCCTCGAGCGGATCATCCGACTCCGTGAGCGTCAGGCGGGCTTCGCCACCGCTGAAGAGCGATGTGAACAGGGTCTGGAAATTCGAATTCACCCGGTCGAAGGCCTCAAGCAGCCGCTCGCGCCCCTCGCGATTGAGCGAGCCGATCCCCTGGCGAAGCCGCGCGATCGCCTCCTCGAGATCGGCCTTCTCGCCCTGCAGCGAGGTCAGCCGTGCCTCGCACTCATTGGCTTCCTCTTCCGCCCGCAGGTTGACCCCGCCCAGCTGCTCACGCTCGCGCTTGAGCTTCTCTGCGCGCTGTTCGGCGGCTTCAAGCGAGGGGAGGGGTTCGCCCGGATCATGTTCGGCGCGCCCCGCAAGGTCGCGAGGCTCGCAATCAAGCACATCGCGTGCCCGCGCAACGGCTTCCTGCACGCGCTCGACCTGCGCCGCAAGGACAGCCTCGCCCCGCGCCCGCGCCTCGCGCGCCTGGGCAAGCGCCTGCTCGGCGCCGCGCGCATGGGATTGCGCGGTCTTCAGTTCAGTCTCGGCCAGCGCCAGCATGTCATTGGCTGAGGCCTGCTCGGTCTCCGCATCGGCCAGCAGGGCAAAGAGCCGCGTGCGGCGCGAAGCGATCTCAGTCGGCACGTGCTCGAGTGCGGCAAGCTCGCTGCGGGCTTCGCCTTCCCGCTGGCCGAGGCCCTCGACATGGGCGCGCGCCCCGGCGATGCGCTCGTCCCACGCGGCGCGCTCCGCCGCGATCGACGCAAGGCGCTGGGCCCGCAGGCGCGCTTCGCGCTCGATGGTCTCATGCTGGGCCTTCGCATTGGCATGGACCGAGCGCGCCAGGCCAAGCCCGTCGCGCGCCCGCAATAGTGTCGCCTCGAACACGGCCAGCGGCGGCAGGGCATCAAGCTCGCGCACCAGCGCGGCTTCATGCGCCATCGCTTCGGCCTGTCCCGCCGACAACCCGTCGCGGCGTTCCTGCAGCGACTGCAGCCGTGCCGCCGTCTGGGCGTGCCTCTTCTCGGTCTCGGCAAGCGCGGTGCGCGCCGTGGCCGCCAGGCCATCGGCTTCACGCAAGGCGGCACGGGACTGACGCTCCTCGGCCTCACAGGCCTCGCGCGCCAGCCGGGCAGCCCCGTGATGCCCCTTGAGCTCGGCGAGGTGCGCCTCGACCGAGGCAATCGTGCCGGTCACGTCCGAGAGCCTGTTGCGCTGCTTGAGACGCACCGCCGAAGGCATGGGGGCTTCAGCCGTTGCCGTGAATCCGTCCCAGCGCCAGAGGTCGCCCTCGCGGCTGACGATGCACTGTCCAGGCAGCAGCCGGGGCTGGATGGCATACCCCTCGCTGCGCGACACAAGTCCCGTCTGAGACAGCCGTCGCATCAGGGCCTCGGGTGCCTGAAGCACGGAGGCAAGCGGTTGCACGCCGTCGGGCAGCGTCGGCAATTCCTGCGCACCGTCGATGGCACGCCAGTGGATCGGTGCTGTCGTGTCGAGGGGCACGTTCAGGTCTTCGCCGAGCGCCGCGCCAAGCGCGGCCTCGAAGCCCGGCGTCACCTGAAGAAGGTCGATCACGGGCGTGAACCCCTCGGACACGCCGGCTGATAGGGTCTCGGTCAGCGCACGGGCTTCCGCCTTCAGCCGCTCAAGCTCTCGCTCGGTGCTGTCGGCGGCCTGGCGCCGGCTGACTTCGTTCTCGCGTGCACCCTTGAGCGCTTCCTCCGCATGCATGTGTCGCAAGCGCGCCGTCTCGGCAGCCGTGACGCTGGAAGCGATCCGGGACCGCGCCTCCTCCAGGGCAGCCTGCGTATCGGCGTCACCGGCCAGTCGCACGATCTCGGCAAGAACCGTGTCGAGTTCCGCATTGAGGCGCTGCGTCGTTTTCTGGTCAGCCTCGATCCGCCGCTGCAGTTCGCCGCGCCGGGCCCGCGCTTCGGCAAAGGCGGCTGCGGCCTGGTCAGTCTCGGTTTCGGCGGCACTGAGGGCGCAATCCGCCGCCTCAAGCGCCTCGAGGGCGGCCGCTGCCGCTTGCGTCTCGCCCGCGGCCGCTGCCGCAAGCGTCGCCTGTTCGGCTTCAAGGGTCGACACCGCGCTGAGCGCGTCGTCCACCCGGGCACTTTCACGCACCTGGTCGTCGGCGATCTGCTGCAGGCGCGCCTGCAGGCGTTCTGCCGCGGCCCGCGCCCGCGCCTCCTCGCCATCAAGCGCGATGCGCTCTGCCGTCAGCCGCTGCAGGGCGGCACCGCGTTCGGCCGCGGCCTGGCGCAGGGGCGGCAATTTCTCGTCGGCAGAAAGAACAGCGTTCGACGCGCGAGCGGCCTGCAGTGTCAGTTCCTCGACCGACGCCCGAGCGCGGGTCAGTTCTTCCTCGGCGACGGCCGCAGCCGCCGAGGCAAGCTGCCATCGCACAAGCAAGGCCAGCGCATCGGCCTTCTGGATATGGTGCGACAGGTTGCGGTAGCGCGCAGCCTGCCGTGCCTGTCGCTTCAGGTTGGCGAGCTGGACTTCGATCTCCTGCACGATGTCGCCGACGCGAGAGAGGTTCTGCTGCGTAGCATTGAGCTTGAGCTCCGCCTCGTGGCGCCGCGCATGCAGGCCTGCGATGCCCGCAGCCTCCTCGAGGATGGCGCGGCGTGCAATCGGCTTGGCATTGATCAGCTGGCCGATCTGTCCCTGCCGCACCAGGGCTGGCGAGTGTGCCCCTGACGAGGCATCGGCAAAGAAGATCTGCACGTCGCGCGCCCGCACGTCGCGGCCATTGATCTTGTAGATCGAGCCCATCTCTCGCTCGATGCGCCGGCTGATCTCGATCATGTCGGCGTCGTTGTAGTGTGCCGGTGCCGAGCGTGTGGCGTTGTCGATGAAGAGGGCAACTTCCGCCATGTTGCGGCTCGGTCGCGCATTGGTCCCTGCGAAGATCACGTCATCCATGGCGCCGCCACGCATGGACTTCGCCGAGTTCTCGCCCATCACCCAGCGCAGGGCTTCAAGAAGGTTCGACTTGCCGCAACCATTGGGCCCGACAATGCCCGTCAGGCCGGGCTCGATCGGCAGCTCTGTCGGTTCGACAAACGACTTGAAACCGGTCAGGCGGAGTTTGGCGAACTTCAACGGGGATGCTCCAGTCCTGGTCCTTGCTGCGCGGTGGCCGCCCGCCGGGGC
>JAGWXR010000178.1 GCA_018969785.1 Alphaproteobacteria bacterium
ATTCATGGAGATTGACTGCTCATGTGCCGGTGGCGCCAGGGTATCCTGGGGCTGAGTTCATCGAGGTGCCGAGGGCGGGAGGCCCCCATCCGTCACGCCGCTGGCGCGGGAGAAGGGCAATCGCGGTGGGGGCTGGTCAGTCGTCGAAGCCGACGAAGGTGACGGCTTCGTCGACGGACTTGCGGCGGGAGACCACGGCGTTGGCCGGGAAGGTGTCGTCGGGATAGCCCATGGCGACGCAGATCATGATGACCTGGTCATCCGGGATTTTCGCGTGCTCGCGCACGACCGGGGATTGCATGATGCCCTGGCTGTTGATGACGCAGCCCAGCCCGCGCGACCAGGCGGCGTTGACCAGCGCGTTGGTGACGGCGCCGCAATCGAAGGGGGCGATGTCGCTGCCCTGTATGCTGCGGTCATAGGTGACGACGATCGAGACGGGTGCGTCGAACTGGCGAAAGCCGCGCAGGACCCAGTCCTTGCGGGCGGCCTGGTCGTGGCGCTCGATGCCCATGGCGGCGAAGAGCTGCTTGGCGATCTCGACCTGGCGTTCGCGGTGCCTGCCTTCATAGGCGCCGTGGCTGCGGAACTCACGCGATTCGGGGACACCTGCGAGGTTGCGCTCGGTGTTACCCTTGCGGATGCGGTCGAGCGGCTCGCCGGCGATCACATGAAAGTTCCAGGGCTGGGTGTTGAGCGAGGATGGCGCGCGCATGGCCAGCTCGATCACCTCGCGGATCAGCGCCCGTGGCACGGGTTTCCTGATGAAGCCGCGCGTACTGCGCCGGCCGCGCACGACGTCGTCGTAGTCCATGGCGTGTCGCCTTCCCCTTGGTCTCAGACACGTATGTCGAGACGCGAGCCGGGACGCAACAGGCGATCGAGGGCAGGGGTCTGCGCGGGTGCTGCGGGTGCTGCGGGCGACGGTGCCGGTGCCGGGGCGGATGCGGCGGCGCGCGCGGGCGTTGTTGGGGCTGCCGGCGCGGCTGCAGGCTTCTGCTCCACGGCGCGCGGGGCGATCACACGGGCGGGCGTTGCGGCCCTGAGCGCGAGCGCCTCGAAGCCGCCCTCGGCTGTTGCCGGCCCGGCAGCGGCGGCTTGCGGCGCGCGCGTGGCGGGCGGCTGGGTGGCGAAGGTCTGGGCGGCGAGATGGGGCGGCAAGAGGGTCGGGCGCATGGCCGGATGATCCGCCGCGCATGGTTACTTTTGCGGAAACGATGATGGCTGCGGCGTTCGGGCGCGTTGAGGTCGGGTATTTTGTTCCTGTATTGTTCCCGGTGGGCGATGCAGGCCTTCAGCAAGGGGGCCCGCGGGCGCAAAAACACCGACGAAAGTGTATCTTGTGTAACAGCGGAATGAATGAAATCAGAGGTCTAGATGGTTAACAGACCCTGACCCAAGCCCCCGGGTTCAGTCGACGGGTTCAGATGGCGCTGGGGCTGCGGGGTTGGTGCCGGGGTCGCTGGACGAGGTGGCGGCCAGGCGCTCTGCCCTTCGCATCCAGCGCCAGGAAACCAGCGTCAGGACGGCCAGGGCTGCGAGGCTCAGGCCCCAGGCGGGCCAGACAAAGGCGGCGTAGCCGCCCATCTCGAGGAAGGACTGCAGGGTCATGATGCGGCGGGCTCCAGTCCGAGGCGGATGGTGCGCAGACGGCGCTCGGCGATCTCGGCGCGCATGCGCATGAAGAGGATCGCCACATAGAGGAGATTATAGGCGAGCCCCATGATGAGGAGCGGGGTCAGCATCTCGGGGGCCATGGTCGGGCCATCCATGCGGAAGACGCTGGCAGGCTGGTGGAGCGTGTTCCACCAGTCGACCGAGAACTTGATGATGGGAAGGTTCACGGCGCCGACGAGGGCGAGGATGCGGGCGGCGCGCGCGGCGCGGGCGGGTTCCTCGATCGCGCTCCAGAGCACGATGTAGCCGATGTAAAGGAAGAAGAGGATCAGCACCGACGTCAGGCGCGCGTCCCAGACCCACCAGGTGCCCCACATGGGCTCGCCCCAGAGCATGCCCGTGACCAGCGCCAGCGCCGTGAAGACGGCACCGATCGGGGCCGAGGCCTTGGCGGCGACGTCGGCGAGCGGGTGGTTCCAGATGAAGGCGATGGCGCTCGAGACGGCCATCACGGCGTAGACGAACATCGCCATCCAGGCTGCAGGGACATGGACGTAGATGATGCGCATCGCCTCGCCCTGCTGGTAGTCGGGCGGCGCGATGAGGAGGCCCCAGACCGTGCCAATGGCGGCGAGGATCAGGGCAAGGCCCAACGTCCACGGCAACAGCGTACGGGCGAGGCCTGCGAAGCGTTCGGGATTGGCGTAGTACCAGATGTTCATGGCAGGGGGAGCTTGCCTTTCATTCGTCGCCGATGCGCAGGGCTGCCGCCGCTGCGATCGTGCCGACGACCATTGCGATAAGGGATGCAGCGCCGAGGAGCAACAGGGCCTGTCCGGGATCCTCGCCGGCCTGCGCGCTGGCGACAGCGGATGCCCCGAAGATCAGGAAGGGAATGTTGAGCGGCAGCACGAGGAGCGCGAGGACCATGCCGCCGCGCTGGACCGATGACCCCAGGGCTGCCATGGCCGTTCCGATCGCGCTGAGGGCCGGCGTGCCGAGGAGCAGCGAGAGGGCCAGCACGGGTGCTGCGTGGAACGACAGGTTCAGGAGCGGCGCCAGAAGCGGGGCGAGCAGGGTCAGGATCAGCCCCGAGGTCAGCCAGTGGGCGATGATCTTGGCCAGGGCTGCCAGTTCCAGCGGCAGCGGCGACAGGCGGATCAGGTCGAGCGTGCCGTCCTCGGCGTCGGGCTGGACCACGCGCTCGAGGCCCAGCAGAGTGGACAGAAGGGCTGCCATCCAGAAGAGCCCGGGCGCTGTGGCCTGCAGCGTGTCCGGACCGGGACCAAGGCCGAAGGGCACGAGGACCAGGATCAGCGCGAAGAAGGCCGCGGACAAGGCCGCGCCGCCGCTGGCCCGGATGCCCAGGATGACGTCACGCCAGATGATGGCGGCGAAGGTTCTCATGCGCGCACTCCCAACGTCAGGGTGCGGGCGTCCTCGAGGAAGGGCTCGTGGGTGGCGGCGACGATCAGGCCCCCCTGCCCCAGATGCGCATGGCAGGCGGCA
>JAGWXR010000024.1 GCA_018969785.1 Alphaproteobacteria bacterium
CTGCTCAGTGAGACGTGGTCTTGGTCCCACCTGTACGAGGGCATTCAGCTCTGGGTCTTGGTGCAGATGCTGTCCATGGTGTTCGCAGGCATCTCGATCATCGTCATGACATTCAGGCCACGCCGCGATCCGGAGCGTCACGCACGCTTCGCCCGCGCGCGCACGATCGCACGCCTGATGGCCGGCGTTGTGATGATCCTCGGCGTCATTCTCTGGGGCTTGATGTCGCCCTATCTGCCGGGTGTCTACGACGCCGACAACAGCCTGGGCGTTCCACTATCAGCCCTCTGCGTGGTTGGCGTCGTCATGCTCATGAAGGCCGTGCGTCGAATGGACGAGATGGAGCGCGGGATCCTCAGCGAAGCTGCAGCCCTGACGGGCGTTGCGATGATCTCGCTCCTCACGGTCTGGACCCTCTGCGAATGGCAGTTCGACCTGCCAGGCATCGCCGCACCCTGGCTTGTCTTCATGGCAAGTCAGATCTTCTTCACGATCCTGTCCTCATTCGTCTTTTTTCTGCGCACCGAGAAGTGGGATCCCGCAAATTATCTGGGATGGGACGCACGCCATGAACGCCAGTTCTGAGCCACGCCTCGCGCCCGGAGGATCTGCGTGAAGAACCGTCTTCGCGTCCTGCGCGCCGAACGCAACTGGAGCCAGGCGGAACTCGCCGAGGCCCTTGGCGTCTCACGCCAGACGATCAACGCCATCGAGGTCGAGAAATACGATCCCTCGCTGCCACTCGCCTTCAAGATGGCGCGCCTCTTCGGCACGCGCATCGAGGACATTTTCAGTGAGGCTGACGAGGACCTCGGCGCGCCCGCGCGGGCCTGATCCCTCAGGCCGGCATCACCATGAAGCCTGCGCGCGGGAAGTGCACGACAACATCGCCCACGGCCGGGTCATGGCGACGGATGGCAATCTCGTGCGCGTTCGAGAACACGATCTCGCCTGTCACCGGATCGCGCCCATAGTCGTCGGGCATCACGCTGACCCGGTCACCCGGCTTGCGCCCGTTGGGATCGAACGCGTCGGCCGCCCGCGCAGGCGAGGGCGTGGCCGCCTTCGCGATTGAAAGCGCCTCCTTGGAATCCATCGCCGTGTAGGCCCCGTGCCCGATCGCCTGCACGCGTCCGAACCAGGCCTCGACCGCGGGGAATTCCTGCATGAAGCCTGCCGCGACCGCGCCCAGCGGATTGCGCAGGAACCAGACGTTCATGAAGCAGTGCGCATCTGCAACCGAAGGCATGTCGCCACCCAGATAGGGTTTCCCGTTGGCCAGCGTCTCGCCGATCATGGCCAGGTGCGCGCGCCACTGGTCGCGGAACATCGGGCTTGCCGCCTTCATCTGCGTGTAGTCGAAGGGCCGGTCCGGGAACATCTTCTCACGATCTTTCTTGAAGGCTTCCGGCACCATGGGCCCGATCTCGCCGAAGATGATCGGCACGGTCGCCTGGAAGAACGGCCGGTCCGTCCAGAACCCGAGCCCGTAAGAAAGCCCCCCGTCGCGCACGAGCGGGATCTCAGGATGGCGCCGCTCAAGCTCGCGGATGATGAGCTGCGTGTCGCAATAGATGTCGGCCCCGATCTGCATCACGGGCGTCTTGCGATAGCCGCCCGTCAGCGGCATGAGGTCGGGCTTGGGCATCATGTTCGGAATCTCGACCGAGCGCCACGCCAGCTTCTTCATGCCAAAGATGACGCGCACCTTCTCGGAGAACGGCGATGGCCAGTAGTGATGGAAGATGATCTCTGTCATGGGTCTCACTTGAACTCGTTGGAAAAGCGGATGGTGTCGGCTTTCAGGCCCTCGAGCACCACGTCAAGCCCGCCCGAACGGATCATCCATTCCAGCCGGTGGTCACGGTACTCGCGCTTGAACAGGCGCTGCTTCACGGCCTCGCCGACCAGCGCCATGCCCTGGATCGATTCCGTGGCAGCAGCTGCCGTCTTCGATACCGACAGCCGCGCATTGGCGCGCGCCTGCCACTGGCCCAGCTTGGACGACACCGACGGCCCGATCCCGAGCCCAGTCGAGCCGTTGATGTAGGGAATGACCGACAGGTCCGCCCAGCCAAAGCTGTCGCCGCAGAACCAAGGCCCGTCGCCAAGCTGCCGCTCGAGCCACGCATAGAAGTCGCGCGCCTGGCCAGCGGCCCGCGCCTCGATCACGCGCGCGCGCTCACCCTCGGCGCGCTTGAACCAGCGCAACTCGCCAAGTCCCCAGTTGATGGGCTCGTAGAGCGTGTCCATTGCGTCTTCTATCATCCGCGCCTTCGCCCGCAGCCGCGCATCGCGAGGCAGAAGGGGCGGTGCAGGGAAACGATCCTCGATGTATTCAAGGATCACGGTTGAATCGAAAACCGGGAAATCGCCGTCGACCAGTGCGGGCACTTCGCCGCGCGGGCTTGCTGCCAGGAAGTCCGGGTCCACCTGGCCCGTGCCGATCGCCGTCGGGATCTTCGCGGTGAAGTCGACGCCCTTCTCGTAGAGCGCGATCTTGCACTTCTGCGCATAGGGCGAGAGCGGATGTTCATAAAGGACAAGGCTGGTCATGTCGTTTCCCTGCTAGCGTCGTCGGCTCTGCCAGATCTCGGCCATCAGCCCGAAAAGCTCGGCCGGATTGGCGGGCGAGGCATCATTTGCAAACTCGCGGTAGAGCGTCGAGACATTCACCGCAATGCGCTCGGCATCGCCCCATGAATCATAATCCCCCAGCGCAATGTCATGCGCCGCATCACGCGCGCTCAGGCCCGCGTCGAAGCGCTTGCGGGCCTCGTCGCGGATATAGGCAAGATAGCCCTGCACCGCCTTGACCCCGCGCTTGTCGGTCACCGGCCCGTGGCCCGGCACGATGGTCGCGCAGTCCAGCGCCAGGATCTGGTCGCAGGCCGCAATCCAGTTGCCGACGGGTCCGGCCCACATGATGGGCGTGCCCTCGATGAACAGGATGTCACCGGTGAACACCGTTCGCTCGGCCGGCACATGCACAAGCACGTCGCCGCCCGTATGCGCAGGACCCACCTCGATCAGTTCCACCGTCTTGTCACCCACCTTCCGCGTCAGGTGCCCGCTGAAGGTCGTGGTGGGCAGTGTCGGCGTGATGCCCTCGAAGTCGAACGCCCGGAAGCAGTGCAGGAAATAGTCGCCCATCAGCCCAAGGCCCGGGGCCGCCTTCATGAAGCCTGCCAGCATCGCTGGCTGCTCGCGCTTCATTTCCTCGGTCGCATGCACCGAGGCGATGATTTCGGCGCCATGGACGCATTCATTGCCGTAGCAATGGTCGCCATTGTGGTGCGTGTTGACCAGTGTCCCGATGCGCCCTGCAGCCTTCGGTGCGGCGTCACGCATCGTGTCCAGCATCTGCCGCGTGAGCTTCAGATCGAACAGCGTATCCACCAGCAGCGACTGGTCTCCATCGGTGATCAGGCCCGCATTCGACCATCCCCACGAGCCGTCAGGCTGCAGATACGCGAATGTTCCGCGCCCGAGGTCTGTCAGGCCCCGTTGATAGGCATATCCTGGCTTGGCGAGCGACATGTGCGGGTCCCTTTCGGAAGTGTCGACGCGGCAGGGTATTACGAAATCAGGCCGTGTTTCAAAGCCTCGTTGCGTGCGCATGAAAACGGCGCCATGGCCTGATGAGCCATGACGCCGGATATCAAGTGGAAGACAGGTGCCTCGGGGTGGTCATGCCGCCCCTCGGCGACCCCCTCAGCCCTGGCGGAGATTGACAGCCTTCGGGCCGCGCGCGTCCTGCTCGGTGTCAAACGTGATCGTCTGGCCTTCCGAGAGCGACCGCATGCCGGCCTGCTCGACGGCAACGGCATGGACGAAGACGTCCTTGCCACCGCCATTCGGCGTGATGAAGCCGAAGCCCTTGGTGGTGTTGAAGAATTTTACGACGCCCGTATGGGTAGCCATGGGTATGTTCCTTGCAAATGCAGAATGGTTCCGCCCGGGCACAACGCCAGGACGACGTGAGAAGCTTTGATGTCGTGGGTCTGGAACCGGTCTGCGCGCGAGGGGATACCTCAGCGAAAAATGGTCCGCACTTCACAAATGTGCAGCCGTCACCCCGCTGATATAGGGGCCTTTGGCGCATTATGCAAGGGCCACGGCCCCGAAAGAAACGGGGACAGAATGAAACCGGAGCGGAATGGCTCAGTTCCGCCCCGAATTGCGCGTTCGCGCGCGCCGCCGTCTACTGCGCTGGCAAGCCCTGCTCGAGGAACCGCTCTGCAACGGCAGCATAGAGCGCAACGCCGTTCGCCATGGCCTTCTCGTCCAGCAACATGCGGTTCGAATGGCACGGCGCGGCGTGATGATGGTCGCAGCCCTCCGGCGCAACCCCCAGGAACACCATGCAGCCCGGGATGCGCTGCAGCACATAGGACCAGTCCTCGGCCCCCATGACAGGCGAGGGCGCAGGAATGAAGCCGCGCGCGCCGAACAGGGATGTCGCCGTCTCGCGCGCAAGGCTCACCATGCGACCGTCATTGACGGTGACAGGATATCCCTGGCGGAAGCTGATGCTTCCCGTCGCGCCATGCGCCTCGGCAATCTTCTGGAACACCTGCTTGATGCCGGCCTTCGCCGTGTTGCGCGAGGTTTCCGACACCGACCGCAGCGTGCCTTCCAGCTCGACCGATTCCGGAATGACATTATTCGTCGTGCCGCCCGCGATCCGTGCGATGGTCAGCACCACCGGGTCGAAGGCGCTGATGCGGCGCGTCACCATGGACTGCAGCGCCATGACGATCTCGCAGGCGATCGGCATCGGGTCGAGCGCAAGATGCGGCATTGAGGCATGTCCGCCACGCCCTGTCACTTTCGCATTGATCACGTCGGTCGAGGCCATGAAGGCGCCCGCGCGCGACGTGAACATGCCCGACGGCACATTGGGCGTGATGTGCAGCGCAAAGGCGCCATCCGGCTTCGGATGCCGGTCGATCAGCCCGTCCTCGATCATCTTGAGCGCGCCGAAATAGCCCTCTTCGCCCGGCTGGAACATGAACTTCACCGTGCCGGCCAGCTTCGCGCGGTTCCGGTGCAGCAGCTTCACGGCCCCGGCCAGCATCGCGGTGTGAGCATCATGCCCGCAGGCATGCATGCGGCCCGGCTCCTTCGACTTGAAGGGCAGGTCCGTGTCTTCCGGCATCGGCAACGCATCCATGTCGCCGCGCAGGAGCACCGTGCGTCCCTGGCTGGGTCCCGCAAGCGTGACGACCATGCCCGACGACGACGGCCCTTCCTCGATCGTGACATCGAGCCCCGCCAGCGCCTCGCGCACGGCCGAGACGGTCTTCGGAAGGTGCAGCCCAAGCTCCGGATGCTCATGGATCTTGCGCCGCAGCGCGATGGTCTCGGGCAGCAGTTCCTGCGAGCCTTTCAGCCATGTATCTGCAAGTGTCATGTCGGGATCCTTCAGGATGATGCGCCGCTCAGTCTATGCCGCCGGGCCGCCACAAGGGAAGGGTGTCAGCCAGGGCTCACGTGCGCGTCTTCTGTGCCGCGGGCATTGCCACGCCCGCGGTACCGGGAGGCTCGATGTCGATGCCGAAGGTTTCGAGGTACCGACTGACCATCATGTAGAAGCCGACGGTGACGGTCAGTTCCTGCAGTTCCTGCAGCGACAGGCGCGCAAGCAGCGGCTGGAAGGTGGCATCACCCGCCCGCACGTTGTGCACCACGTCATCGGTGTACCGCATCACCAGCTTCTGCATCTCGTCGAACGCCGGATCGTCCGGCCCCGCATGGATCGCCCGGATCAGTGTCTCGCTCATCCCGATGTCCCGTCCGATCTTCTCGTGCTGGTGCACCTCGTACGAGGCCTTCGACAGCACGCCCACCCGGATGATCGCAATCTCGCGCAGCACAGGATCAAGCTTCGTGCGGAACAGGAGATGGTTGCCCAGTTTGAGGAAAGCGGGCAGCAGGCCCTCGCCACCAGCCATCATCCGGAAGATGTTGAGTGGGGCAAGTTTCCCCAGCGCTTCCCTTGCGTCGGGGCCGAGTGTTGCAGGGTCCGGATAGGGAACGCGGGCCATCAGGGATTCTCCATGGAGGAAGAGTGGTTTCTTCGAGGCTATCCCGCCGGCCCACCGCAGGCAATCCGCCATTGCCTATGCACGCAACCTCGCTAGATTGCCGCCAAACGACGAACGAACGGGAGGTCCTCATGTACGATTTCAATGGTCTGAACTCGCTTGCCGACATCTCGCGCCAGCAGGCCGCCAAGCGCGGCAACTCTACCGCCTTCTTCTTCGAGGGCCGCGAGACCACCTTCGCCGAATTCGACCGCTGCGTGAGCAAGGTCGCCAACGGATTGATCGCGCTGGGCCAGAAGCCCGGTGCGCGCATCGGCTACATGGGCATGAACTCCGATCGCTACTTCGAGGTGCAGTTGGGATCATGCAAGGCCAACACGGTCCTCGTCGGCGTCAACTGGCGCCTCGCCGGCCCCGAGGTCGTCTACGTCCTGAATGACGCCGGTTGCGAGGTGATGTTCGTAGGCGCTGAATTCGTGCCCATGATCGAGAAGATCAAGGCCGAGTGCCCGCGCCTCAAGCACGTGATCGCCATCGACGGCGGCCACGCGTCGTGGCCTGCCTACGACACATGGCGCGACGGCCAGTCCGACCGTGACCCGATGCTGCCCATCAAGTCGGACGACGACGCCATCCAGCTCTACACCTCCGGCACGACAGGCCACCCCAAGGGCGTGCAGCTGACGCACGGCAATTACATCGCCTTCTTCAAGACCAGCCAGGACGCCAACTGGGCTGACTTCTCGCCCGGCGACCCGAACCTGGTCGCGATGCCGAACTTCCACGTGGCTGGCGTGAATATGGGGCTTACCACCCTGGCGCAGGGCTGCTTTGGCGTGATCATCAAGACCGTGACGCCCGATGCCGTCTTCGACATGATCGAGAAGTTCCGCATCACGAACATGTTCCTCGTGCCGGCCGTCATCCTGATGCTGGTCCAGCACCCGCGCATCAGGACGACCGACATCTCCTGCGTGAAGCGCATGTTCTATGGTGCCTCGCCGATCACCGAGGAACTGCTCAAGACCGCCCAGTCGATATTCAGGGACTGCGGTTTCTTCCAGCTCTACGGCCTGACCGAAACCGTCGGCGCCGGCACCGCGCTCCAGCCCGCCGATCATCGCGGCAACCTGCTGCGCTCGTGCGGCAAGCCTTATCCCGGCCTCGACATCAAGGTCGTGGCCGAGGACGGCAGCCAGGTAAAGCAGGGCGAGGTGGGCGAGATCCTGATCCGTGGCGGCGTGGTCATGAAGGGCTACTGGAACAAGGCCGATGCTACCGCCAAGTCGATCAAGGACGGCTGGTTCTACACCGGCGACGCCGGTTACTTCGACGCCGATGGCTTCCTGTTCATCCATGACCGCGTGAAGGACATGATCGTCTCGGGCGGCGAGAACATCTATCCCGCCGAGGTCGAGAACGCCGTCTTCGGTCACGCCGCCGTCGCTGACGTCGCCGTCATCGGCGTACCCGACGAGAAGTGGGGCGAGGCCGTGAAGGCCATCGTCGTGCTCAAGCCAGGCACGACCGCAACCGCGGAAGAGATCATCGCCTGGACCCGCTCGCGCATCGCCGGCTACAAGCTGCCGAAGTCGGTCGACTTCATCGAGGCCCTGCCGCGCAATCCGTCCGGCAAGATCCTGCGCCGCGAACTGCGCGAGCCCTATTGGGCCGGCAAGACGCGCCGCGTGAACTGAAGCTGCGCACGGGTGGGGACCCCGGTCCTCACCCGCCGATCTCGATCGTCATCTGCACGCAGCCCTCTTCGCTGATCCCGTCGCGCCGTGCAGCCTCCAGCAGGCGCGCGAGGTCTGCCTCGAGCGCGGGATCATGCCCCGCCTCTGCCAGCCGGACCCGCGCAGTCGCCTCCATCTCGGCAACAGGCCACGATGCATGCAGCCGCCGGCACGCATAGTCATACGCGATCCCGCCGGAACTGAGGGCAGGCGCAATCAGTTGCCCCGGCGACAGAGCCTCGCCATGGACCATCCCGCCGCGCCGGTCGATGACCTTGCACCAGCGGTCGAAGTCCCGCGCCACAACCTGGTCGGGAACGCTCTCGTCGAACCAGATGTCGAGGATCTCCACCGAGTGGCGCGCCACCCGCATGGCCTCGCGCAGTGCGCCAGCCCAGTCTGCGCAGTGGTGGGGCACATAGGAGAAGGCGACCACGTCGAACGCGCCGTCGCGAAAGGGCAGCGACTCCGCCGACGCGACGGAGGCCTCGAACCCCTCCATCGCCAGCGCGTCGACGGCATCGGCGTCCGGATCAACGCCCGCAAGCCGCAGCACATCATTGCGCAGCGGTCTCAGGAAGGTGCCACTGCCGCACCCGACCTCGAGAAGCGACCGGGGACGGCCGGCCAGCACGCGCTGCCGGAATTCGCTGCGATAGACATCTTCGACGCCAGCCATGGTCTGCATTTCCTTGGATCACATGTGGCCATTCCCGGCGCATTTGACAGGGCGCAGGCGATGCCGCATTCAGCCGTGACAGCTAGTGCATAAACGCGGGAATGGAAACAGCCATATGAGCAAGCCCTCGACGAACCTTCCGCCCTTCAAGCCGCTGCCGCAGCTGCCGCCGAAGATCTACTCGCAGCGGCGCGCTGACGGATCATGGATCATCCGCTCGCTTTATGACCTCGGCCCCATGCACAGGTCGATCGTGCACCTGCTGGAAGAGCGCGCCGCCACCCATCCCGCGCGAAACCTTCTTGCCCAGCGCACGCCGCAGGGCCCCTGGCGCTACATGACCTATGGCGACATGAACCAGCGCGCAGACGCCATTGCTCAGGCCCTGCTCGACCGCGGGATGGGCCAGGACACGCCACTTCTGATCCTGTCGGGCAATTCGATCGAGCACGCGGCGATGATGCTGGGCTCGATGAAGGCAAGGGTGCCTGTCGCGCCCGTCTCGGTCGCCTATTCGCTCTTCAGCCAGGATCACGGCAAGCTCCGCCATGTGGCAGCACTCACCAGCCCCAGGATGGTGTTCGTCGACAACGGCCCCGTCTATGCCCGCGCACTGCAGGCGCTCGACCTGACCGGGATCGAGGTTGTGACGCTGGTGCCAGCACCGGAAGTTCCATCCACGTCGTTCGAGGATCTCTGCCGCACGAACGCAGGCCCCGCGGTCCGCGCCTCCATGGACAGGATCGAACATGCGACCATCGGCAAGTACCTCTTCACCTCGGGCTCGACCGGCATGCCGAAGGGCGTCATCCAGACCCATGGCATGATGTGCGCCGTCATCGCAGGCCAGGAAGCGCTCAGGGCTGAACCCGCAGACCCCGACGAGGTCACCGAAACCCTCGAATGGATGCCCTGGAATCACATCTCGGCCGGCAATATCGGCTTCAATGGCAACCTGAATGCCGGTGGCACGATCTATCTGGATGAAGGCAAGCCCATTCCCGGCCTCTTCGAGAAGACCATCGCCAACCTGCGCGAGGTCTCACCCATGGTCTTCGGTTCGGCACCGATTGCCTTCTCCATGCTGGCCGACGCCATGGAGCGCGATGACGCGCTGCGCGACCGCTTCTTCGCCAAGCTGCGCTACATGGGCTATGGTGGCGCAACGCTGTCGGACGACGTCTCCCAGCGCATGCAGGCCCTCGCCATCAAGTCGACCGGACAGCGCATCGCGCTGACCACAATGTATGGCGCAACCGAGACGCAGGGCATCACCGTTGTTCACTGGATCACCGAGCGCGTGGGCCTGATCGGTCTGCCGCTGCCGGGTGTGACGCTGAAGCTCGTTCCCAATGGCCAGAAGCTCGAGGTGCGCGTGAAGGGGCCGACAGTCACCCCCGGCTACCTCAACCGGCCCGACCTCACCGAGGCCGCCTTCGACGAGGAAGGCTTCTACAAGCTGGGCGACGCCGCAAAGTTCGTCGATCCCTACGAGGCCGCCAAGGGCCTGATCTTCGACGGACGCGTGACGGAAGACTTCAAGCTCTCGTCGGGAACCTGGGTTTCGGTCGGAACCCTGCGCGCCGAAGTCATCTCCGCGGTGTCGCCCCTGATCCAGGACTGTGTCATCGCCGGCCTCGACAAGGAATACATCGCCGTCCTTGCATGGCCCAACATGCAGGCCGCGCGCGAGATCTGCAGCGACCCCACGCTCAAGACGCCCGACGAGATCCTGCGCGCGCAGGCCATCGTCGACTTCGTGCGGGATCGTCTCGGCAAGCACAACAAGGGCGCCGGCGGTTCGTCCGGCAAGGTCGCCCGCATCATGCTGATGACCGAGCCCCCGTCGATCGACGGCCACGAGATCACCGACAAGGGCTACGTCAACCAGCGCGCCACGCTGGAACGCCGCGCCCGCCTGGTCGAGGACCTCTATGCGAAGAGCCCCCCACAAGACGTCATCGTGGTCTGAGGTCGGGCGCCTCGGCCCGACCTGAAATTGTAACAGCCTGTCGCGACCGCCCCATTGCCGCCAACGACCCTCCCTTTGATGGCGAAGGGAGGTCACCATGCGAAGCGACAGGGCCTGGACTTACATTCTCGCGGACCGGCGCGATGGAATGCTCTTCACCGGGGCAACACCCGACCTCGTCAGGCGCGTGGCCATGCATCGCCAGGGCATTGCCTCGCACTTCACGCGCCGACACAAGGTCACCCGCCTCGTCTGGTACGAGCCGCATTCCAGCCTGACCCAGGCATCGCTCCGACGCGACATCATCCGGCACTGCCGCCGGCGCTGGAAGCTGAACCTCGTCGATGCCTCCAACCCGGAGTGGCTGGACCTCTTCGACCTCTTGTCCATGTTGCCGGACATCCCGCAACTGCCTTCCCCGATGCCGGGCCCGCGCCCGTGCTGCGCTGCCACAAGTTAATGGCGCCACGCACCACCGCATTACGGTTGTTGAGTACGGCAAGGGTTGCGCGGGAATCGCTTGCACACGCATCAGGCCGTCTGTTTGATGCGACCAACCGACAACAGGAGACGTGAAGCCATGGCGCTCGATGCAATCGTCAAGGGCCTGATGGACCAGATGGCAGCCAACCCGATGCCCAAGCTCTGGGAGGTTCCGGCCGTGCAGGGGCGCGAGATGTACCGCATGATGGCCTCCGCCCTCGAGCCGCCGGCCGTCCCCATCGGCAAGATCGAGAACCTGACCATGCCGGGCCCCGCCGGCACGCTGAAGCTGCGGGTCTACACGCCGGTCGCCGACGGCGGCGCGGCCCTGCCGGGCCTCGTCTACTTCCATGGCGGTGGCTGGGTGATCGGAGACCTCGACACGCATGACGCCCTGTGCCGCAATCTCGCCAACGAGGCTGGCGCCCGCGTCGTGGCCGTTGACTATCGCCTGGCCCCCGAACACAAGTTCCCCGCGGCCGCAGAAGATTCCTACGCAGCGGTGAAGTGGGTCGAGCAGAACGCCGGCCGCCTTGGCATCGACGCCAACAGGATCGCCGTCGCCGGCGACTCGGCGGGCGGCAACCTCGCCGCCGTGACGTGCCTCATGGCCCGGCAGAAGGGTGGTCCTCGCATTGTCTTCCAGCTGCTGATATATCCGGTGACACAGTGGAAGGCCGAGACCGGCTCCATGAACGCCTTTGCCGAGGGATACTTCCTCGAAAAGAAGGCCATGCACTGGTTCTTCGACCAGTACGCAGCCGGCGCCGACCCGAATGACTGGCGCTTGTCACCCCTGGCCGCGACCGATCTTTCCGGTTTGCCGCGCGCCCATGTCGTCACGGCGGGCTTCGATCCCCTGCGTGACGAGGGCAAGGCCTATGCCGACAAGCTGAACCGCGCAGGCGTGGCCGCGACCTATGTCGACTATCCCGGCATGGTCCATGGCTTCTTCAACATGTCCGGCGTCGTGCCCGTCGCGAAGACGGCAATTGCCGAGGCCGCGAAGGCCTTGCGCTCGGCCTTTGGAAACTGAAACCCGGACCCGCACCCATGACCAACCGCCAGATCCACATCGTCGAACTGCCCAAGGGCAAGCTCGGACCGGAACACTTCCGCCTCGCGGAAGGGGCGATGCCCCAACCGAAGGAGGGCGAACTTCTCCTGCGCACGCGCCTCATTTCGCTCGACGCCGCCAACCGCGCCTGGATGCAGGGCGCAACCTACCGCGCGGCCATCGAGGCGGGGCAGGTGATGGCGGGTGGCGCGGTCGCCGAAGTCATCGAGGCAAGAGCCCCGGGCTTTGCCGCAGGTGACCTGGTTTTCGCCGACACCGGCTGGCAGGACTACGCAGCCCTCCCGGCCCGGCACTGCCAGAAGCAGCCACGCGTCGAGCCGATGTCGCATCTCCTCAGCGTCTACGGCGTCGCGGGCCTGACGGCCTATTTCGGCTTGCTGAACGTCGGCAAGCCCAAGGCGGGAGAGACCGTGGTCGTATCGGCCGCCGCCGGTTCCGTGGGCGTCTTTGTCGGCCAGATCGCCAAGCTCAAGGGCTGCCATGTCGTCGGCATCGCGGGCGGTGCGAAGAAATGCGCCTGGCTGAAGGAAGAACTCGGCTTCGATGCCGTGATCGACTACAAGGCCGAGGCCGTGGGTGGCGCCCTCAAGAAGGCCGCGCCCAAGGGCATCGATGTCTACTTCGACAATGTCGGCGGCGACATCCTCGAGGCCTGCCTCTTCCGCATGAACATGCACGGCCGTGTCGCCTGCTGCGGCGCCGTCTCGCAGTATGATGGCGCGGCCCCCGCCCACGGCCCGCGCGGCATCCCGGGCCTGCTGGTCACCAAGCGCCTGACCATGCAGGGTTTCATCGTCATGGACTTCGACGCCGAGCGCGAAAAGGCCCTCGCTGACCTTCAGTCATGGGTCAGGTCCGGCCAGGTGAAGGTCCCCGAGGACATCATGACCGGCCTCGAGAAAACCCCTGAGGCCCTCATCGGCCTCCTCGCCGGCGACAACATCGGCAAACGCATGGTCCGCGTCAGCTGACCCCGACCCGTCATGGCCGGTCGCACGCCAGTGCGAACCGGCCAAATCCAACGATCGCGGGCACGAGCATCACTGCCACCACTCCGCGCCCACCGGCCATAATAGCCTCCATTGCACATCGGGCGTGACGGGTACGCCTTTGTGGTCTTGCTGGTTGAGGCCGAGCTTCCGGACTTCGAACCACCAAGACCACCAAGACGCTTCGGCTCTTCCTCATGGACGTTACTTATGGTTTGCGGTTAGCGGGAGCGTCTTGGTGGTCTTGGTGGTTCAAATTCAGAGCCTTGATATCAAGCGTCTCATTTGAAAATGAGATGGAACTGATACAATCCAACATGGTCTCGCCACCATCGCGCAGCAGAAAGGTACTGGAAGCCGCGAGATAGCCAGATGCAAGAGAATGCGTCGACAACATCGACAGATGACTGCATTGCAGCAAAAGTTGTTGATGCCGCATTCAGGGTACATCGAGAGCTTGGCCCTGGCCTCCTTGAGTCCGCCTATGAAGCCTGCCTTGCCTATGAACTTCGGCAGCGCGGAATTGTATTCCAGCAGCAGGTCGCGATGCCAATCACCTACAGGACATTGCAACTTCAGGCCGGCTATCGCATCGACCTTGTTGTTGAGGGCCGTGTGCTCGTCGAGATTAAGGCCGTGCAGGAACTTCAGCCCATACACGCGGCGCAGGTCCTGACATACCTTAGGCTCTCTAGCCGCCGGATTGGACTGCTGATCAACTTCAACACGCGGATGTTCAAGTCCGGCATCAGGCGCCTCGTCTGTGACAGCCTCGGAGAAAGTGGTAGCGAAGCCATCTGACAGGCGCGGCATCTTCCGAGATCCGAAACATCCTTTCAAGGTATCAGAGCGTTCCGCAGACCCTGGGTATTGTCGGCGGTCAAAGACGGCGGTGGTGTAGAGCCATCAAGACCACCGAGCCGCCTTGCGCCATCCTGAACTGCCAGCTGATACGCTGGGGACGGGCGGACACGTCCTGGTGTTCTCGGCGGTTCACCCCCGAACCTCTCAGCCCACGAGCTTGCCCGGGTTCAGGATCCCCGCTGGATCAAGCTCCCGCTTGATGGCGCGCAGTACGCCCATGCCCTGCGCCCCCTTTTCAGCCGCAAGCCACGGCACATGGTCTTCGCCCACGCCGTGATGATGCGAGATGGTGCCGCCGGCGCGGACGATGGCGTCTGACGCGGCACCCTTGATGCGCCGCCACTGCGCGACTTCGTTTTTCAGGTCGCGCGGGAACAGGAAGGTGAAGTAGAGGCTCGCCCCATCGACATAGGAATGGCTGATATGGGTGAACACAAGCCCGCGCGCGCCAGCGACGGGCGAGGTCTCCTCCATGGCCTTGTGCAGCGCGCGCCGAACCTCCGTGTACAGATGATCAATATTCGACCACTGCGTCGAGGTCTCCAGCGTATCGATGCCGATGCCGCGGTCCATCATCGGGTCGCGCAGATAGGGGCCGTGGAAGCGCGATCCATACCAGCGGCGTGCAGGACCGCTGCCGACCGACAGGCCGCCGCACGACCGGATGATCCGCTTCACCTGGCCAACCGAAAAGGCTGCCAGGTCGCGAGAGGCCTCGACGCCGAAGATGAGCGCACAGGGCCGCTCGCCCATTCCCATCAGGCGCAGGAAGCGCTCCTGCAGCCGGTCCTTCATCGTGGGCTCGACGCCCGCCTTGGCAAAAGCCTGGAAGAAATGGGTTTCGTCCGGATCCGAGAGCCGCAGCGTGGACACCGGAATGCCCCCCTGGATGACCTGCCGGATCGCACGCGCGCCGCTGGCAAAGTCGGGAAACAGGAAGGCGGCGTAGTGGCTCGTCTCGGGCAGGCGATGGATGCGGACCTGCGCTTTCGTCAGGATGCCGAACGCACCTTCGCTGCCCGCGATGAGCGCGCGCAGGTCCGGCCCCGCCGCCGATGCCGGCAGGGGCGGCAGCGTCCACAGGCCCTTCGACGTTGCAACCTCTCCGCCCGCAAACCAGTCCTCCGCCCGCCCATAGCCGTTCGACTGCTGCCCGGCCCCGCGCGCCGCAATCCAGCCGCCCAGCGTCGAGAACTCGAACGACTGCGGATGGTGCCCGTGCTTGAAGCCGCGCGCATTGAGCGCGCCCTCGAGGTCGACGCCATAGATCCCGGCCTCGGCCGTGGCTGTCATCGAGACCTCGTCGACCTCGATCAGCCGGTTCATCTGCGTCAGGTCGACGGCAACCGATGCCGCAAGCCCGCCGGGCGTACCCGTCACGCCACCGACAACGCTGGAACCGCCGGCAAACGGAATGACGGCGACACGATGCTTCTCCGCCCAGCGCAGCAGCATGACGATCTCGTCCGCCGTGCGCGGATAGGCGACGGCATCAGGCGCCGCGGAAAGGTCGCCCCGCCGCAGGCAGAGCAGATCGTGATAGCTCTTGCCGCGCGCATGGCTGGCGCGCTCTGCGGCGCTGTCGCGCACGCTCTCGCCACCAAGCCCGGCGACAAGCTCGCCCCGCGCCTCGTCACCCAGCCGCGAAGCGGGCAGGGTGATCTCGCCAAGCGGCTTGGCCGGCGTCTGCGGAAGGTCCGGCACGCCAAGCGCTGTTGCGATCCAAGGCCATGCCGCATCCCGGCCATGCAGCGGGTCATGGGCCTTCACCCAGCCCCAGCCATTCCAGCGCGTGTCTTCCCTGCGCACAGGCATGTGTCACCTCATCCCCGGAATGTGATGGCGCGGGGCAGCACCTCGAACATGGCAGGCAGGCGCCCGGGGCTTTCCCCGTCCGCTTCGATGTGGACCGGCGCGCCCTGCGTTGCCTCGACGGGCGTTGCAATCACGCTGCGCCCGCGCACGACGCGGACATTCGGATTGTTCACATGCGCGCCCGTGTAGATGTCATTCATCGACGACAGCGTCTGGCGCAGTGGCGCCGCGCGCATGATGATGACGTCGAACAGGCCGTCGTCGGGCGCTGCATCGGGTGCCACCCGCATGCCGCCACCGAAAAACTGTCCGTTGCAGATGGCGCAGGTCGAGATCTCGACCACCTCGTCAAAGACCGTGTCGACCTTCAGGCGAACCGGACGCGGCCGGAAGCTCATCAGCGCCGACAGGCTTCCCCACGTATAGGCAAACTGTCCCGTCATCCGCTTGAGGAGCCGCGCACGGTTGACACGTTCGACGACTTCGCCACTCAGCCCGAAGCTCGCGATGTTGGCGAAGTAGCGCTTCCCCGACTGCCCCTCGGGCGAAACGAAGCTGAGGCAACCCACATCGATGCGCCGCGCCATGCCCTCGGCGATGCGTTGCAGCGACGGCTCAAGCCCGGCACCCATCTCGAAGGTCTTCCGGAAGTCGCCGCCCGTGCCCATGTTCAGCAGCGAAAGCTCGGCCTCGGGATTGATGGCCTCGCCCTCGTGGAAGAAGCCGTTGACGACCTCGTTGATCGTGCCGTCGCCGCCCACCGCCACGATCCGTTCGAACCCCTCCAGCAGCGCCCGCGTCGTGATGCGCGTTGCGTCCAGCGGACCCGACGTGAGCGCGACCGTCAGCGGGCCCGACACCTCCGAAAGGCGCCGCGCGATCTGCTCTGCGTCCCGCCCCGTGCGCCCGCCCGCCGAGCGCGGATTGATCACGGCCAGTGTCTTCATCCGTTGCTCATCGGTGCAAGCGGCGCATAGCGCCAGGCAATGGAATCGATCTGCCGCTGCTTCTCGCTCTCCGACCAGCCAAGCTCGCGCGCCATGAGGCCCGCGATATCCGACAGCGCCGCAGGTTCAAGCGGCCCCAGTGTACCAAGCCCCGTGCGCCGGAACACCACATCATCGAGCGTGCACGCCATCTCGGCCCGCACGGCATGGACGACCTGCGCCGCGATGTCGGGCAGGCGCTGCGAGACAGTCCGCAGCAGGGTGACATCCGAGGAGGCATGGATAAGTACGTCGCCCGCCATGGCCCCGTAATTGCGCGCCAGCGTCTCGGCCGTCGAGGCCGAGATGTCGCGCCGCTCGGCCGAGAGCTTTGCAACCTTGGCCTTGTGGTTGCCCGCAGCACCCGGCAGCGGCGCATCGGCCGTATCGCAGCGCTTGGTGTCGGCCTGCAGCTTGCGGGCAACGAGGTTCACGCAGCTCTCTGCGATCTGGCGTGACGTGGTCCACTTGCCGCCGATCGCCGAGACCAGGTTCGCCGGCCCGCCTTCCGCACCATGGTCGACGATCTCGGCCTTGCGGCTGGCATTGTAGCTGCTCTTGGCGCCGTCATCGACCAGAGGCCGCAGCCCTGCATAGGCGTGGCAGACATGGTCGGGAACAAGGTCGAGGCCCGGGAGCCCCTCATTGACGAAGGAAAGGAACGCTGCCACCTCGTCGGCTGTCACCCGCAGCGCATCGGGCTCGTCCTCAAAGACCGTGTCCGTCGTGCCGACGATCGAATGGTCGCGCCACGGCACGATGAAGAAGTGGCCACCCTTGTGGCTGACCGCCAGCGCATGGCGCTGCGTCAGCGCCCGCGTGATCACGTGGATGCCCTTCGAGCGGATCAGCTTGTGCGACCTTCCACCCGCGCCGTCGATCAGTTCAAGCAACCGGTCTGCCCACGGCCCCGCAGCATTGATGGCCAGCTTGCAGCGTATCGTCGTCTCCGACCCGTCGAGCCTGTCGCGGACGCGCACGCCATGGATCGTGCTGCCCTTGCGGTCGAAGGCGACGGCCTGCGCATGGTTGGCGATCACCGCGCCATGCTTGACCGCATCCATGAGGCACTCAAGCCCAAGCCGCTCGGGCGAGTACATCTGGCAGTCATAGTAGAGCATCGCACTGTCGAGCTTTGCGCCCGACAGGGCCGGCTCGAGCGCCCGTGCCTCGGCCGCGCTCAGCGACCGGTGCGCCGGCATGCGCTGGTCGGGATCATCCAGCCAGTTGCGATCGAAGGACAGCAGGTCATAGAGCGTGAGCCCCGCATTGATCATCAGCCGTTCCGACGGCTCCTGCAGCGGCAGCAGGAAGGGCATGGGATAGACCATGTGCGGGGCGATCCGCTCCCACACCCGCCGCTCGCGCAGCGACTCGCGAATGAGGCGCAGTTCCAGTGACTTGAGGTAGCGCAGCCCCCCGTGCACCAGCTTGGTCGAGCCCGCGCTGGTTCCGCAGCTGAAGTCTCCCTTCTCGACGAGCGCGACGCTCAGGCCGCGCCGGGCGGCGTCCCGCGCGATACAGGCGCCCGTGATGCCCCCACCGATGATGGCGATATCGAAGAGGTCCGCGCCGAGATTCCTGAACTTGCGTTGCATGGCTGGTGGGTGCCGGGGTTTGGGTGACTAACTTCCCCCTGACCGCGCCAAAGTCAACGGCCGAGTTGCGGCGCCGGCGTTGCAATGCGGGGGCAGGGTGCTTGCCTTCCGATTGTACCCTGATAGGGTCCCGGCCATCGCAATTAATCCCATCGACATTAACGGACCTGACAACATGCCCCGGATCAAGGCAAACGGACTGAACCTCGAATACGAGACCTTTGGCAGCCGGAATGACCCGGCGATCCTGCTGATCATGGGCTTTTCCGCCCAGATGACCATGTGGCCCGAGGCGCTCTGCACGGGCCTTGCCGACCGCGGCTACCAGGTCATCCGCTTCGACAACCGCGACATCGGCCTGTCCGACAAGCTCGACCACCTCGGCGAGGTCAACGTCATGGAGGCCTTCATGAGGGCCGCCTCCGGCCAGCCGGTCAGCGCGCCCTACACGCTCGACGACTTCGCGGCTGATTCGGTCGGCGTCCTCGACGCGCTGGGCATCGGCAAGGCACACATCGTCGGCGCCTCGATGGGCGGCATGATCGCCCAGCTCGTCGCCATCCGCCACCCCGACAGGGCGCTGAGCCTCACCTCGATCATGTCCACGACCGGCCGGCGCGACCTGCCGCCCTCAAGCCCCGAGGCCTTGGCCGTCCTCACCCAGCCCGCGCCCGCCGAGCGCGACGCCCGCATCGCCCACACCAAGAAGGTCTGGCGCATCATTGGCAGCCAGGAGCCCTACGC
>JAGWXR010000179.1 GCA_018969785.1 Alphaproteobacteria bacterium
CTCGACCAGGCGGTCGGCGATGGGGAGCTTGCGGTAGTTGGGATCGGCCGCGGCGCGGCGCTTGCGGCTTTCGGCGCCGATGTCCAGGCCCGCCAGGTCGCCGACGGCAAATGGGCCCATGGGGTAGCCGAAATCGACCATGACCTTGTCGATCTGCTCGGGCAACGCGCCTTCCTCGAGCATGATGACCATCTCGGCATTGAAGGGCGCGCGGGAGCGGTTGGCGAGGAAGCCGTCGCAGTTGCCGCAGCCGACGCTGAGCTTGCCGATCTTGCGGCCCATGGCCATGGTGCTGGCCATGGTGTCGGGCGACGTCTTCGCGCCCTTCACCACTTCCAGCAGCTTCATGACGTTGGCCGGCGAGAAGAAGTGGGCGCCGGCAACGTCCTGCGGTCGGTTCGTGGCCGAGGCTATCTCGTCGATGTTGAGCGCGGAGGTGTTCGAGAGCAGCAGGGCGCCAGGCTTCATCACGGCGTCCAGTTTGGCAAAGACCTCCTTCTTCGGGGCCATCTGCTCGAAGACGGCTTCCACCACCGCATCGGCGTCGCCGATCTGGTCGTAGGAGAGAACCGGAGTGATGCGGGCGAAGCGACGCTCCATCTCGTCGGCGGCGAGCGAGCCGCGCTTCACAGAGGTCTCGTAGTTGGCGCGGATGCGGGCCATGCCGCGGTCCATCGCTTCCTGTGTGGCTTCGAGGATGCGGACCGGTACGCCGAAATCGGCGAAGGCCATGGCGATGCCGCCGCCCATGGTTCCGGCGCCAATGACGGCGGCGGTGTTCACCTCGCGGACCTTGATCGCAGGGTCGAGACCCGGGACACGGGCAGCCTCGCGTTCGCTGAAGAAGACGTAGCGCAGCGCGCGGGCCTCATCAGAGTTCTCAAGTTCGTTGAAGAGATCGCGTTCGCGCTTGAGACCTTCGGCGAAGGGCAACTCGGCGGCGGCCTGGACAGCGAGGATGCAGTTGTAGGGCGCCTTCTGGTTGCGGGCCCGGCGTGCGATCTCCTTGCGCTTGGCATCGAACATGCCGGGGTTGGCCCTGGCTTCCTCCAGCTTGTCGGTGCGACTGCTGATCTGGGGCAGGGGGCGGGCATCGGCCTTGGCGCGGGCAAAGGCGACGGCGGCCTGCTTGAGGTCCTGATCCTCCTCCACGATCGCATCGATGATGCCCAGCGTGAGGGCCTCGGCGGCCGGGACGTGGCGGCCGGAGACGATGAGGTCGAGCGCGGCCTTGGGGCCGATGAGGCGGGGCAGGCGCTGGGTGCCGCCGCCGCCGGGGAGAATACCGATGAGCACTTCGGGCAGACCGACCTTCGCGCTGCGCTTGGCGATGCGGTAGTTGCAGGCCATGGCGTTCTCGAGCCCGCCGCCGAGCGCGTAGCCGTGGATGGCGGCAACGATGGGCTTGGTGGATGTATCGAGGATGTCGTGGCTTCGGCTGCCGGGAGGGAGGGGCGCGCGGCCCTTGCCGAAGTTGCGGATATCGGCGCCTGCGATGAAGCTGCGGCCGTCGCCGATCAGGACCATGGCCTTGATGGCGGGATCGGCATGCGCCTCCGTAAAGCAGGCGACGATGCCTTCCGGGACGCCCGGTGAGAGGGCGTTCACCGGCGGGTTGTTGACGATGATGACGCCGACGTCGTTGTGGCGTTCAAGGCGGACGAGCGGAGCGTCGGACATAGTCGTTTCCTGCCGTTTCTGCTGGGTTGGTCGGCAGGTTAGGGGATGGGGCAGGGGGCGTCCAGGCGGGTTGGCTCAGTGCGGCGCAATCACGCGTGCGTCATCTGCGCTGGCGGCGTAGGCCCAGCAGGATTCGGGAGGGAGGGCGACGGTGACCTCGCCACCGACCGGATAGCGGGCGGCTGTGCCGACCTCGATCCCCTCAATCGTGGTGCCGAAGACCGAGAGGTCGTAGCTGGTCTGCATCCCGAGGTAGCGCTGCGCAGTGACCCGCGCGGTGACGCGGTTGTCCGGGCCGGCGGCCTCGGCGAAGCGGATGTTCTCGGGGCGCACCGCGACCTGGACCCTGGTGTTGGGCATGACGCTGGTGGGCATCCACGCGCGCAGCGTGGAGCCGTCCGGCGTGCGCACGGTTCCATACTCTCCGTTGCGTGCCGCAACCTCGCCGGCGATGAAGTTCGAGGCACCGGTAAAGGCAGCGACGAAGAGATCAGCCGGGCGGTTGTAGACCTCCTCCGGCGAGGCGATCTGCAGCAGCTTGCCATCGCGCATGACGCCGATGCGGTCGCCAAGGACGACGGCCTCGGTCTGGTCGTGCGTGACGTAGAGCGCGGTGAGGCCGGCCTTCTTGACGATACGTCGAAGGTCATCGCGCAGGCGCAGACGGAGCTGGGCGTCGAGATTGGACAGGGGCTCGTCGAGCAGCAGAAGGCGCGGCTCGTAGACCATGGACCGCGCCAGTGCCACGCGCTGCATCTGGCCACCCGAGAGCTGGGTGACAGGTCGATCAGCGTAGCCCGAGAGGTCGACAAGGGCGAGGGCGCCCGCGATGCGGCGGTCCTGGTCGGTTCGGGACAGGCCGCGGGACTTGAGAGGGTAGGCGACGTTTTCCCGCACTGTCATGTGCGGCCAGACGGCATAGGACTGGAAGACCATTCCGATGTTGCGCAGGCGGGGCGGCATGAGGATCCCACGGGCAGGCGCGGAGATCGGTTCGCCGCCGAGGCTGATTTCGCCAGTCGTGGGGTGTTCCAGCCCCGCGACGCAGCGCAATGTCGTGGTCTTGCCGCAGCCCGAAGGGCCGAGCAGGACCACGATCTCACCTGCCGCAATGGTGAAGCTGACGTCGTCCACCGCCGGCTTTCCGGTGGCGAAGACCTTGCGCAGGTGCGCAATGCGCAGTTCGGCAGACATGCGGTGTCAGCTTTCCTTCAAGCCATTCACTGGCGGTAGCCGTAGATCTTGTTCCACTCCGGAATCCAGACGTCGCGGAGCTTCTCGAACTCCTCGAACTTGGGGACCCATAGTTTCGCGACCTTGGGATCGAAGCCTGGCGGATTGAAGGGAGCAGTCTTCAGCGAGGTGAGGTTGCCGTGGTCCTTTATCGAGTGAATCTGTCCCTCGTCGGACATTGACCAGTCCAGGAACA
>JAGWXR010000180.1 GCA_018969785.1 Alphaproteobacteria bacterium
CTGCCCTCAGATTCGCTTTCACCCGCAAGGTGAGACATCGCCGCCTGCCTCCGATGCTGTCAATGCATTGGAACATAAGCGATTTGCGGCATCAGGCGTAGACGGAAACCACGATCTACTTGGGGAATGCGGGTTAGAGTTGAAACGTCAAGCTTGAAAATTTCCGTTGCAGGACTTCGACCGCAAAAACCGCGCCAGGCAATCGCGGGCTGTAAGGCCAGCGTGCGACATGGGCGCGGGCGGTTGCGTCAAGAGCGGCCGAGCGATGTCAGCGCCCACATCAGGACGCTCGCCACGCCGCCGATGCCGGCCAGCATCGCCAGCTTGACGGCCCAGCCGTTGAACGCATCGAGGGGGAGCACACCCAGGACGACCAGGCCGGCCAAACCAGCCAGCACGAGAACGACGAGGGCGGCCAACAGCCGCAGCACGCCGCCCAGTGCGCTGCCCGACTGCGTGACTGGTTCTGCCGACATGGCGATGCTCCGGTGTTGGATCGACCCTCGCCGCAGCATACCCGGACGCGGTATACCGTTCGTTATCGATTGAGGCCGGCCTCGTCCCTCTTGTGATCCGTGGGGCGTTGCAGGCATGCCGAAGGCGAGACCAGCGCGGTCTGGTGTCCGGACCGGACATCCTGTAGCGAGCGCGGACTGGACTGACATCTCAAGCCGTACCGAGGTTCGATCATGGACACATCTGCTCGTGGCGCCGGCAAGGCCAAGGCGGCATTCGCGTGGGACGATGCCTTTCTTCTCGAAGACCAGCTCAGCGAGGAGGAGAAGGCGATCCGCGACACCGCACGCGCTTATGCGCAGGACAAACTGCTGCCGCGGGTCGCGCAGGCCTACCTGGAGGAGCGCACCGACCGCGCGATCTTCAACGAGATGGGCGCGCTGGGGCTGCTCGGGGTGACCATTCCCGAGGCTTACGGGTGCGCGGGGGCGAGCTACGTGTCCTACGGGCTCGTGAACCGCGAGATCGAGCGGGTGGATTCGGGCTTCCGGTCGATGAATTCGGTCCAGTCCTCGCTGGTGATGTATCCCATCTACGCGTACGGCAGCGAGGACCAGCGCCGGCGCTATCTGCCCAAGCTGGCATCTGGCGAGTGGGTGGGGTGCTTCGGGCTGACGGAGCCGGACGCTGGCTCGGACCCGGCCGGCATGAAGACGCGGGCCGAGAAGGTGGCGGACGGCTACCGGCTTTCGGGCTCCAAGATGTGGATCTCCAACTCGCCGATCGCCGACGTGTTCGTGGTGTGGGCCAAGAGCGCCGCGCACGGCGACGAGATCCGCGGCTTCGTGCTCGAGAAGGGCATGAAGGGCCTCTCCGCGCCCAAGATCGGCGGCAAGCTCAGCCTGCGCGCCTCGATCACCGGCGAAGTGGTCATGGACGGCGTCGTCGTGCCGGAAAGCGCGCTGCTGCCCAACGTTTCCGGGCTCAAAGGGCCGTTCGGCTGCCTCAACCGGGCGCGCTACGGCATCTCCTGGGGGGCAATGGGGGCGGCGGAGGATTGCTTCCACCGTGCGCGCCAGTACACGCTCGATCGCAAGCAATTCAACCGGCCGCTGGCGGCAACGCAGCTCGTGCAGAAGAAGCTCGCCGACATGCAGACCGAGATCGCGCTGGGACTTCAGGCGTCGCTCCGGGTCGGGCGGCTGTTCGACGAGGGGCGGATGGCGCCCGAGATGATCTCGATCGTGAAGCGCAACAACTGCGGCAAGGCGCTCGATATCGCGCGGGTCGCCCGCGACATGCACGGCGGCAACGGGATCCAGGTCGAGTATCACGTGATGCGCCACGCGCAGAACCTCGAGACGGTGAACACCTACGAGGGCACCCACGACGTCCATGCGCTGATCCTAGGGCGCGCGATCACCGGCATCCAGGCGTTCTTCTGAGGCCCGCCGGCGCGGTCAGAAGCGCACGAGCCATTGCGCGGTGAGGTAGGCCTGCGGCTCGCCGCCCTCGTAAGCGGAGCTGCCGAAGGAGAGCGAGCCCTCCTGGGTCGGCCCTTCGAAGCGGATGAACGCGCCCATGCGCATGGTCGTGCCCTCGGCATGGCCGAGACGATGAACCTCGGGGTCGAGCGACCAGGCGTCGGTCACGCGGGCGCCGAGGCGAACGCGCTGCGAATGCGCGCCATGGGTCTGCGCGTAGCCGAGGTCGACCGCGAGAAAGCCGCGGCTGGCCAGGTCCTGCCAGATCTCGAGGGCACCCTTGGCACCGCTGGCGCGGCCCTGGACCAAGGTTTCGACGTCGAACGGGGCGATCAGGTGGTTGGTCTCCGTCCACTCGGCGAAGGCTTTCACCGTCGTCGACCCGAGGCTCCACTGGTAGCCGACCAAAGCCTCGATGAACGTGCTTCGGCCCTTGAATGAAATCGTCCGCGCATCGTCGACGGCACTGACGTAGCGGCGGCCCGCATAGGCATAGCTGCTGGTCCCGCCCACGAGCCGCAGCCGCAGCCCGTCCTGGCGCAGGCTGCCGAAGGGGGCGAGCGTCGCTCCGGTGTAGAGCGAAAGCACCTGGCCGAAGGCTTCGGCACCGGCCCAGCTCTCACGGGACGGTTCAGGCGCGGTGATGGTCTTTTCGACCCAGGTGTCGCTGGCGCGCGCCGGCGGGACCGCCGTCACGGCGTCCAACGCCGAAACGATCGGCAAAAGGCCAACACATCGGACGGCGTTACTCCACCACACCCGAAAACGCGATCCACGCAACACGAACACGACCGGTTGTCGATATTCGGTTGTGCGCGCTTCCGGTCAATGCAACTCGAGGTAAATTGCTGCTTTCGAACGAAAGAGATGAATATGCGAAAACGGCGGATGCGCGCGCCGGTCAGTTCAGCGCCGCGATGGCCTTGTCGAAGCCGCTGAGCGAGATGGGGATGCCGATGCCGGCCTCCTCTGTCTGGAAAATGATGAAGACGGCCTGCTTGCCCTCGCGCAGTTGCTTGACCAGTCCGTCGTCGACGACGACCTGGGCGAAGCAGGCGAAGCTCTGGCAGCGCAGGAAGGGCGCGTTGCCGATGTCGCGGTTGTCGATCTTGAGGCCGAGGCCGGGGGGCAGGAGCACGCCGAGCGGGGCGAAGAC
>JAGWXR010000181.1 GCA_018969785.1 Alphaproteobacteria bacterium
ACAACGTGGCGGCGCGCATGGAACGTCTCGAGGCCTCAGACATCCTCGACCTCGCCCGCCGCGCCTCGCTGGCAACCGCCATCGCAAATCTCACACGCGCCGCACAGGGCTCCGCGCCCTTCCGCACCGAATACGACATCGTTCAGCGCCTGCTGCCCGCCGACAGGGAGCTCGCAGGAATCGCCCGTCACGCCGGCACGGGATTGCCGACGACCGGCACCCTCATCTCGTCATTCGGCAACGCGGCCGCGGCCGCCGTCGACGCCGAGCGCGCCGGCAAGGGCGCCGACGGCGTCTCCCGGCTCTGGAGCAATGTCTCGGGCCTCGTGACCTGGCGCTCCACAGCCGACAAGGCCGGCACGTCGACGGAAAGCACGCTCGCCCGCGCCGAGCAGCGCCTGAAGGCAGGTGATCTGCCCGCAGCCGTCAGGGAGCTTTCCGCCATCAAGGGACAGGCAGCAAGGCCGCTCTCGGCATGGCTCCAGAAGGCTGACGCCCGGGTGAAGGTGGAAGCCACCCTCGCCCGCCTCAACGCACAGGCGATCGAGCAGATCACCACCCCCGCGCCGGCAGCACCGGCAGCGCCGGCGGCACCCCAGCCGCCCGCACGCTAGGCAAAGGCCTCCATCATGATGCGCGCCCTCTGGCTCTTCCTGCTGATCGCCCTGATGGCCCTCGGGGCAAGCCAGGTTGCCGATATTCCGGGGACAGTGACCATCGTGAGGCCCGACCTCGAGATCAGCCTTTCGATCCCGGTCGCGATCGTGGGCGTGATCGTCCTGTCGATCACGACGATCCTGGCCTACCGGCTGATCACGGCTTTCGTCGATGCCCCGGCAGAGTTCTTCCGCTGGCGCGCCATGGGCCGGCAGACCCGCGGCCTTGCTGCCGTGACCAAGGGCCTCGTTGCCGTCGCCGCCGGCGATGACGAGGAAGCCCGCAAGCAGACGCGCAAGGCCCTCTCGCTGGTGGGCGAACCACCCTTGGCACTCCTTCTGGCGGCGCAGGCAGCCCAGATGGAAGGCGATGACGAGGCCGCACAGCGCTACTTCACCCAGATGCTGCAATCGAAGGAAACCGAGTTCCTCGGCCTGCGCGGCCTCTACATGTCGGCCATGCGCCGCCAGGACATCAGCCAGGCCCTGCTGATTGCCGAGCGCGCGCGCCTGCTGCGACCGCGCACACGCTGGGCGCTCGCCGCGCTGTTCGACCTGAACGTGGGCCTGCGCAAGTGGACCGAGGCCGCAGCCGCCGTCGACATGCAGGTCAAGGCGCGCCAGCTCGACCCCGCGATCGCCAAGCGCCGCAAGGCCGTTCTCGCCGCCGCCGGCGCGCAAGCCGCCCGCGAGGCAGGCGAAGGCGAACAGGCCGCCCGCCTTGCCGAGGAAGCCCTCAGCCTTGTCCCGGGCTTCGGCCCGGCCGCCATCATCGCCGCCGAAAGCGCGACGGCCCAAGGCAAGCTGTGGCGGGCCTCGAGCCTGATCGAAGCCGCCTGGTCCCGCGGCCCGCACCCCGACCTCGCCCGCACCTATGCCGGCATGCGCGCCGAGGAAACACCCCAGGCCCGGGCCAAACGCCTCTCGGGCCTCGCCGCCATGAACCCGCACCACCCCGAAAGCCGCATCCTCGCCGCCGCCGCGTCCATGTCACAGGGTCGCTACCAGGAAGCCAGCGAGCACCTGCGCCCGCTCACGGAAAGCACACCGACCGTCAGGGTCTGCATGCTGATGTCCGAGATCGAGCGGGGACTGGCAGGCGAAAGCATGATCGCCCGGGACTGGGCCACCCGCGCCCTCAAGGCGCCCCACGACGCAACATGGGCCTGCGAAGCCTGCCTGAGAACCCAGAACGAATGGTCGGCCACCTGCAATGCCTGCGGCGCGTTCGACACGCTGACCTGGCAGTCCGGCGCACCCGAGACCGACAGCCGACCCGCCGCCGACAGCATCACGGCCTATACCAGCGCCGTCGGCAACGCAGCACCCCTCTACCGCCACACGGTTAAGGCCGAGCCAGGCCAGCCCTCGCAGGGCCGCGCGCCGCGCGACCGGGGAGCGGAATATTCTCCCATGCCTGTTGACGATGCTATGATGCCCACAGCGCCACGGGCGCCCGATGATCCGGGCCCCGAAGCCGAGGACTACACCCTCGGCGGCGACAGGAAACGCAAGAGGTTTGGACTATGGTAGGTCGGATCGTCCGGGGGCTGATGGTACTTCTGGCCATCGCGATTTTTGCAGGCATCGGACTCTTTGTCTTCCTGCAGGATCCCGACGTGCGCGACATCGAGGCGCGCGAAAAATACGGAAAGCCGCCCTCACAGTTCATCACCCTCCCCTCAGGCGCCACCGTCCACTATCGTGACCAAGGCCAGCGCAACGGCCCGGCGCTTGTGTTGCTGCATGGATCGAATGCCTCGCTGCACACCTGGGAACCCTGGGTCGCACAGATCGGCGACCAGTTCCGCATGGTCAGTATCGATCTGCCGGGCCACGGCCTCACGGGTCCGGTACCGGGCGACGACTATAGCCAGGAAGCCATGACGCAGTTCGTGAACGAGTTCACGACCGTGATGAACATCGAGCGTTTCGCCCTCGCGGGAAATTCGATGGGTGGAGGCATTGCCGCGCGGTTTGCCATTCGTCACCCCGAGCGCCTGACCGCACTCATCCTCGTGGACGCAGCCGGCATGCCGACAAGGACGCAGAGGGACCCAGGCCTCGGCTTCATCATCGCGCGCACCCCCGTGATCCAGAACATCATGCTCTATGTCTCGCCGCGAGGCCTCTTCGAGGACGGCCTGAAGAAGGCCATCGTGAACGACGCCATCGTTACCCCGGAAATGGTGGACAGGTACTGGATCCTGAACCGCAAGACCGGCAACCGCGCTGCGTCCCTCAAGCGGTTCCAGACACCGTTCGACGATTTCATCCAGCAGAACGTGACACGCATCTCAACGCCCACGCTCATCATCTGGGGTGAAAGTGACACGTTGACGCCGCTCGACATCGGACAGGCCTACAACGCCGCCATCCGGGGAT
>JAGWXR010000182.1 GCA_018969785.1 Alphaproteobacteria bacterium
CCGCGCCGGGAAGCGCCGACATCACCTTCCATGTGGATTTCGATGCGCTGGCCCGTTGCCTGCGCGCGTCAGGCGCTACCGTCTGGCCCGTGCGCGGGCAGGGTGTGTTCCTGCTGGAGATGGGCGCGGGGGCGAGGACAGAGATCCTGTCTCGCCGGGCGACGCCGGCGCAGGCGCAAGCGCTCGGGAACGCACTGGCGCGGTTGACGTCGCCCGAGGCAATGGGCACCCTGTTTAAGGTGTTGAGCGCTTCGTTTCCCCCTTCACTCGTGCCAGCAGGGTTCAGCCGGTGACCGCCAAGCTTGTTTCAGGGCTGCTCGCGCATTGCGACCGGGTGGCGCACGGGTTCTGGGGACGCGAGGGTGGTGTCTCGCAGGGCGTATTCGCTTCGCTGAATTGCGGCTATGGGTCCGATGATGATCCTGCGCTCGTGCGCCGGAACCGGGGCCTTGTCGCCTCGGCGCTTGGCGCGGATGTGGACAATCTCATCACGGCCTACCAGATCCACAGCGCGGACGTGATCGACGTGACGGCACCATGGCCGCGCGAGGCGGCGCCCCGCGGGGACGCCATGGTCACGACGGTGCCGGGCATTGTGCTGGGCGTGCTGGCAGCCGATTGCGCGCCTGTGCTGCTTGCCGATGCCGAGGCGGGCGTGATCGGCAGCGCGCATGCCGGCTGGCAGGGCGCGTTCGGTGGCGTGATCGAGGCGGTGGTTGCCCGCATGACGCAGCGCGGGGCGCAGCGTGCGCGCATCGTTGCTGCCGTCGGGCCCTGCATCAGCCAGGCCAGCTATGAAGTGGGACCCGAGTTCCAGTCCCGTTTCGTCGCGGCAGATGGCGGGCATGCGCGTTTCTTCACGGCGTCAGCGCGGCCCGGGCATTTCATGTTCGACCTGCCGTCGTTCGTGGACCGGCAGCTCGAGGTGGCGGGCGTGCGCCGGCGTGAGGTGCTTGGCATTTGTACCTACACGGGCACCCAGACGCATTTCTCGTTCCGCCGCACCACCCATCGCGGCGAGACGCAATATGGCCGCAACCTTTCCGCGATCATGCTGAAGCCATGAGACTGTTCCTTCGTTCCTTCATTTTGCTTTTGGTGCTTTCGGTCGCGGGCTGCGCTGCCATCACCGAGCCGCTCGGGATGGAAGATCCCTTTGCGATTCCGCGCGCCTTCGAGGGCATGCCCCGCAACGAGGCTATCCTGGCGCCGTCGCTTGGCCTTGCCAGCGTCGTCGTCGAGGCGCCGCGCGGGCTCGAGGCAAGCTTTGGTCCTGACATCCAGTCACGGGTGATCCGGGCGCTCGATGCGAAGGACATCGCGACGCCGACGGCAAGCACGCCCGGTTCCTGGACCCTGCGGGGACGGTTTGCCGGAACCTATGTGTCCGACAAGCGCGGTCCGCGCGTGGGCGTGATCGTGTGGCGGCTGGTTGCGCCCGACGGCGAGATGCGCGAGCAGTTCACGACCACCTTCACCGGCGAGACGGCGGATAACCTGGTTCCGCGCCTTGCAGACCAGGCCACCAGCGTGGCGGACCGGGTCATGGCTGTCCTCAGCAAGGCTGGCTCGGCCACGGGCGCGGTCGCGAACGGGGCCGCGGCCGAGGAGGCGCTGAAGGTGCGCGTCGGGCGGATCGCGGGTGCGCCCGGAGATGGCAACCGCGCGCTTGCCCTTGCGCTGGAGGGCGCGTTGCGCGGCAAGGGTGCCCGTATCGAGAAGGCGCGCAATGCCAAGGCGTGGCGTGTGGACTGCACGGTCTCGGTCACGCGCCTCAGCGCTACGGAAGATCGGGTGCGGCTGGTGTGGTCGCTCGTGGCCGAGGATGGAAAGCAGGCCGGCACACTCGTCCAGGAGAATCCCGTCCCGCGCGGGCAACTGGGGCGGAAATGGGGTTCCACCGCCGCCTACGCGGCAGAGGCCGCTGCCGACGGCATGTGGCAGGTTCTTCAACAGATTCGCGCAGGCGGGGGCAGTTAAGTCGCGTTGCATCGTCGGTGCCTGGTTGCTACAAGCGCCCGCGTCTTCAAGGGTATCGCCGCATGAAGCTTCTCTCCGGCAACAGCAATCATCCGCTTGCCACACAGATCGGCGAGTACCTGAACGTTCCGCTGACCAAGGCCATCGTGCGCCGCTTTGCTGACATGGAGGTCTTCGTCGAGATCCAGGAGAATGTCCGCGGCGAGGACGTGTTCGTCATCCAGTCGACGTCGTTCCCTGCGAACGACCACCTGATGGAGCTGCTGATCTGCATCGATGCGCTGCGCCGCGCGTCGGCCAAGCGCGTGACAGCGGTGATCCCGTATTTCGGCTATGCGCGCCAGGACCGCAAGCCAGGCCCGCGCACGCCGATCTCGGCGAAGCTGGTCGCCAACATCATCACGCAGGCCGGCGCCGGGCGCGTGCTGACGCTTGACCTTCACGCCGGGCAGATCCAGGGCTTCTTCGACATTCCGACGGACAACCTGTTTGCGGCACCGATCTTCGAGAACGACATCAAGAAGAACTTCGCCGGCGAGGCGCTGATGGTGGTTTCGCCCGACGTCGGCGGCGTGGTGCGCGCGCGTGCGCTGGCACGGCGGATCAATGCGGACCTCGCCATCGTCGACAAGCGCCGCGAGCGGGCGGGCGAGTCGGAGGTCATGAACATCATCGGCGACGTCTCGGGGCGCGTCTGCATCCTGATCGACGACATCGTCGACAGTGCCGGCACGCTCTGCAACGCGGCCGAGGCCCTGATGCAGAAGGGGGCGAAGGCCACCTATGCCTATGCGACGCATGGCGTGCTGTCGGGCGGTGCGGTCGCGCGCGTCCGGGGCTCGGCGCTCAAGGGGCTTGTGATCACGGACTCGATCGCGCCGACGGAAGCGGTGCGGGGCTGTGCCAATATCCGCATCCTGCCGACGGCCGAACTGCTCGGTGAGGCGATCAAGCGGATCGCCGAGGAACGGTCGGTTTCCAGCCTTTTCGACTAGGGATCCCGCTGGTTAATACGGATTTTCCTGTGAATTTCGCGGCTCGTGCGTGG
>JAGWXR010000183.1 GCA_018969785.1 Alphaproteobacteria bacterium
ACCGCCTGGCTATTGCCGGTCCTGAATGTCTTGCTCCGATAGATGTCCATGGCTATTCCCAATGAAGTATATACGTGTATATACCGCCGGAGGCGATCTGTCAATGGCTCATTTGAGCCAATTTTACCCGCACTGCCCCCGATGCCTCAGCAGGTGATCAGCCAGCACGCAGGCCATCATGGCCTCGCCGACGGGCACCGCCCGGATGCCCACGCAGGGGTCGTGGCGGCCCTTGGTCTGGATGTCGGTTTCGACCCCGTCGCGCGTGATCGTCTGGCGTGGGGACAGGATGGACGAGGTCGGCTTCACCGCAAGGCGCACGACGATGTCCTGGCCTGTCGAGATGCCGCCCAGGATCCCGCCGGCATGGTTCGACAGGAATTGCGGCCGGCCGTCAGCCACGCGCATCTCGTCGGCATTCGCCTCGCCCGAGAGGGCTGCCGCTGCAAAGCCCTCGCCGATCTCAACGCCCTTGACCGCGTTGATCGACATCATCGCGCCCGCAAGCTCCGCATCAAGCTTGCCATAAAGCGGGGCGCCAAGCCCGGCGGGGACACCTTGCGCCACGACCTCGATTACCGCGCCACACGACGAGCCCGCCTTGCGCACGCCGTCGAGATAGCTCTCCCACGCGGTCGCAGCCGCCGCATCCGGGCACCAGAAGGGGTTCTGCTCGACGCTGTCCCAGTTCCAGTTCGCCCGGTCGATCCCGTGTGGCCCCATCTGCACGAGCGCGCCGCGGATGCGCACGCCGCCGGGGACCAGCTGGTCCAGCACCTTGCGCGCGATCGCGCCCGCTGCCACGCGCGCCGCCGTCTCGCGCGCCGACTGCCGCCCGCCGCCACGATAGTCGCGCACACCGTATTTCATGAAATAGCTGTAGTCGGCATGCCCTGGGCGGAACGTATCGCGGATCTCGGCATAGTCCTTCGAGCGGGCGTCCACATTGTCGATATGCAGCGCGATCGGCGTGCCGGTGGTCACCTGGCCCGCCGTGCGTTCGTCGGCGAACACACCCGAGAGAATGCGCACCTGGTCGCTTTCCTGGCGCTGCGTGACGAACTTCGAGGTTCCCGGCCTCCGGCGGTCGAGCCAGGGCTGGATGTCAGCCTCGGTCAGGCCGATGCCCGGCGGCGTGCCGTCAACGATGCAGCCAAGCGCCGGCCCGTGGCTCTCGCCCCATGTCGTCACCCGGAAGAGATGGCCGAAGCTGTTGTGCGACATGAGGGGCCTCCTGCGCCGGGGCTGTCACCAGAAGCCCGCGGCGCGCGTCATTCATGCGGTGCAAGCGTCGTCAGCAATTGAGCGGTTTCCTGAACCTTGTCCACCGCCGCGAGGCCCACCATGTGGTAGCCGCAGTCGACGTGATGGACTTCACCCGTCACGGCGCGGCCAAGGTCGGAGAGCAGGTAGAGGCCGGAATTGCCGACTTCGTCCAGCGTCACGTTCCGCCGCAGCGGCGCATTGAGCTCGTTCCACTTCAGGATGAAGCGGAAGTCGCCGATGCCCGAGGCGGCCAGCGTCTTCAAGGGTCCCGCCGAGATGGCGTTGACGCGGATCGCCTGCTTGCCCAGGTCCTCGGCCAGGTAGCGCACGCTCGCCTCAAGCGCCGCCTTCGCCACGCCCATGACATTGTAGTGCGGCATGACCTTCTCGGCGCCGAGATAGCTGAGTGTCAGCAGCGAGCCGCCGTTCGGCATCATCTTCTCAGCGCGCTGCGCGATCGCCGTGAACGAGTAGCACGAGATGTTCATCGACATCTGGAAGTTGTCGAAGCTCGTGTCGACATAGCGGCCCTTGAGCTCGTCCTTGTTGGCATAGGCGATGGCATGGACCACGAAGTCCAGCGAGCCCCAGGTTGTCTTCAGCTCGTTGAACACGGCGTCGATCGATCCATGGTCCGTCACGTCGCACGGCATGACCAGCTTCGAGCCCACACTGTCGGCCAGCGGTACCACGCGCTTCTTCAGCGCATCGCCCTGATAGGTGAAGGCAAGCTCACCACCCTGGTCGTGCACCGCCTTGGCGATACCCCAGGCGATGGAGCGGTCATTGGCGACGCCCATGATGAGGCCCCGCTTGCCCTTCATTAAACCGTTGTTCTGGCTCATGTTTCAGCCGTCGCGAAAACCGCGTCTCTCTGCAATCACTGGAAGGCGGCAACGCTAGTCATTTTCGCTGCCGGGGTCAAACCGCCCGCCGCGCACCGCGCCCGGCTTCCGCGAAAGTCGTTAATGCACCAACGCCGCAGGATCAGTTGAGATCGATGGCAAACCGCTTCAGGTCTGCAAGGTCGCAGTGCGAAAGCGCGCCTGCCTGTGTCGCCCGCAACACGACCCTCGGCGCCATGCCGGCGATGAAAGCCTCCTGCCAGCGTGGTGCGCAGAGACACCATTTGTCCCCGGGCTTGAGACCCGGAAACCCGAATTGCGGCACCGGCGACGACAGGTCGTTGCCACGCGCCTTCGAGAAGGCCAGGAACTCCGCCGTCATCACGGCACACACGGTGTGCGACCCGCGATCCTCCGGCGCCGTGTTGCAGCAGCCGTCGCGGAAGAAACCTGTCAGGGGCTCATGGCTGCAGGGCTCAAGCAACCCGCCCAGCACATTCAGTTGCGCCGGCCTGCGCCCGCCACCACCACCGCGTTCCTGGTAGGCCATGAAGCAATCTCCCGTTTCCGCAGCTATCAGGCGTGCCACACCCCGCCGAAACACAAGGGCTACTGTCGCACGCCCCCCATCGCTCCCTCAAGCCCAGGACCGAGTTACACGAGATACACTTTCGTCGAAGATTCTGTGACGCACCTCCTGTGGATGAAAGAGGCAGGGGAATTGCCAAAGAGAACAATAAAAGAACATCCGCGCTGCAGCAAGGCGCATTCCGCCGCACCCCGCAAGCTTTTTCAGCCCAGGGCCCGCAGCCTCAGCTGCGAAGATCGAGATGCAGGAACTGGTTGTGCGGGCTCGGCGCATAGTCGGCAAACG
>JAGWXR010000025.1 GCA_018969785.1 Alphaproteobacteria bacterium
CACGGGTTGCCTCATCCGAATGCCAAAGTGTACATCTCCTCCGCCGACTGGATGCCGCGCAATCTCGACCGCCGTGTCGAGGTGCTCGTGCCGGTCGAGAACCCGACGGTACACGAGCAGGTCATGGGCCAGATCATGAATGCAAACCTCAAGGACGTCGCCCAGAGCTGGCTCCTGCAATCCGACGGGACCTATTTCCGGGCATCGGGTGCGGACGCCCCGGACGCCTTCAGTGCGCATGACTACTTCATGACCAACCCGAGCCTCTCGGGCCAGGGCAGCAAGTCACCGACACGCAAGCAGTCCGGCAGGAACAGCCAGCGCACGCGGGCGCGGGGAAGCTAGCCCTTGGCGTCTGGCGCATCAGGTGAGCAGCCGCAACGGCGGGCGCCGGCCCCGGCGCCGGAGGGCCCGATCGGCGTCGTTGACATCGGCTCGAACTCGGTGCGCCTCGTCATCTACGACCGTCTCGTGCGCAGCCCGCTGGCCGTCTTCAACGAGAAATCCCTCTGCGCCATCGGGCGCAACATGGTCCGCACCGGCGTCCTCGACGAGGAAGGCAGCAACGCGGCGCTCGCAGCACTCGCCCGTTTCCAGGAAGTCGCAAGGTCGGTCGGTGTGGTCCGTCTCGAGACCTTTGCCACCGCCGCCGTCCGTGACGCGCGCAACGGCGCCGAATTCGTTGCGCGCGCGCGCAACGCCATCGGCACGCCGGTCAGGATCCTGAGCGGCGAGGACGAGGCGCGCTTCGCCGCCGAAGGCGTACTCGCCGGCATTCCGGAGGCAGACGGCGTCGTGGGCGACCTCGGCGGTGGCAGCCTGGAACTCGCCTTCGTGTCGCAAGGCCAGCAATCCGGCGGCCTCACCCTGCCGTTCGGCCCGCTGCGGCTGATGGACCTCTCCGAAGGACGGCCCGACAGGGCGCGCGCCATCGTGGATGCCGAACTCGAGAAGCTGCCCGGCCTCGAGAGGCTGCGCGGCAAGGCGCTCTATGCGGTCGGCGGCGTCTGGCGGAACATCGCGCGCATGCACCTCGAGAACGTGCAGCATCCCGTGCAGATCCTGCACCACTACGAGATCGCACGCGACCGCGCGATCGATTTCACCGGCCTGATCGCGGGCCTCTCCCGCAAGTCACTCGAAAGTGCTGCCGGTGTCACGCGCAAGCGCGCCGAGGCGATCCCCTATGGCGCCGTCGTCATGGAGCGCCTGCTCAAGGTGGGCCGCCTCGACCGCGTGATCATCTCCGCGTTCGGCGTGCGCGAGGGGCTGCTGTTTTCCCGCCTGTCCGAGGAAGAACGCGCCAGGGACCCCTTGCTCTCGGCCTGCGAGGACATGTCCCGCCGCCTCGGCCGCGATCCCGCGCTCGGCGGCATCCTCGCGCAGTGGACGGCACCACTCTTCCAGTCGGCCGACAAGGGCTTCGACCGGCTCAGGCGCGCTGCCTGCCACCTTGCCGACACGGGCTGGCGCGGTCATCCGGACCACCGCGCCGAACTGATCTACGAGGAGGTCCTCAACGCGCCCTTCATCGGCATCGACCATCCACGCCGCAACCAGCTCGCACTGGCGCTGTTCCACCGCTATGGCGGCAGCGACGACAAGCGCGAGAAGCGGGCGCTGCGCTTTATTGGCGAGGAAGCCGCCTTGCGCGCCCGCAGCCTCGGCCTTGCCATGAGGGCAGGCCTCGTCCTCGCCGGTCCCTCACCCGTCGTGCTCCAGTCCAGCGCCGTGCGCCTGACGCCCGGCGCCTTGGTCCTGACACTGCCGCGCCGCCACCAGGCGCTGATGGCCGAGGCCAGCACCAAACGTTTCGAAATCCTTGCCGAAGCCTTTGCAAGAAGCTTCCGCGTCGAGCTCCGTTGAGGCAGGAAACCGCGCCGAAAGCCCGACATCGGCCGAATCCGGCCCGCGCCGAGTTTCCCTCGCCTTAACGCACCACATGCCATGATTGGACACTGTCTTCCGGAATCATCCGGGGACGGACATCCCGGTGTGGCAGATGAAAACACGATGGATCCTGTCGACGATCATGGCCGTCACGTTCGTGGCCGTGTCGGTTGCCGCGTATCTGACCCTCCCCGGGCCGATCGCAGGCGACAAGCCCGACAACCGTCTGCGCCTCGCCATCAATCCGTGGCCGGGATACGAGATCCTCTACCTCGCCCACGTGCGCGACCTCTACCGGGAGCAGGGTCTCGAGGTCGATCTTGTCCAGTTCAGCACCCTCGATGACGCCCGCCGCAGCTTCGAGCGCGGCCAGGTCGATGCCATCGCAACAACACTGGTTGACGTCATGCAGGTCTATCACGGGACAGGTGAGCGCCCCGTGATCGTGCTTGTGACGGATTATTCCGACGGGGCCGACGTGATCGTCGGTCGCGGGCAAGGCCTCATGTCCCCGCGCGACCTGCGCGGCAAGACAGTCGCCGTTGAGCAGATGTTCGGACGCATCATCCTGCAGGCGGCTTTGGGCAGGAACGGCATGTCGCTCGATGATGTCCGCCTGGTCGAAGCCAGCGTCCTCGACGGTCCGGCCCTGCTGCAGTCCGGGCGGGTGGATGCCGTGGTCACCTATGCACCGCAGTCCGTCGCCGCCGCCCGCGTACCCGGGGCAAAGGTGGTCTTCACCTCGTCAGAGACCCCAAGACAGTTCCTCGACGTCGTGGCCGTGCGCCCCGGCGTGCTCGACCGCATTCCCGACCTGCGGACCAGGCTCGCGCGGGCATGGGGACGCTCGCTCGAGGCGCTGCGCGACTATCCCGGTGAAGCCATTCGCATCATGGCACGCCGCGAGGGTCTCGGTGATGACGAATTCAGGAAAGCCCTGTCCGGGGTCCACCTCGTGCCCGAGGCCGAACAGGAAGAAATGCTCAGGATTGGCGGTCCCGTGGAACAGGCCCTCGAGAAACTTGCCGGCTTCAAGGGCTGGATCAGTCCCGTTGTCAGGCGGCGTCCCGACGCGGGCGCCTTCCTGTCACCCGTGACCGAGGTGGGGAGCGCAAACTAGATGGGCATCATGCGGTACCTCAATATCTCGGTTCGCGCGGCGCTCTGGACGCTCGTCGCCGGTTCGCTGACACTCTCGGCCACCCTGCTGGCCATGTATTCGCACTTCTCCCAGCAGGCGCGCACGGCCGTCGGGCACAGGGCAGAAGCGCTCGCCAACGCGATTGATGCATCGGCCTCGATCCTCGGGGAATCGCCCCAGCTGCAGCGCATGGTCCAGGGCCTCGGCGCCGACGCCGATATCGACGCCCTCGCCATCATCGAGCAGGGCTCGGCAAGGATCCTCGCCTCGACCGACCAGAGCCTTGTCTCGACCACGGCCAGCCCCGGGCTGATGCGCCAGATACCCGTCGAACTGTCGGGTTCAGGCTCCTTCAATGGCAAGGCCGCAAGCGCCCTCCACGAGGATGGCTTCATGCTCGCCCTGCCGCTGAACGTGCGCGATGCGAAGGGCGCGCTGCGTCCGGCGCTCATTCTCGTCAGGCTCAGGACCGACAACATCCACGCCGAAGCCGTCGCGGGCATGGCAAGGCCCGGCACCATCATGGTCGTGGGCATCCTCCTGACGCTGGCGCTCTATGTGCTCATGCTGCACACCGCCATTCTCCAGCCCCTGACCCACATGCAGCAGGCGATCCGGAAGTTCTCCAGGGGAGACGTGAAGGTTCGCGTCCCCCGGTTGCCCGGGAAAGAGGTCGGCCAGTTCGGCGAAAGGCTCAACCAGTTGCTTGACGGCGTGGTCGATGCCCGCGCCCGCGTCGAGCAGCAGAACCGGGAATTGCAGGCTGCAAAGGAAGAGGCCGATCGTGCCAACCGCCTGAAATCGGACTTCCTTGCGACCATCAGCCACGAGATCAGGACGCCGTTGAACGGCATCATCGGGATGGCACAGCTGCTCACGCTGGGCAACCTGCCGCCCAAGCAGGCGCAGTTCTCGCGCGTGATCCTGACATCGGCCGAGACATTGCTCGCGATGATCAACGACATCCTCGACCTGTCCAAGATCGAAGCCGGCAAGGTCAGCCTCGAGACGGTGAGCTTCAGCCTTCACAAGGTCCTCGCCGAGGCCGCAGACCTCGTGGCGCCCAAGAGCCGCGAAAAGAAGATCACCATGCTCCTGCGCATCGCGCCGGATGTTGCCGACATCGTGAAGGGCGATCCTCACCGCCTGCGCCAGGTTGTGCTGAACCTCGCCTCGAACGCAGTCAAGTTCACCACGCATGGCCATGTCTGCATCTCGGCCGTCCGGGCAGGTTCATCCGAAAACGGTGCCCAGAGGGTCCGGATCTCCGTCTGGGACACCGGGATCGGGATCGCACCCGAGGTCAAGGCGCGTCTTTTCACCAAGTTCACGCAGGCCGATTCATCGACCACGCGTACCCACGGCGGCACGGGCCTCGGGCTTTCCATATGCCACCAGCTTGTGACGCTCATGCAGGGCGAGATCGGCGTGCACAGCAAGCCGGGCGAAGGATCGGAATTCTGGTTCGAGCTCGACCTTCCCGAGGACAGCGCCGTCGCGCCGGACCCGGCACCGGCCCGCGAGCTGGGCAAGCCCGATCCCGTCCGCGTCCTGGTCCTCGAAGGCATCGAGGAAGGCCGGACGATCGCAGCCGAATGCATCGCCCATGCGGGCGGCCGCTGCTTCGCCGTGGCCGACACGCTCTCGGCGATGCGCCTGCTGCGTCCGCTCGATGGTAGCCCGACCCAGGTCGATGTGGTGCTGGTCGCCGAAACAATGCTCGCGGTGGCGCGCAACGACGGCGTGCTGCAGGCCGCCGATGACATGCGCCTGCCGCTGGTCCTCTGGTCCAACGCCGTTGAACTCGACCCGCGCGAGCTGCCCCCGGGGCTTGACCTCAAGGCGGTCGTGCCGCGGCCGGCCCTGCCGCAGAAACTGACCGGCGCAATCGCCGCCGCGATGCGCAGCCGCCGCAAGGAAGTCCACGTGCCGCTGCCGGCACGCGAGACCCCCGGCAGCATCGTGCCCACCGAGGCCTTCCGCAATCGGCGGATCCTTGTGGTCGACGACAACCGCAACCAGCAGGTCCTGATCAGCCGTCTCCTCGAGATGCTCGGCAGCCGCGTTGAAGTGGCCGATGACGGTCGGGCCGGTGTCGAGGCCTGGGAAAAGGGCGGCTTCGACCTCATCGTCATGGACTGCCAGATGCCGGGCATGAACGGCTTCGACGCGACGCGGGAGATCCGCCAGCAGGAGCAGGACAAGGGCCTTGCACGCATCCCGATCATCGCCCTGACCGCGCATGTGATGCGCGGCGACCGCGACCGCTGCATCAATGCCGGCATGGACGACTACCTGACCAAGCCGATGAACTTCGAGGACGTGAAGAAAGTGCTGGCACACCACCTGGCACAGGTGCCGGCCCCAATCCAGACACCGGGGCCGGAAGCCGGAACGAAGCAGGTCGCGGCAACGCCGGTGCCGGACGTCGCGTCTGAGGTTTCCGATCACACGCCGGCGCGGCTGTTCCGCGATCCCGCCATCCTTGTTGTCGAGGACAGCGAGGTCAATTGCGAGGTTGCCATTGCAACGCTCGAGATGATGGGATGCCGGGTCGTGATCGCAAGGTCCGGCAAGGCTGCGCTCGAACTGTGCCGTGCCCACCGCTTCGATGCCATTCTCATGGATATCCGCATGCCCGAGATGGACGGCTTCGACACCTCGCTGAGGCTTCACCAGATGTTCGAGACCGGCGCCGCGCAGCCCTGTCCGATCATCGCGATGACCGCGAACACGCGCAAGACCGACCGCGAACGCTGCCTGGCCTCCGGCATGAACGACCACATCGACAAGCCGGTCGACCAGCGTGTGCTGGCCCGCAAGCTGCGCCAGTGGCTGCCGGCGCATCTCCACTCCGAGGCAGGCGTGGAGTCCTGGGTGCCCGTCGATGAGGCAACCATCAACCCGATCGCGATCCGCAACGTGCGAAACCTGATGCGGGGACGCTTTGACAGCTATGCCAGGCTGTTCATGCGCGAGACCGGACGCCAGCTCGATCAGATCCGGGCCCTCGTCGCTTCCGATGGTCCGGCCGACGAATTGATACGCACCGTGCATACGCTGCGCTCGTCCTGCGGCCAGATCGGGGCGAACCGTGTTTGCGCGCTGGCCCAGTCGATCGAGGAGCGGGCAATCGAGCGCGCCGCCCGCAACGAGCCCATCGGCATCTTCGCCGGCGACGTGGAGAAGCTGAGGCGGCTTCTCGCCGACGTCGAGGCCGAACTTCTGGGCCAGGGCGGCTCCGACCGCAGCAAGGCGACGTCCTCCTAGGAACGCGCGGTCAGCACCGGTTCGGCTGGCTGCCTGAGAAACGCCTCCGCATCCGCCAGCGCCCCCGCGCGCCACCGCAGCCCCGGCATGAAACTCGCGAGGATTCCGGCATGGCCGATACCCGTGTAGATCCCGGCACTGGCCCGGGCGCCGGCGCGCTGCAGCGCCTCGGCCATCAGCACGCTCGCATGCGCACCCACCACCCGGTCGCGCGCGCCATGGAGCAGCAGCATCGGCGGCGCATCCGGGCGCACCAGCTTGATCGGCCGGGCCGCCTGTGGCTCGTCGGCAGACGGGGCAAAGATGTCCCTCACGCCCTGCCACTTCAGCGGGTTCAGCGTATACGGGCCCGCCAGCCCGATCACGCCCGCGATCTGCTCCGGTGCCATGCCATGGGCGGCGAGGTAGCGCGGATCGAGCGCCAGCGTCGCGGCGATGTGCGCGCCGGCGGAATGGCCCATGAGGAACAGCCGCGATGGATGCCCGCCGAGGCGCAGCAGGTTGGCGTTCGCCCACGACAGCGCAAGCGCGGCATCCTCGTTGAAGCCCGGGAAGCGAACCTGCGGGAACAGCCTGTAGTCGGGAATGACCACGATGTGGCCGCGCCGGGCGAGCGACCGCCCGAGCAGCCGATAGTACCATCGCGCGCCGCTGACCCATCCCCCGCCATAGAGGAACACGATCGTCGAGAGGACGCGCTGGTCCTGCGGCAGGTAGACATCAAGCCGCTGGCGCGGATCCTCGCCATAGGGGACATGGCGCAGGGGAAAGGCATCCCTGTCGCCGCCACTGGCTGCACCGGTCCGGAAAGCAAGGGCGTCGGGCATCGTCTCCGCGGGCGCAGGGCTCAGGACAATATTCATGGACCATCTTTGCGCGATGGCCCAAGGCGCCGTCAAGCTGCGCTCCGGTCGCGCCCTAGTTGAGCGGGGTCGAGAACGTGACCAGCAGGGCGTGTCCGCCTTCCTGGCTGGGGCCCGGATTGCTGCGGCTTTCGTCGGATTTTCCGAAGTCGTAACGATACTCGAGCTTCAGGCTCGCATCCGGCCGGTTCAGGTTTTCGCGCACATAATCCGACAGGTCGAGGCTCAGCTGCAGCTGCCGCGCCTTGGCCCGGGCGGCAAGGTCATCATCGACAAGCTGCGACTGGGCATCGGCCGCGCCATAGCGCAGCTCCAGCCTTGGACCGTTTTCAGGGGCATAGCCGATGGAAACATGCGGTGCGACCTGCCGCTCCGCGCGCTGGTTGCCCAGCATCTCGTCGTTCGTCTCGATCAGCGAGAGACCCGCCCCGAACTTCCAGTTCCCGCGGTTCATGCTGTGCGACAGGTCCGCATAGCGGTCAGACGAGCGCGACAGCCTGATGCCGTCTTCTGCGCCCGGCATCATCATGTCGGTCGACACGCGACGCTCCCAGACGCTGGCCGTCGTGTCACCGAAGCGCCCGCGCCACGTCAGTGCAAGGTTGGCCGTTGTCACCTTGTCCCGCGGACCGACCGTCAGCTCGGCGCGCGCCACGTCGCCGCGCTCGAAGCTGCCATTGACTGACGTCGGCAGGATGTCGCGCACGTGATCGACCATGTCGAGGACCGCCCCCGGCAGCACGTCGGTGACGAGCAGGTCCGCACTGACGCCCGAGAACGAAGTCCTGCGCAGCCACTGGCCGCCATTGATCATGCTGAACTCGGAAGCCTGCCGGCGATAGACCTGAAGCTCCGAGGCCTTGAAGCCGACCGTGACCTGCTCGCGCGAGCGCACGGCTTCGCGCGTCTCGAAGTCCTGGTAGCCAACGGTCACGTTGGTCTGGCCATATTCCAGCCGCGAGGAAACACTCGACCAGTTGCCCGGCAGGACAAAGCGACCCTTGGCCAGGGGAAGCATCGTCGCCGACAGGCCTTCCGAGAGCTGCCCCATCTCGCCGTCGACGAGAAGCTTCAGGTTGCCTGAATCGATGAGCTGCGCGGCCAGCCGGTGCCGGCGCGAGATGTCGCGCCCGCGCAGGTCGCGCGGCTTCTCGCGTGCATCCGGCGTGCGGAAGTCGCGCTGTTCGACGCCTTGATCGTCATCGAGGAAATAGGTGGAAAGCCTCAGCCGGCCACCAAGCGCTTCTGTCTCCGCGCCGCTCGCCCGCGGGGCAACAAGGCCCGTCAGGCCCCGGCCGAGGGCAAGCCGCCCGATCTGCGCCGGAAGCAGGGGCTGGAACTCGACGGTGCTGGCAGCAAGCCGTGACATGAAGGGCGTCAGGTCGCCAAGGCGCAGCCCGTGCGGCTCGGTCAGCACCGGGCGCAGTGTCCGGTGCGCGCCAGGCGCATCCGCCGTTCTGTCGGCTGTCGGGCCGGCGGCCGCGCCGGGCAGGGAGGATGCGGGCAGGGCATGCGGCGCTTGCGGCTTGGCCGCGTCCGCCAGGACTGCCGGCAGGACCCAGAAGGGTGATACCGTCTCGGCGTGGGCTGCGCCGGCCAGCGCAATCCCCGAGGCACCCGCCATCAGCCAGCAGCCAAGGCGGGAAGGAACCCATCGGGTTGGTGAATTCTGTGCCATCTTCATTCGTGCTCCGCAAATTTCGCGCCAGCACCGGATGAGCGGTTGGGGGCGCAACAAGGGGCGCCGCAGCCAGTGTGGCCGCGTCGTCAGCAGGCGCCGTCCTGTCGGACGGCCGGAGTAATCATGAATGGTATGGTTCTGCTGGCGCTGACCTTGCGCCCTGTCCCCTCGCGCATGCCGCCCTCCCTCGAGGCGTTGTCTGCGCAACGCTGTGTCCCTGATTGGGAAGCACGAGAATCACGCAGCACTTGATCTGTGTACAGCGTAATCCTGATTTGCATTTTGTCCTATAGCGGCACAAAAAATTTTTCCGCATGCGGACGTTCTGCATTAAGCGATCGATGCCTTGCGCATGCTGGCATCGCTGCTTGTGTTACGTCTTGTTGCAGCACGATTTGATCGCGGCGCAGCGGACACATGCATCGCGACGCGAGATGATTGCACTGCACAACGATGGCCGGCGGTGCGACGCGCCACGCGCGCGACAACCATCTTCGTCAATGGTGAATGCGAGGCCGCGTTGAAGCCGACCCCAAGGGGGCGAGGGCCGGTGGCACGCGCCCCGGCGCTCGGTGGGAAGGCCAACCCCGGCCGGATTTGCAGGCTCCCGCCGTCCAACATGTGTTGGTGCCGGAAGCGACCGGGTGTGATTTCCGATACAAGTTCTTGTTGTTTGGCTTTACGATAGGGTAGGCTGCTCGCGTGGCGCGGGAATAAGGAGCGCGCCGAAACTTTATTGTTATACTCTTTTTCGCGGATCTGGGCCTCCTGCCATTCCCCACGCCGCAGATGTTGATGCGAGTACTCATGAGCGAACACTACAGAAGCCTGGCTGAAGCCCTCGCCCGGATCAGCGCCGCGCCGACCGCCGCCGGCGTATGGACCACATTGAAGGAGCTTGGCGCCAATTTCGGCTACACCTATCTCATGGCAGCCGAAGTGCCGCCGACCGGCAAGGGACTGCTCGACGCCGTCATCTATTCGGACTGGCGCCGGCAGGTTATCGCCGAGATGGCCGGCTCGCCCGATCGCACCCAGCATCCGTTCATCTGCTTTGCTGCCAGTTCGCACGCACCCTTCACCGTGGGCGAGCTGCGCGCGCTCGACATCTTCCGCGACACCGACTGGACACTCTATCTGCCGAGCAACATCCTCGAGGGTGACGGCCTGATTGTTCCGGTCCACCGCGGTAGCGAACTGATGGGCGGCATGGTCTTCGGCGGCGACAGGCCGGACGCAACCCCTCTCGTGCGGGCCATCCTCCAGGTCGCATCCCACGCCGCAGTTGATCGCGTGGATGCATTGAAAAACCGGGTGGCCCCGGCCGCCGCACCGGCGCTCTCCGCGCGCGAGATCCAGTGCCTCACCTATATTGCCGCCGGCCACGAGGACGAGGAGATCAGCCGCATCCTCGGCATCAGCCCCCGCACGGTGCGCTTCCACGTCGACAGTGCGAAGGCAAAGCTCGGCGTCTCCTCGCGCGTCCAGGCCGTGACCAAGGCCCTGCGCGCCCGCATGATCACGGTCTGAGCCGCGCACAACGCCCGGCAGAATGGACCTCCCGCCGTTTCCCCCGCCGATTGTGCGGGGGCGACGGCACGCAGGAACAAGTGTGAGATAGGACCTTGTGTCGTGCGCCCGTCTCGGGCTCAGTTCAGGCCGGAAGCCTGACAGGGTCTCACACGCGTGCAAGTCTGCAGTGGCGATACATTGGCGAGTTGTGCCGTCGACAGCATGCCGCTGGTCATTGCGGCACTGTTCCTGGTCATGCTCGCGCTGCTCGGCCTGCGCTTTTACCTGAAGCGACGCGAGGCAGCCTCGGCCCCGCCGCCCGGGCCAAGGCCCGAACCGGCCCCGGCGCAGCCGCAACCGAAACCGCAACCCGCCCCCCAGCCCAAGCCCCAGCCGGCACCACCGCCGCCGCCACCAAAGCCCACGCCCTTGCAGGTGCGGTTCAGCGATGCTCCCGACCTGAAGCTGTCGCAGTTCCGCGAAGACCCGCGCATCCAGAACGACTTCGCCCACCTCCTGACGGCCGCGATCCTCGGCTCGCAGGGCTGGAAGCAGTTGCCCTCGCGCTACCACGGCGACCGCGGCATCGGCGGCCTGTTCCTGCGCGAGGTCCGCGGCGGCGGCGGCTTCGAATGCATTGCCACCGAAAGCCTCGCCAACGGCGCCCCCTACGAGCCCGCCGTCATGGCCGACACCCACCTCGCCGGCGAGATCGCGCAACTCTATGAGCTCGGCGCCCTCTCGCGCCAGATCGCCGACGAACTCATGCGCTCCCTGCGCGAGGGCCCGTCCTTCTTCCGCAAGGAGCTCTGGCGCCACGACCTGACCTCGGGCCTGACCACGATCTGCGACCTCGGCCGGAAAGGCGAGAAGGGGCGCTCCGTCACCCGCTCGAACGCGAGGATCATCGCCGCCCTCCATCTCTCGCTGGCCGCCTTCGACCGGCACGCCGTCTATCTCGGCGCCCCGCCGCTCGACAGCGAGGAATGACCTACTGGTATCTGAGGGCCTCGATCGGCTGCAGCCGCGCGGCCTGGCGCGCCGGGTAATAGCCGAAGAACACCCCGATGCCCGCCGCCACCACGAAGGACAGCGTGACCGAGAAGAGGCTGACCTCGGTCGGCAGGTTGAAGATCGACCCGATCAGCATCGACAATCCCCCACCCAGCAGAAGCCCGATCAGGCCCCCGCCCAGCGACAGGATCACCGACTCGATCAGGAACTGCAGCAGGATGTCCCGCTCGCGTGCGCCGATCGCCTTGCGCACGCCGATTTCGCGGGTCCGCTCGGTCACGGACACCAGCATGATGTTCATGATGCCGATGCCGCCGACAACAAGCGAAATGGCCGCAATGGAACCCAGCAGCAGCGCGATCGCCTGCGTGGATTCCTGGATCGTCTGTCCAATGGCGGTGAGGTCGCGCACCGTGAAATCGTCATCCTGGTTTTCGCCGAGGCGATGGCGCAATCTCAGGACCTCTCGAATCTTTTCGTCGAGCCCCTTCATGGCCTCCTCGGAGGCCGCCTGCACGAAAATGACGCGTACAGCGCCGGGAAACGGCGAACCAAACAGGCGGCGTTGCGCCGTGGTCAGCGGCACGACAATCGTATCGTCCTGATCCTGGCCATCGACACTTTGCCCCTTCTTTTCGAGCACACCGACGACCTGGAAGGGAATGTTCTTGATGCGGATGGTGCGTCCCACGGGATCTTCGTCTGACAGGAAGAGATTCTCGGCCACGGTCGCGCCGATGACCGCAACGGGTGCTGCCGCACGCTCCGCACCGTCATCGAATAACGCGCCCGCGCTTACCGTCCAGTCCCTGATGATGAAGAAATCGGCAGTTGCACCACGCACCTGGGTGCTCCAGTTCTGCCCCTCGTTGACGATCTGGCTGATGCCGGCAACATTGGGTGACACCGCGACCACGCCGGGCAATCCCGCAAGTTCCTGGGCATCCCCTACCGTCAGTGTTGCAGCGCCACCCGAACCCGTCCGGATGCCGGAGGCCGTCGTTGATCCGGACAGGATGATGAAAAGGTTTGCGCCCTGCGAAGCGATAGAGTCACGAACGCTGATCTCGACCCCGCGGCCGATCGCCAGCATCAGCACCACCGAGCCGACGCCGATGATGATGCCGAGCATCGTCAGGAACGTGCGCAGGCCCGTGGAGCGCATCGAGATGAGCGCCTCACCCAGGATCGCGCTGTTTTTCATGCTCATGCCGACATCCCCGCTTCCGTGACGGGACCGTCATAGACGATGCGTCCATCCTTGAACTTCACGAGCCGCTTGGCCTGCGCGGCAATGTCCGGCTCGTGCGTGACAAGGATCGTGGTGATGCCCTGGTCTGCGTTCAGCGAACGTATGATCCGCATGATCTCGCTCGAGGACACGCTGTCGAGATTGCCCGTGGGTTCGTCCGCGAGGATCACGGGCGGCTCCATGGCAAGCGCGCGGGCAATGGCCACGCGTTGCTGCTGTCCCCCCGACAGCTGGTTGGGACGCGAATGATACTTGGCCGAAAGCCCGACCTTATCGAGCAGTTCGCGTGCCCGCGGGTCCCACTGGCTGCGTGGCAGGCCGGCACAGATCATCGGCAGGGCCACATTGTCCAAGGCCGAGCGCCGCTGCAAGAGGTTGAACCCCTGGAAGACGAAGCCCAGCATGCGGTTGCGCAGGTCGGCGGCCCTGTCCGGTGTCAGGTCGGTCGTGTCCTCGCCGCCCAGCACATATTCCCCGCGATCGGCCCGGTCGAGGCACCCCAGGATGTTCATGAACGTCGACTTGCCTGACCCGGACGGCCCCATGATCGCCAGGAACTCACCCGGCATCACGGTCATCGACACCTGCCGCAGCACGGGCGCCATCGTGCCGTACGACTTGTCAACGCGGCTCACCTGGATGATGGGCTGGCTCATGGCTAGCGCGGCGGCCCGCCGCCCCAGCTCTGGCCACCGCTCCGGCCACGTTTTTCGCCACCGGACGCTTCGCCCGTGATGACCTCCACGCCAGCCCTAAGGTCGCTTGCGCTGACTTGCGTGAATTTGCCGTCCGTCAGCCCGGTGACGACACGCACAGGGTGCGGCTTCCCGTTGCGCAGAACAAAAACTTTCTGCGTTTCAACACCGGATTTCATGGCCACGGGGCCCCCCTGCCGGCGCGCGCCAGAGCGCTCCTTGTCGTCCTTGCCGGATTTGGGTCGGAACCTGAGCGCGCTGTTCGGAACCTTCAGCACGTTGTTGGCTTCACCGACATTGATGCGCACGAACGCCGTCATGCCGGGCAGGAGCTGCAGGTCCGCATTGTCGACGTCGATCACGACGTTGTAGGTGACGACATTCTGGATTGTCGTCGGGCTCAGCCGGATCTGGCGGACCTTGCCCTCGAAGGTACGGCCGGGAAACGCATCGACGGTAAACGCCGACTTCTGTCCTTCCCTGATGCTGCCGGCATCCGATTCCGACAGGTTCGTGTCGATCTGCATGTTCTTCAGGCTCGGCGCGATCTTGAAAAGGGTCGGCGTCTGGAAACTGGCGGCCACCGTCTGCCCGACATCCACGTCACGCGACAGGATCACGCCGGACACCGGCGCCGTGATCACCGCAAAGCCCAGGTTGGTTTCATCGCGCTTGACGGCGGCCTCGGCGATCGCCTCGTCGCCGGCCGTCGCTTCCATCTGCTGGGCAGCCGCATCGACATCGGCCTTCGACGCCGCCCCTTCTTCGACGAGCGCCTTGCGCCGCTCGAAGGTGACCTTCGCCAGCGCCGCCGCCGCACGGGCCTTGCGCAGCTGCGCCCGGCTCTGCGCCAGCGCGGCCTCGAGCACGCGCGTATCCAGTTCGGCCAGCAGCTGGCCCTGTTCGACGATCTGGTTGAAGTCGGCGTTGATGGTCTTCACGACACCGGAAATCTGGGTGCCGACATTGATCACGCTGACCGGGTTGATCGTGCCGTTGGCCTGCGCCAGCTGGACAACATCGCCCCGTTCGACCTTGGCCGTGGCGTAGCTGACGGCGTTCGGATCAGGCGCAGTCCAGTATTGCCAGCCGATATAGGCGGCCACCAGCACGACAACCAAACCAAAGCCGATACCCAGCGCGCGCATGCGTTGAAGCCACCCATTCCCCGGATCAAAATAGACCGATGCGTTGCGCAAAATGAAGTTGCATCTTCAGCCACTTGCTGCGGCAAATTGCAGGCATCGAAGGTCCTAAATCATTGATATTCCGCGATTTTCGCCGGGTGCGGGCCATGCGACACCGGCACAGGCGCGCGTGAAATTGATGCTCCCTGTGGCCGATCCAACCCTCACGGGCCTCAGGCCGGCGCCTGCCAGCCCCCGCCCAGCGCCCGGAACAGCCCGACCACGGCCTGCAGGCGCGCCGCGCGGGTCTGCGCCAGCTGGTCCTGCGCGGAATAGAAGCTCTGTTGGGCGTTGAGCACCGTGAGGAAGTCGACCGTACCCGCCTTGTACTGCAACTCGGCAATGCGCAGCGCGTCGGCCGCGGACTTCGCTGCAACCATCTGCTGCTGCTCCTGCAGGCCCGACGTTGCAGCACCTGTGAGCGCCGCATCCGCATCGGCAAACGCATTGAGCGCCGCCTTGCGATAGGACGCGAGCAGTTCCTCGCGCCGGTAATAGGCCCGGTCATTCTGCGCGATCAGCGAGCCACCGCGGAACACGGCCTGGATGAGCGACGCACCGATCGAGTAGGCTCCATTGCTGCCGCTGATCAGTCCGGCCAGCGCCGTGCTCGTGACGCCGGCATCACCCGTCAGCGATATCGTCGGAAGATAGGCCGCCCGGGCCGCCGCAAGGTCGGCTTGCGCCGCTGAAAGCGTTGCCTCAACGCTTTTCACGTCAGGACGGCGCGCCAGCAACTCCGAGGTCAGTCCCGCCGACACCTGCGGCGCCGAAAGCCCTTCGAGCGTCTCGCCTGCGATCACGAGGTCCTGCACGGGCTTGCCCAGCAGCACGGCCAGCGATCCCAGCGCCTGCCGCTCCTGCAATTCAAGGCTCGCCGCCTGTGCGCTAAGCGTGGCCACGAGCGATTCCTGCTGCGACACGGGCAACTGGCTGATCGTTCCTGCCGCAAACTGCTTGCGCGTCAGCTCCAGGATCTTCGAGGCATTGGCGACATTCAGCTTCGACAGCCGCAGCCGGTCGCGCAGCGAAAGAAGCCGGAAATAGGTGTTGGCAACACTCGAGACCGTGGTCAGCGCCACCGTCTCCTGGTCGAATTCGCTGGCCTCGAGCGAACGCCACGCCGCACGCGTGTTCTCGAAATTGCGGCCCCAGAAATCAAGCTCATAGGACACCGAGGCCGAAGCCGACAGCGTCTGCGTCGGCGTCACGGCCGAATTGTGGATGGCGCCATCCTCGCGTGCCCCGAGCCTGGCCGAGACGGACGGCAGCAGCGACGAACCCGCGAGCCTGAGCAGGGCATCAGCCTGTTCGACCCGGGCCTTGGCGATCGCGATGTCGAGGTTCTCGCGCTGGGCTGTCTCCATGATCGTGTCGAGTTCCGCGCTGGCAAACCCCTTCCACCAGCCCCGGTCGGGCCATGCCTTTTCGGAGGTGATGACGGGCTGGGACCAGTTGGCAGGCACGTCGCCCGGCTGCAGCTCGGACACCGACTCCAGCAGCGTGCAGCCCCCAAGCAGCAGGCAAAGCCCTGCCATCGCTATCTTTTTCGACACGAAATGTCCCCACGCAAAGGCGCGCGTCCCCCGACGCCCGTCTACAGAACAACACCGGCGCGCCGACCTCAAGCGGCAATTTTGTCCAAGGTCCGGCCGTTCATCATGTCGGCGCGCAGAACGCCGGGGGTCTCAGGCCGCCACGGGTGTTGCACCCGCCACGCTGGTCCGGAACATTTCACGCCGCTGGCCCGGATAGTCGTTCAGGGCATTGTGCTGGGTGGCCCGGTTGTCCCAGATCGTCAGCATGCCCGCCGACCAGCGGACCCGGCAGGTCAGGTTCTCGTTCGTCGCATGGTGGAAGATGTGCTGCAGCAGCGCCTGGCTCTCGGGCTGGCTCCAGCCCTCGAAACGCTGCGTGTAGACCGGATTGAGATAGAGCGCCGCCCGTCCGCTGTCGGGATGGCGGATGACAGCCGGATGCGCATGCTCGCGATAGGCGTCCTTCGACGGTTCGATCGCCATCGACATCTTGTCCTTCACGCGATCGAGGATCCCGCCCGTCCCATAGGCAGGCCCCGCCGAATGCACGGCTTTTAGCCCGAGAAGCGTCTGCCGGAGGCCCGCGCTCAGTGTCTCGAAGGCGAGATACTGGTTCTGGAACAACGTGTCCCCGCCAAAGTCGGGAACTTCATGGGCCTGCAGCAGCGTATAGCTCGGCGGCGCCGGCAGGTAGGACAGGTCCGAGTGCCAGGCATTCGCAAAGTTGAGCGCATCCTCGCGCTCCTTGATGACGCGGATCACGTAGGGCCGGTCGGGCAGGGGCTTGACGAAGGGTGTCACCGAGCGCCCGCCCAGTTCGTCCGTCAGCCGCTCGAGTGCGTCAAGCGACAGGTTCTGCCCGGGGATGCAGACGACGAGATGCGCCGTCAGCGCCGCGCGCAGGGCGTTGATTTCGCCGGACGACTGCGGGCGCGACAGGTCAAGCCCCGTGAGTTCCGCACCAAGCGCACCAGCAAGCCGTCGCACCTGCATGGCGTCCCCCTTCTCAGTTGGCAGGCTCGATCCGGAAGACCTTGCCGTTGTCGTCATCCGTCGTGACATAGAGATAGCCGTCGGGACCCGTGCGAACATCACGGATGCGCGCGCCAAGCTCGGTCAGCAACTGGCTCTCGCCCACGACGCGTCCGTTGGCATCAAGGTCGACCCGGCGCACATGCTTCTTGGCAAGCGCTCCCACGAACACGTCGCCATTCCACGCCGGAAACTTGTCGCCGCGATAGACGGTGGTACCCGACGGCGCGATCGACGGCGTCCACTGCACGACCGGCTCCTCAAGGCCGCGCCGTGACGTGAAGGGCGAGATCTGAGCGCCGGAATAGTCGCGGCCATAGGTGACCAGCGGCCAGCCATAGTTGCGCCCGGGCTCGATCACGTTGAGCTCGTCGCCCCCTTGCGCGCCATGCTCGGTCTCGTAGAGCACGTCCGTCATGGGATCATAGGCAAGCCCCTGCTGGTTGCGATGCCCGGTCGAATAAAGGCCAAGTGCGGCCCCCTTCACGCTCCGGTACGGATTATCGGCAGGCACTGTCCCGTCATCATTCAGCCGGACGGTCTTGCCCAGATGCGACGAGGGATCCTGCGCGCTCTCGCGATACTCGAAGCCATCCCCGATCGTCAGGACGAACGTACCGTCGCGCAGGAACGCCATGCGTGCACCATAATGCGCGCTCGTATCCTTGAGCGGCTTGGCCTCGAAGATCACCTTGAGGTCGCTGAGCGCCTTGCCGTCGAACCGGGCGCGGGCAACCCGTGTTGCATTGGCTTCACGCGTGCCACTCGCATAGGTCAGGTAGAGCACCTGGTTCTCGGCAAACTTCGGATGCAGCACGACATCGAACAGACCTGCCTGGCTGCGGATATGCACCGCAGGGACCCCGGCCACCGGTTGTGCGACAAGCTTGCCGTCGCGGATGATGCGCAGCGCACCCTTGCGCTCGGTCACCAGGATCGCGCCATCGGGAAG
>JAGWXR010000184.1 GCA_018969785.1 Alphaproteobacteria bacterium
CCTTCCATGCCGCTGTAGAACGTCTGCAGGATCGCATGCGCCCCGCCGAGCCAGCCTTCAACCAGCACGGCCGAGCCCGCGATGATCACGACGATCACCGGCTTGCCGCTGCGCGCGGCCGCCTCGATGAGCGCGACCTGTGGCTGAGGCAGGTCAAGCCGGTCGCGATCGCCACCGATGGGATGGGCCTTCCCGTCCCCGGTGCCGCCGCCCTCCTGCCCGAGCGAGATGTCGCCCGGCACATACTCGCCTTCCTCCCGCGCTGTATAGCCCACCACCACCACCACGGCATCGGCGCTGCGCGCGATAGCCTCGGCGGCCTCAAGGTCACTCTCGTCCGCCGTCACGATGGCAGCCTCGCCGAGATGGCGCCTGAGCCCCTCGAGCGGCGTGACGACATAGGGCGGGCGAACCCGCGACGACCCGAAATCGCCTGTGTTCTCAATGCCGGCCAGCCGCCCGAGCACGGCAAGTTTGCGTACGTTCTCGCGGCTGAGGGGCAGGGCGCCATCATTCACGAGCAGCACCGCCGACTTCTCCGCCGCCTCAAGCGCAAGCGCACGGTGGTGCTCGGACGCGACAAGGTCTGGCGTATAGGCAGGCAGCGGATCCTCCGCGCAGGCAAAGCGATAGATCACGGTCAGGATGCGCCGGCATGCCTGGTCGATCACCTGTGGCTCGATCGCACCCGACCGGACGGCGGCAACCAGCTTCTCGCCGAAGACAAGCGGCTCGGGGTTCTCGACATCAAGCCCGGCAGCAGCGGCGTATTGCTTGTGTACGCCAAAGACCCAGTCCGAATGGACGAACCCCTCGAAGCCCCATTCGCCACGCAGGATGTCGGTCAGAAGCGCGCGGTTCTCGCCGCAATACGCGCCATTGACCTTGTTGTAGGCGCTCATGACCGAAGCACAGCCCGCCTCGATCGCCCGCCTGAAATGCGGCAGGTACACCTCGTGAAGCGTGCGCTCATCCGCGATCACATCCACCTTGAAACGCGCATTCTCCATCGAGTTCAGCGCAAAGTGCTTCACGGTGGCGACCACGTTGTGCGTCTGGATGCCCTGCGCAAGTGCGGCTCCCATCTCACCCAGATGGTGCGGATCCTCGCCATAGGTCTCCTGCGCGCGCCCCCACGCCGGATGTCGCAGAAGGTTCATGCAAACCGCGCCCGACAAGGTGCAGCCCTGCGCGCGGGCCTCGATGCCCATCACCTCGCCGATGCGCCGCTCGAGGTCGACATCGAAACTCGCCCCGCGCGCCATGGAGCAGGGAAAGCAAGTCGACCGCCCGCGCGCAACACCGCGCGGACCATCGGTGAAGTAGAGCGCCGGCACGCCAAGTCGCTCAACCCCGCCGCCTGCCCGATAGGGATGCGCGCCATAGCGCTTCCCACTCTCGGAGAACTGCTTGAAGAAGCCGCGACCCGACATCATCGCGACCTTCTCCTCAAGGGTCGCCTCAAGGAGGATGGCGTCAACCGCGGTCACGATCTCCGCCTCGGTCATGCCCTTGCGCGGGGCAAAGCTGGACTGTGTCATGCCGCCTAGAGACCACGGCCCATGGCGCCGTTCAAGCCATGGGCAAGGGGGCGGGCTAGCGCGCCAGCGCCGGGCGAACCGTGTCCGGCACCGCGCCCTTCGCACCGTCGCCAAGCCCCAGCAGATGCATCATCAGGGGATGGACATCGACATTGTCGAAAGCCGGAAGGCTGCCGCCCCGCCGGAACGACGGTCCATGGGCAACGAACAGCCCATTCATGTCGGGATCGGCCGTGTCATAGCCATGGGTCCCGCCCGTCAGCGGATAGCGCTCGGGCCGCGACGACGAGGTGAACACCCAGCCACTGTCGGCGAGGCAGAAGATGGGCGGCACACGCGGATGCTTGCCGAACTTCAAGCGGGCGGGAATGTTCTCCTTCTTCCAGCACTCGAAGCGTTCGTGCCGCTTGAGAAGCCGGGCGGCTTGCGCGTCAGTGAACGCCGGTGATGGCTCCAGCGCCACATAGGGACGCGACATCCAGGCCACACGCACCGACGTCCGGTCGACAAACGTGTCAAGGTCGATCGCCCGCGTGTCCGAGGTCGCCGCCATCCCGTGGTCTGACACGATGATCAGGTCGATCCGCGTGTCGAGCTTGCGCGCCGCAAGGCCCTGGACAAGCTGCCCCAGCGCCGCATCGACATCGCCGAGCGCCTTGTTCACCGCCGGGCTATCGGGCCCGCCATTGTGGCCCTCGGTATCGACGGACTCGAAATAGAGCGTGATGAAGCGCGGTTGCTGGCCTTGCGGCCGGTCCAGCCAGCCAAGCACGGTATCGACGCGCTTGGCATAGGGCATCTCCTGGTCGTAGGGCAGCCACGTGCCCGGGCGATGTCCGCGTATCTCGACCTCGCTGCCGGGCCAGAACAGGGTCGCCGTCGGCAAGCCTGCCTTCGCCGCCGTCACCCAGATCGGTTCGCCGCCATTCCACCAGCGCGGATCGGCCAGCACCTTGCGGTCGCTCAGCCGGAACACGTCGCCCGGGATCGCCGGATCGATCATCGTGTTGTTGACGATCCCGTGCTCATCGGGCCTCAGCCCCGTAACAAGCGTGTAGTGGTTGGGGAAGGTCACCGTCGGAAAGGACGGCCGCATCGCCTTCGCGCGCACCCCGTCGGCCGCCAGCTTCGAAAGCACGGGTGTCAGCCCGCGGTCGAGATAGTCCGCCCTGAACCCGTCGATGGAAACCAGCAATACCGTCCGCTCCGCCGGCGCTCCGTCCTGTGGCGCCGGAACCGTGGCACACGCGGCCAGCATGAGGGTCAGAAACAGGGAGATCAGAAGTCTGGGCATGGCATCGCAACCTCGGCAAGGAACCACCACCAGTATGACCTTGTCCGGAAATTGCAACAGAGGCTTTAGGGTCACGCCGCGCCCGCAACGCCTCAA
>JAGWXR010000185.1 GCA_018969785.1 Alphaproteobacteria bacterium
CGTATCGCCGCATTGGTCGAGGCGTCCAATTCGGGCGGCGCGGATCGCGGAAAGCTTGTCGGAATTGCCCGCAGAAACCCCGGGATCCGGGTTGTGGGATGCCTTACCGACGAGGAAATCGGCGTGGCGCTGGGCCGAGAAAATGTGATACACGCTTGCCTGAGCCATGGTCCGCTTGCCGATCGGTTTTTGTCCGAGGCTGAGCGGCTTGGCGGCTTCCGCGTGTTGTGTCCAGCCGAATGGGACGTGGCTTCGCACCGCGAAGGCGACGGCGTTTGAGTTGGTGTTTCTTACGGTGACCCAAGAGAAGGGATTGAAAGGCGCGCATGACTGACAAAAAGACTCCAGATGGCGACAAGACACTGCATGCCTCTGGTGCGCCCAAAACCCTGTCGGTAAAGCGCCCGGAGACGGGTGTCGTGCGCCAGGCCTTCAGCCATGGCCGGTCGAAAGCCGTGGTGGTCGAGATCAAGCGGCCGACGGTCGCGCGGCCAGCAGGAAAGTCCGAGGCGCCCAAAGCGCCCGAGGCACCGAAGGCAGAAGCCGCAGCCACACCTGCAGCGCCCGCCAAGCCAGCGAAGCCTGCGCCCATCCAGCCCAAGCAGGGTGGGATGGTGCTGCGGACGCTGACCGAGGAGGAAAAGGAAGCGCGTCTTCGTGCCCTCAAGGATGCCCGGATTGCCGAAGAGGAAGAGAGGCGGCGGGCGCAGGAAGAAGCAAAGCGGCGCGCCGAAGAGGAAGAGCGCCTGGCGCGCGAGCGCGAGGCTGCGGCCAAGCGCAAGGCCGAGGAAGATGCGCGCCGGGTGATCGAGGATGAGGCGCGTCGCAAGGCCGATGTCGATGCCCGCCGGCGCAATGAGCCTGTCGATGAGGCCGTTGCCGCGCCGCTGGTGAAGCCGATTTCGCGTGGTCCGGCGCCTTCGGGGCCACGTTCCCCGCGGCCGGCCGGTGCGCCGGGCTCCCGCCCCGCAGGCCCGGGGACGGGACCTCGTCCTGCCGGCGGCCCGCCCGGGGCTCCGGGGCGCAGCTCGCCGTTCCCGCCGGGTGGCGGGCGCGGCGCGCCTTCACCTGCCGGACTTCAGGGTCCGGCACGCAGGCCTGCGCAGGGAGATGACGATGACGGGCGCCGTCGCGCCGGCGGCAAGGGTGTTCCCCCGAAACCGGTTTCTGCGCCGCGCAAAGGTGGCGACGAACGGCGCACGGGCAAGCTGTCGGTGGTCACCGCGCTTGACGAGCAGGAGCGCGTTCGCTCGATCGCGGCCTACAAGCGCCATGTGCAGCGTGCGCAACGCGCGCAGCTTGGCCTCAGGGACAACAATGACGCACCGCAGAAGATCGTCAGGGATGTCGTCATCCCGGAATCGATCACGGTGCAGGAACTGGCGAACCGCATGGCCACGCGCGCGGTCGACATCATCAAGTCCCTCATGAAGCAGGGGCAGATGGTGACGATCAACACGTCGCTCGATGCGGATACAGCCCAGCTGATTGCCGAAGAATTCGGTCATACGGTCAAGCGCGTCGCCGAGTCCGACGTGCTCGAGGGCCTTGCGGGCGATGATGACAAGGACGACACGCTGGTGCCGCGCGCGCCGGTCGTGACCGTCATGGGTCACGTCGACCACGGCAAGACATCGTTGCTGGACGCGTTGCGCTCGACGGACGTGGCGGCGGGCGAGGCTGGCGGCATCACCCAGCATATCGGTGCCTATCAGGTCACGCTGCCCTCGAAGCAGAAGATCACGTTCCTGGATACGCCGGGCCATGCCGCGTTCACGGCGATGCGCGCGCGTGGTGCGAAGGTGACCGATATCGTGGTCCTCGTGGTTGCCGCCGATGACGGCGTCATGCCGCAGACCATCGAGGCGATCAACCACGCCAAGGCGGCGAAGGTTCCGATCATCGTTGCCATCAACAAGATCGACAAGCCGGGCTGCCAGCCTGACCGCGTGCGCAATGAACTGCTGAGCCACGAGATCGTCCTCGAGGCGATGGGCGGCGATACGCTGTCCGTCGAGGTTTCGGCAACAAAGCGGATCAATCTGGACAAGCTTGAAGAGGCAATCCTCCTGCAGGCGGAAGTGCTCGACCTGAAGGCCAACCCGAACCGTCCTGCGTCAGGCGCGATCGTCGAGGCCAAGCTCGACAAGGGGCGAGGGCCGGTTGCGACCGTTCTTGTCCAGCGCGGCAGCATCAAGGTTGGTGACATCGTCGTGGCCGGCGCCGAGTGGGGCCGGGTGCGTGCGCTCGTCAACGAGCGCGGCGAGCAGGTCCAGAGTGCGGGTCCGTCCGAACCGGTGGAGATCCTCGGCCTTTCCGCTCCTCCGGAGGCCGGCGATGACTTTGCCGTCGTCGACAATGAGGGACGCGCGCGCGAGGTTGCAGATTTCCGCGCCCGCAAGAAGAAAGAGTTGCGTTCGCGCGCGGTTGGCCGCGCGTCGCTTGACCAGGTGCTGGCTGCCAAGGGTCAGGGCGAAGCCAAGATACTGCCCCTCGTCGTCAAGTCGGACGTGCAGGGTTCGGTCGAGGCGATCTCGGCGGCCCTGTCGCAATTGTCGACGTCGGAGGTCAAGGCGCAGGTGCTCCATGCTGGCGTCGGTGGCGTCACGCAGAGCGACATCATCCTGGCGCGTGCCTCGGGTGCGCCCATCATCGCGTTCAACGTGCGTGCGACTGCCGAAGCGCGCGACATGGCCAAGCGCGATGGTGTCGAGATCCGGTACTATTCGATCATCTACAACATCATCGACGATATCCGCGCCGCGATGTCGGGTCTGCTTGCGCCAACCCTGCGCGAGAACTTCCTCGGCTATGCCGAGATCCTCGAGGTGTTCAACATCACGAAGGTCGGCAAGGTTGCGGGTTGCCGCGTAACGGAAGGCAAGGTTCTTCGCGGCAACAAGGTGCGCCT
>JAGWXR010000186.1 GCA_018969785.1 Alphaproteobacteria bacterium
GCGCCGTACCAGGGCCAGATCGCCATGTCGGCGATCGAGTATTCCTTGCCGGCCACGTATTCGTTCTTCGCCAGATGCTGGTCGAGCACGTCGAGCTGGCGCTTGGTCTCCATGGCGTAGCGGTCGATCGCGTATTCGATCTTGATGGGCGCGTAGGCGTAGAAGTGGCCGAAACCGCCGCCCAAGAAGGGCGCGGATCCCATCTGCCAGAAGAGCCAGGACAGGCATTCGGCGCGTGCGGGGAGTTCCCTGGGCATGAAGGCGCCGCCGAACTTCTCGGAGAGATAGACGAGGATCGCGCCGGACTCGAAGACGCGCGTCGGGGTGGGCGTGCTGCGGTCGAGGAGCGCCGGGATCTTGGAGTTGGGGTTCACGGCCACGAAGCCCGAGCCGAATTGCTGGCCGTCGCTGATGTTGATCAGCCAGGCGTCATATTCCGCTTCCTTGTGGCCGAGCGCGAGGAGTTCCTCGAGCATCACGGTCACCTTCACGCCGTTGGGGGTGGCGAGCGAGTAGAGCTGCAGTGGGTGCTTGCCGACGGGAAGCTCTTTCTCGTGGGTTGCGCCAGCGACGGGGCGGTTGATCTTGGAGAAGCGACCGCCGCTCTCCTTGTTCCACGTCCAGACCTTGGGGGGCGTGTAGGGGGTGTCAGACATGGCGTGTCTCCGGTTTGGTCATGGCGATTGCGCGCATATGACCCGATCCGGGCACGTGAAGACAAGAGGCTCGCGGCTGGTTATTCGGCGGCGCGCTTGGCCGGCTTTTCTTCCTCGCCTGACGCCCGCGAGAAGACCAGGAAGCCGTCATCGATCGGCGACTTGCGCATTTCCTTGATGTCGGCGAAGTAGTTCTGGTTCTGGCGCCAGGGTGCCTCAGGGCCCTGCTTGGGCAGCATGGACAGCGAGCGCTGCACATAGCCCGACGAGAAGTCGAGCCAGGGGCCCGACTTGATGTTCGTGTCCTTGAGGACCGGCGTTGCGATCTGCACGCCCTTCTCGTCCATGTGGTTGATCAGGCGCGTGACCCATTCGCAGATCAGGTCGGCGCGCAGGGTCCAGGAGGCGTTGGTGTAGCCGAAGACGCTGGCGAGGTTGGGGACGCCCGAGTACATGAGCCCCTTGTAGGTGAAGGTCTTGCCCCACTCGACGGGTTTGCCGTCGACCGAGACCTTCACGCCGCCGATCATCTCGAGCTGCAGGCCCGTGGCGGTCACGATCACGTCGGCTTCGAGTTCCTTGCCCGATTTCAGGCGAATGCCCTTCTCGGTGAAGGTGTCGATGTGGTCGGTGACGACGTCGGCCTTGCCTGCGCTGATGGCCTGGAAGAGGTCGGCGTCGGGCACGAGGCAGAGGCGCTGGTCCCACGGGTTGTAGCTGGGGGTGAAGTGGGTCTTCACGTCGAAGCCCTTGGGCAGCAGGTCGGCGACGCCCTGGACGAGGCGCTCGGCTGTCTGCTGGGGCTTCTTGCGGGACAGGTTGAAGAAGAAGCGCTGGAAGAGAATGTTGCGCCAGCGCGGGATCGCGTAGGCCCAGCTTGCCGGCAGGATGCGGCGCAGCAGGTTGGCGAGCCAGTCCTTCTCGGGGCGCGAGACATAATAGGTGGGTGAGCGCTGCAGCATGGTCACGTGCGCCGCGGTGCGCGCCATGTTCGGCAGCAGCGTCACGGCGGTGGCGCCCGAACCGATGATGACCACGCGCTTGCCGTCGTAGCTGAAGCCCTCGGGCCAGTGCTGCGGGTGGATGACAGTACCCTTGAAGCGGTCGCGGCCGGCGAAGTCGGGCGTGTAGCCTGCGCTGTAGCGGTAGTAGCCGGCGCAGGAGAAGAGGAAGTTGGCCGTGTAGGTTACGGCTGTTTCCTTGCCTGCGTCGTCGCGCTTCGTGGCGCTGATCGTCCAGCGTGCGGCTGCGCTGTCCCATGCGGCGCTGATGACGTTGTGGCGGAAGCGGATGTGGCGGTCGACGCCGTCCTCGCGGGCGGTTTCGGTGACATATTCACGGATTGCTTCGCCCGGCGAGATCGCGCTGTCGTGGGTCCAGGGCTTGAAGCGGTAGCCCATGGTCAGCATGTCGGAGTCCGAGCGGATGCCGGGATAACGGAAGAGGTCCCAGGTGCCGCCGATGCGCTCGCGGTTCTCGAGGATGACGTAGGTCTTTTTCGGCGCGTAGTGATTGAGGTGCCAGCCGGCGTCGATGCCCGAGAGGCCTGCGCCGATGATCAGGACGTCGAAATGTTCCGCAGACATGGTCCGGCACCTTCGCGTTGATTTACATAACGTCACTATGTATACTGCCGGGCGTTGCCTGTCAAATGGGGGAGGATGGCTGCCCCCGGAGAAACCGCTTGGCCCGCCGGACCGCCGAAGCTGCTGCCCAGACGCGTGCCGACATCGTGGCGGCGGCGCGCACCCTGTTCGCGCAGCACGGGTTTGCCGCAACGACCACCGCCGAGGTGGCGTCGAGCGCGGGCGTGACGGTCGGGGCGCTGTTTCATCACTTCCGCGGGAAGGTCGAGTTGTTCGGGGCGGTCTTCGACGAGCTTGATGCCGAGATGAACGCGTTTGCGCGGGCCCGCGCGCAGGAGGCCGCGGGCGTCAAGGGGTTCCTTGAGGGATATCGCGCGTTTCTCGAGTTCGCGCAGCACGCGGACTATCACCGCATCGTGCTTGTCGAGTCGCCCGTGGTGCTCGGGGGCCGTTTCCAGAAGGGGCGCGACCTGCTGCGGGGTCCTGCCAGCATCATGCAGGCGGTCGAGGCGATGATCGCGCAGGGCGAGATCCCGTTGCAACCGGCAAAACCGCTGGCGATGCTGCTGCTGGGTGCGATCAACGAGAGTGCGTTTGCCCTGGCGCGCGGCGAGGCGGGCGTCACGATGGAAGGGTGCGT
>JAGWXR010000026.1 GCA_018969785.1 Alphaproteobacteria bacterium
AGACCATGTTGTCATGGACCAGGAGGTCGCGTCCCTCGACAAGGTCGATGCCCATCTGCCGGGCCAGGAAGGCATGCTCGTAATAGGCCGAGTTGAAGATCCCGGGTGTCAGCAGCACGATGCGCGGGTCATCGCGGAAGCCGGTGGCAAGCTCGCGCAGGGTTGCCAGCAGTTCCTGTCCGTAATGCTCGATCGGGCGGACGGAGCACGCGCGGTAGAGGTCGGGGAAGGCGCGCTTGACCACCTCGCGGTTTGCCAGCATGTAGGACACGCCGGAGGGGACGCGCAGATTGTCCTCGAGGACCATGAGCCCGCCATCCTCGCCGCGGATGATGTCGGTGCCGCACACATTCACATAGGCGTCGAGGGGGACGGGAACGCCGCGCATCTGGCGCAGGTAGTGCTTCGAGCCATAGACCAGGTCACGGGGAACGACACCCGCATTCAGGATGCGGCCATCGTTGTAGACGTCCTTCAGGAACAGGTTCAGCGCGTGAAGCCGCTGGCGCAGGCCGGCCTCGAGGCGGTCCCATTCGCGACCGGGAATGATGCGCGGCAGAAGATCGGTCGGGATGATCTTCTCGGTCGCGTCCTGGTGCCCGTAGACGGTGAAGGTGATGCCCTGATGCAGGAAGGATTGTTCGCAGGCCTGCTGGCGGCGAACGAGTTCCTCGGGCGGCAGTCGCGTCAGGGTTTCGAGGAGCGCGGCGGCATGGGGCCTTGCCGTGCCGTCGGATGCGAACATCTCGTCATAGGGTCGGCCGAGCGCATAGTCGAGGAAAGGGCGATCCTGGCCCGGGCGCGCGCTTGCGGGCGGACTGGCTGGCTCGTCGTTGGCTTGCGCTGGTGGTCGATCCATTGCGTGCTTGTGGTTCGCGTTCGGGTCAGTTGGCACCGGTGCGCTTTCCAGGTCAACAAAAGACCCTGCACAAATGTTGTGCAGGGTCTCATGCTTGTTGCCTTGATGTCGGGTGCGGCGACTATTCCGCGGCCTTCGCCTCGATTGCGGCGAGGTTCTCGCGCGCGACCCTGGTCACGGTGCCATAGTCTGTCTTGCCGGTGCCAAGAACGGGTACCTGGTCGACGATGAAGACGCGGCGCGGCACCGAAAGTTCAGGTACGCCGTGGTTCTGGGCCCAGGCGACGATCTCGGCCCTGTTGGCGTTCTTCGCATCGGTCAGGAGCACGATCTGTTCGCCCTTGCGGCCATCCGGCAGCGAGACGGCGGCGTGCATGTTGTCGGGCCAGAGGGCCGAGGCGCAGTTCTCGACGACGGCCAGGGAGACCATCTCGCCGCCGATCTTGGCGAAGCGCTTCACGCGGCCGCGGATGGCGATGAAGCCCTCATCGTCGATGGCGACCACGTCGCCCGTGTCATGCCAGCCATCGGCCAGCGGATGCAGCACGCCGGGCTGGTCGGGCTTGAGGTAGCCCTTCATCACGTTCGGGCCGCGCACGAAGAGGCGGCCGGCGTTCGGGATGCCCTCGACGGGCTCGAGCTTGTATTCCATGCCGGCCATGAGCTTGCCGACGGTGCCGAGCTTGTTGTTGCCAGGCTGGTTGGCTGCAACGACGGGGGCAGCCTCGGTGACGCCGTAGCCTTCGAGGATCTCCATGTTGCAGCGGCGGCGCAGGAGGGCGCGGGTCTCGTCGCGCACGCGCTCGGCGCCGCAGACGGCGAGCCTGAGCGAGGCGAGGTCGCCCTCGTCGCTGGCGCGGGCGTATTGCGAAATGAACGTGTCGGTCGCCATCAGGATCGTCGCCTTGGTCAGGCGGACGCGCTTGGTGATTTCCTTCACGTGCAGGGGCGATGGATGGCAGACCGTCTTCACGCCGATGAAGAGCGGCAGCAGGCTGCCCACTGTCAGGCCGAAGCAGTGGAAGGTCGGCAGCGGGTTGAAGAGCACGTCGGTCTTTGGATAGAGGTCGATGTGCGCGCGCACCTGCTCGATGTTGGCCAGCACGTTGGCGTGGCTGAGCACGACGCCCTTGGGGTCACCCTCGGTGCCCGAGGTGAAGAGGATCACGGCCGTCTCGTCGTGATGCGGCCACTTCTCGAAGACCCAGGCGGGCATGAGCGAGCCGACGACGGCGGCGATCTTGTCGACGATCGAGAGGTTCTCGCGCACATCTTCGAGGTAGACGATGCGGGCAACGGTCGAGAGTTCCTCGATGAGCGGCTCGAGCTTGGCAAGTTCCACGAAGCGCCGGGCGGTGGCGATGACCTTGATCTCGCCGGCGGCGCAGGCGGCCTTGAGGTTGCGGGAGCCGGCCGTGAAGTTCAGCATTGCGGGCACACGGCCGAAGGCATGGATCGCGAAGAAGGCGAGCACCGCGCCGACGCCGGTCGGCAGCATGATGCCGACGCTTTCCTTGGGCTTGGCGTATTTGCGCATGGCGCTGCCGAGCGCGAAGGAAGCGCGCACGATCTCGTCGTAGGAGAGCTGGCGATCGTCCGCGTCCCAGATGGCGATCGTCTTGCCGCCGAAGCGGCTGCGCGCCTCCACGAGGGCCGAGATCAGGGAACGCTGGGTTCGCTTGATGTCGAAGGGGGCGCGAATGGATTCCGTCTGCATTGCAGGAACCGTCATCAGATTTCCTCCACAGCGGTGTTTTGCCGCTCACGTTTTATTTCAAATAGGGTAACATTGCCCAAGTCTCAAGCAAGGCTTGGGTTAGTTTCGCGGAAATTTTCCAGCGAATCCGCCCTAGAAATTAACGGAATTCGCTCATCACAAGAATTGGGCGGGATGTGATTCCCGTCTTTCCGGATTATATGTTGCGCCATGCCCACCGTTTTCGACCAGAACACCAAGGATCTCCGCGCGCTTCGGCACCCTGAAAAACGGGAGCGGCCTGTAAATCCCATCCAGCGCAAGCCGGACTGGATCCGCGTGAAAGCCCCTGGATCAAAAGTGTTTTCCGAGACCAAGGCCATCGTGAAGGCGCACGGGCTGCATACGGTTTGCGAAGAGGCGGGCTGCCCCAATATCGGTGAATGCTGGTCGAAGAAGCACGCGACCTTCATGATCATGGGCGACACCTGCACGCGGGCCTGCGCGTTCTGCGATGTGAAGACCGGCATGCCCGGCGTGCTGGACGCGGGCGAGCCACAGAAGGTTGCCGATGCGGTGGCACAGCTCGGCCTTGAGCATGTCGTCGTGACATCGGTCGATCGCGATGACCTTGCCGACGGCGGGGCTGCGCATTTTGCCGAAACGATCCGTGCGATCCGCGCGGCGTCGCCGGCGACGACGATCGAGGTGCTGACGCCGGACTTCCTGCGCAAGCCAGGCGCGCTGGAGGTCGTCATCGACGCGCGGCCGGATGTGTTCAACCACAATCTCGAGACGGTTCCGCGGCTCTACCTGAAGATCCGGCCGGGCGCGCGTTACTTCGCGAGCCTGCGGCTTCTGCAGCAGGCCAAGGAGATCGATGCGGCGACGTTCACCAAATCGGGGCTCATGGTCGGGCTCGGGGAGGCGCGCGAGGAGATCATGCAGGTCATGGACGACCTGCGCGCCGCGGGCGTCGACTTCATCACGATCGGACAGTACCTGCAGCCATCGCCCCGCCACGCCGCGATCGACCGCTTCTGGACACCGGAGGAGTTTGCATCGCTGGCTGAGGTCGCACGCGCCAAGGGGTTCCTGATGGTGGCGGCGACGCCGCTCACGCGTTCGTCGTATCTGGCGGGCGATGACTTCGAGAAGCTGCGCGCGGCGCGGCAGGCGCAACTGAAGGCGTCAGTGCTTGCCCCGGCATCGTGAGACGCGCCGGGTTCCCTATTCGCCCGAGCAGATGTTTGCCCTTGTGGCGGATGTCGAGCGTTACCCCGAGTTCCTGCCGTGGTGCGTTGCCACGCGTATCCGGTCGCGCGAGCCCAACGCCTTCACGGCCGACCTGATTGCCGCCTTTGCGGCTTTTCGAGAGCAATACACGAGCCGCGTGAAGCTCGACCCCGGGGCGCAACTGATCGTCATCGAGTATCTGGAGGGACCTTTCGAGCACCTGACCAACCGCTGGCAGTTCCAGGCGGTGGAGGGCGGATGCGACGTCGATTTCGACATCGACTTCCGTTTTCGCAGCCGGACGCTTGAGGCGCTCATCAGCGGCATGTTCACCAAGGCCATCCGCAAGATGACGGAGTCGTTCGAGCAGAGGGCGCACCAGCTCTACGGGCCGCCCGTCAGCGCCTGATCGCCTCCAGCAGCATCTCAAGCGCGACGCGGGTTGCGGCGAGGCGGATGGCATCGCGGCCCGGATTGCCGAAGGTTTCGTGGCGCGCCCCGGGAGGACCATTGCGGGATGCAATGGCAAAATGGACGAGGCCAATGGGCTTCTGGACCGAGCCGCCGCCGGGTCCTGCAACACCGGTGATCGATACAGCGATGTCGGCACGCGAACGTGCGAGCGCGCCGCTTGCCAGCGCCGTCGCGGCTTGCGTCGAGACAGCGCCGTGGCTGCGTATCACATCGGCTGGAACGCCCAGCAGTTCCTGCTTGGCCTCGTTTGAATAGGTGATGAAGCCCCGCTCGAACACATCGGACGAGCCGGGGATGTCAGTCAGCGCGACGCTGACAAGGCCGCCTGTGCAGCTCTCGGCTGTGGCAATGCGCAGGCCGCGAGACCGTGCCTCCGATAGGACACGTTCGGCGAGGGCCGTGATGTCGGGTTCACGGTTCACGTCAGAAGAACCCCATGATGTCGAGCGCGATGAGCGGCGGGATGGCGTAGACGCCGGCAATCAGGTCATCGAGCATGACGCCTGTGCCGCCCTCGACTTCGGCATCCGCCCAGCTGGCGGGCCAGGGCTTGATCGTGTCGAACACCCGGAACATGAGGAACGCCCCGATGAGGCCGGCGATGGTCATCGGCACGAAAGCCATGACCATCCACTGCGTGGCCACCTCGTCGATCACGGCTTCGGGTGGATCCTGTCGTCCGGTCTGCGTCACGTAGACGTCGCTCGCGCGCCAGCCTACATAGGCGGCGGCAGCGGCGGCGGCCAGCAGAAGCGGCAAGCCCCCGATCCATGCGAAGACCACGCCGAATGGCAGGGCGGCGAGCGAGCCCCACGTTCCTGGCGCGAAGGGCAACAATCCGACGCCGAAGAAGGTGACGATGGCGGTCGTGGGCTCCCTGAGGCTGCGCCCCTCGGGCAGGGTTGCAATCTTCATGGGCGTGATCATGGAAGCATCACCGTCGCGCTCGCCTGTGCCGCGATGCCTTCGCGCCGGCCTGTGAAACCAAGTCCCTCTGTCGTGGTGGCCTTCACGCTGACGCGGTCGCGGTCGATGCCAAGGATTTCAGCAACGCGCCGAGACATGGCTTCGCGGTGCGGTGCCACTTTCGGGCGCTCGCAGATGATGGTGACATCGACATTGCCGATCTCGCCTCCGCGGCTACGCAAAAGGCTGACGGCGTGTGCGAGGAAGAGATGGGATGCGGCGCCCTTCCACTGCGGGTCGGTGGGTGGGAAATGCTGGCCGATGTCACCGAGTGCGGCGGCACCGAGGATGGCATCGGTAAGGGCATGCAGGCCGACATCGGCGTCCGAGTGTCCCTCGAGGCCCTGGTCGTGGGGGATCTCGACGCCGCACAACCACACGCGATCGCCCGCGCAGAACCGGTGTACGTCAAAGCCCGAGCCCGTGCGCGGCACCGAGCGATATGCCATCAGCCGTTCGGCGGCCACGAAATCTTCCTGCGTGGTCAGCTTGAAGTTCATGCGGCTGCCCTCCACGGTGACGACAGACAGGCCTGCGTTTTCGGCGATGGCGGCATCGTCGGTGAATTCCTTTCCGGCTGCCGCGCGGTGCGCTTCACGGATGGGTTTATAACGGAAACCCTGCGGGGTCTGTGCACTGTATACGCCGTTGCGCGAAAGGGTGCGCTCGATGCGGCCCTGCGAGACCTGCTTCAGCGTATCGGCGACGGGCAGGGCCGGGATGGCGGCATCAGCTTGTGTCAGTGCTTCGCAGACAGCGGTGATGATGTCAGCCGAGACGAAGGGCCTTGCCGCATCGTGGATCAGTACGGTGTCCGGATCGAACGCCTCGACGGCCCTCAGCGCGTTCAACACCGATGCTTGCCGCGTGCTGCCGCCCACGACTGGTGGAAGCAGATCGAGACCGGTGAGCGCGTCTGCATAAAGGGTGGCGTGGCCCTCGGCGATCACGACCTGCACCGCTGCGATGCGCGGATGAGTCCGGGCGGCCTCCACGGCCCAGCGCAGCACCGGCTTGCCGCGCAGGGGGCGGTACTGCTTGGGCAACCCCTCTCCGGCGCGCACGCCCTGGCCGGCGGCGACGATGATCGCGATGCAATCGTGGCGGGTTGGCATCGGCTTTGGCTTGCGATTCCGGGGTTGTGCAAAAAATGCTTGCCAGAGGCCGAGGCTGCACGCTAGCCTGATTTATTGTTGTGCAATCGTGAAATGCATAATTAATGGGCATATTTGAGATCCACGGCCTGACGCCCAAGGTCATCCTGGCTCCCATGGCGGGGGTCACGGACGCGCCCTTTCGCGCGGCCGTGCGCGGCTTTGGCCCGACCTTCGTGTTCTCGGAAATGGTTGCCAGCCGTGAGTTGCTGCGCGACCGCCGCAGCGCGGTGCTGCGGCTCAAGGCCGACACCGACACCGGGGCATTTGGTATCCAACTTGCCGGGCGGGATGTGGAGAGCATGGTGGAGGCGGCGCGGATCGCCGAGGGCGAGGGCACCAGCCTGATCGACATCAACATGGGCTGTCCCGCCAAGAAGGTCGTCGGCGGACTGTGCGGGTCGGCGCTCATGCGCGAGCCGGAGCTTGCCGTCGCCATCGCCAGTTCCGTGGTACGTGCGGTGAGCGTGCCCGTTACAGTCAAGATGCGGCTGGGGTGGGACGACGCGTCGATCACGGCACCAAGCCTGGCGCAAAGCCTTGAGGGCTGCGGCGTGCAGGCGGTGAGCGTTCACGGGCGAACGCGCTGCCAGTTCTATGAGGGGGCGGCCGACTGGTCCCGTATCGCCGACGTCAAGCGGGCTGTCCGGATTCCCGTCTTCGCCAATGGCGATGTAAGGACACCAGAAGATGCCAGGTCGATCCTGTCGGTGACTGGTGCCGATGGCGTTCTCGTGGGCCGCGGCGCCTTCGGTGCGCCATGGCGGCTGATGCAGATGCAAGATGCGATCGATGGGCGTGCGGTGCGCGAAGCGCCGCCAGCTGACGAGGCCTGGTCGGTCGCGCTCCAGCAGTACCGCCACAGCGAGGCTCACTATGGCACGGATGCTGGACGGCGGATCGTGCGCAAGCACCTCGGGTGGTACGCAGAACAGCTTGGCCTGGCGCGGGCAGAGCGTGATGCGCTGGTGCGGACCCGTGATGCGGGCCCTCTGCTTGACCGGCTTGCCCGCGGGCTGACCCTCGCGGAGGCAGCATGAGCGGGCTTGAAACCTCGCGTGAGAGTTCCGGGATGCCGTTGCACGAGGCGCTGCTCAGTGCCTTTCCGCACCCGATTGTCTGCATCCGGCCGGATGCACGCGTGGCTTTTGCCAACCCTGCGGCCGAGCAGTTCTTCGACACCAGCGCAGCCATGCTGAAGCGGCACGATCTGGCGCGCTTCCTTGCACCCGACAGTCCGCTTCTGCAGCTGGTCGCGCAGGCGCAGGCGCGGGGGATCCCAGCCAGCGTCCATGGCATTTCGATCATCCTGCCGCGGCTCGGAGAGCGGGTGGTCGATGCCACCGTGACGCCGGTAACCGACATTCCCGATGCCGTGCTGGTGGTGCTTCAGGAACGTTCGATCGCCATGAAGATCGACCGGCACATGACGCAGAAATCGCTGGGCAACTCGGTGGCCAGCATGGCCGCGATCCTGGCACACGAGATCAAGAATCCGCTGGCCGGCATCAAGGGAGCGGCGCAACTCATCGAGCAGCATGCCTCGGAGGCAGACCGCTCGCTGACGAAGCTCATCTGCGACGAGACCGAGCGGATCCGCAACCTCGTTGACCGCACCGAGATCTTTACCGACCAGCGCCAGCTTGCGGCCCATCCCGTCAACATCCACGAGGTGCTGGAGCATGTGAAGCGCCTTGGCGCCTCAAGCTTTGCGAAATCCATCCATTTCGTCGAAGGGTACGACCCTTCGCTGCCCCCGGTCGCCGGTGACCGTGACCGGCTGGTGCAGGTTTTCCTGAACCTGGTGAAGAATGCGGCCGATGCGTTGGCCGGGCAGGCCGATGGTGAGATCGTGCTGCAGACATCGTTTCGGGCGGGCGTGCACCTGGCTGTCGGCGAGCAGCGGGCACGCATGTCCCTGCCACTTGAGGTCTCGGTCAGGGACAATGGTCCAGGCATCCCCGATGGGGTGAGGCAGTCGCTGTTCGAGCCCTTCGTGACCAGCAAGCCCAAGGGCCAGGGCCTGGGCCTTGCCATCGTGTCGAAGATCGTGGGCGACCATGGCGGCACGATCGAATGCGAATCCGAGCCGCGGCGCACCATCTTCCGGTGTCGGCTGCCCATGTACAAATCCGTCCAGGAGAAGCGACCATGAACCACGGAACCGTCATCGTTGCCGATGATGATGCCTCGATCCGGACCGTGCTGAACCACGCGCTCATGCGCGCGGGGTTCCTGGTGCGCACGACCGGAAACGCAGCAACGCTCTGGCGCTGGGCGTCAGCAGGGGAAGGCGACATCGTGATCACCGATGTCGTGATGCCGGACGAGAACGCCTTCGACCTGCTGCCGAAGCTCAAGAAGCAGAGGCCGGACCTGCCGGTGATCGTCATGAGCGCCCAAAACACGCTGATGACGGCGATCAACGCGACCGAGTGCGGTGCCTTCGAGTATTTTCCGAAGCCCTTCGACCTCAACGAGATGGTGAACACGGTGCGCCGCGCCATGCAGGCACGCAAGCCGCAGCGCCCGGATGGACGCGCGGCTGCGGGAGCCGAACTGCCCATCGTCGGGCGCTCAGCGGTCATGCAGGAGATCTACCGGGTGATCGCGCGGCTTACGCAGTCCGACCTGACGGTGCTGATCTCTGGCGAGTCCGGCACGGGCAAGGAGCTTGTTGCGCGCGTGCTGCACGATTTCGGCACGCGAACGGGCCAGCCTTTCGTGGTGGCCGGTGCGACGGCGCTTGAAGCCGACGCTGCCGCGCGCGACCTTGTGCGGCAGGCGGAGGGTGGGACCCTGTTCCTCGACGAGATCGGCGACTGGCCTGCGGATGTCCAGACCCGGATGGTGCGGCTGCTGCAGGATCTCGACATGCGCCTGCCGGCGGCGCCGGGCAAGAACCCCGTGCGCATCATTGCGTCGACCCACCGCGACCTGCGCCGTCTGATCGAGCAGGGCGGCTTCCGCGAGGATCTCTTCTTCAGGCTCAACGTCGTGCCAGTCCGCATGCCGCCGCTGCGGGAGCGGCCGGAGGATGTGGCAGAGCTCGTGCAGCACTTCTTCCTCGAGGCCGAGCGACAGGGGCAACCCTTGCGCTCGATCGATCCGGAGGCGCTGGAGATGCTCCGACGGCATGCGTGGCCCGGGAACGTGCGCGAACTTGAGAACCTCATCCAGCGCCTGCTTGCGATCCATGCCGAGCCCGTGATCACGAGCCAGATGGTCGCAGGGGTCCTGCATGAGCCGAAACCGGCTGCGCCGCCGAAGCGTCCGGGCGATGCCGACATTACCCTTGCAGGATTTGTGGAGACCTACCTGAGCGAGCACTTTGCCAAGCTGGGGGGGCAGTTGCCCGATCCTGGGTTGCACGATCGGGTCATTCGGGAGGTCGAACGCCCCCTGATCATGAAGTGTCTTTCGGTTACCAGAGGGAACCAGATCAAGGCGGCGGAGATATTAGGGGTAAACAGAAATACGCTCCGGTCGAAAATTCGAAGCCTTGACATTCAGGTGCAGCGCGGGTGAAGTGATGTAATCGCGCAACGGAAATCTGCAACACTGTCGTCAAATTGGTACATTGGCACCAGAAAGCCACCCAGTTGTTGCAGATAGTCTGCGTGACATGGACGACACGCTTCACTCATTGGCAGGGCCTGGACACGCAAAATGTCCCCAGCGGGCAAACCTGAGCATCAGTACGACTGGCTTCAGCGGAACCTTTTCTGGGTCGTCCGCACGTCGTGGCTGACCTACGCGCTCCTGGCACTGTCAGGTTTGGCGGTTGTCTTCACTTACCTCGTGCTGACCGGATCGACCACGATCGAGCCCACGCAGGATGTGCGCGTCTACCTGACCTTGCTGCTTGCGATCCTGTTCTTTGCGCTTGCAGCGCTTGTCGTCGGGCGACTGGTTCAACTCTGGCAAGCGCGCCGGTCGGGATACGCGGCCGCGCGGCTGCACGGTCGTCTCGTGACCATCTTCAGCCTGATCGCCGTGGTGCCCGTGATCATGACGGCGGGGGCTGCAGCCATCACGATCAATCTTGCGATGGAGGCGTGGTTCAGCAGCGGCGTGAAGTCGGTCGTCGACAATTCGCTGGCGGTCACAAACGCCTACGTCGACGAATACAACGGCAAGCTTCGCAACGAGGTTCTCTACGGCGCGGCAAACCTGAACGTTCTGACCCCGATTGACGTGGTGACGGGACAGTTCGGCAAGTATGTCGAGGCCCTCTCGACGCGGCTCGGTGCCGACGTCAAGGTCTACGAGGTCTCCGGTTCGAGCTTCCAGCCCACGATCACCGAACTGACAAGTGCCTCCGGGGCGCTGGGGTCTGGCGGGGTCGATCCGCCGTCAATCGACGAAATCAGCCGGGCGCGAACGGACATCTACATCGATACGGACGTCGAGAAGGCGAAGGTGCGCGGCATCGCGCAGCTTGACCTGAGCCTCGGGCCCGACAAGCAGCTCTTCCTGGTCATTTCCCGGGGCGTCAATCCGCAGATCCTGGAGTACCAGCGCAATACCGAGCAGGTCGTCACCAACTACAAGCGCCTCGAGCAGGAGCGCGATGACGTCCAGCTGACCTTCATCATGATGTACGGCATCGTGGCCTGCGTCCTGCTGTTCATCGCCATCTGGATCGGGCTTGGCACGGCGAACCGGATCGTCATGCCGATCGGCCGCCTCATCAATGCATCCGAGCGCGTGTCGGAAGGTGACCTGAGCGCCCGCGTGGCGCTGGCGGACGATGATGACGAGCTGGCCTCGCTGGGGCGCGCCTTCAACCGCATGACCAGCCAGCTGCAGAGCCAGCGCAACGAACTGATCGATTCACACCGTCAGGCCGAGAACCGGACCCGGTTCACCGAAGCCGTGCTCTCGGGCGTGTCGGCCGGCGTCGTCGGCCTCGACGGGCAGGGAAGGGCGGACGTGTTCAACCGCTCGGCGCTGACGCTGCTCAGCACGTCGCGCGAGGCGCTGTTCGGCGCGGACCTTGGCACGGTGGTTCCCGAGATCCGGGACCTGATCCAGCAGGCGATGGCCAGCAACGCGGCGCGCGTGCAGTCGCATGTGGATGTCATGCGGGAAGGCAAGACGCGCAACCTGAACGTGACGGTCACCCGCGAGCGCTCCGGCGAGGAAGAGGCGGGCTATGTCGTGACCTTTGACGACATCACCGACCTTATCTCCGCGCAGCGTACCTCGGCCTGGGCCGACGTCGCGCGGCGCATCGCGCATGAGATCAAGAACCCGCTGACGCCGATCCAGCTCTCGGCCGAACGCCTGCGGCGCAAGTACAAGAAGGAGATTTCGACCGATCCCGAGATCTTCGAGCAGTGCACGCAGACCATCATCCGCCAGGTGGGCGACATCGGACGCATGGTGGATGAGTTCTCGTCCTTCGCGCGCATGCCCCAGCCTGTAATGGGCGAGGAGGACATGTGCGAACTGATCAAGCACTCGGTGTTCCTGCAGCGGGTGGCGAACCCCCAGATTACCTATGCCATGCTGATTCCCGACACGCCCGTGATGGTGGACTGTGACGGACGGCTTGTGAGCCAGGCGCTGACCAACGTGCTCAAGAATGCCGGAGAGGCCGTGCGGGCGCGCTTCGGCATCGATGGTGACGAGGGACAACTGGCGGATGGCGGACGCATCGAGGTGCGCATCGTCGAGGAGGCGGGGCAACTGGCGGTCAATGTTGCCGACAACGGGCCGGGCCTGCCGAAGGAAGACCGGAATCGCCTGACCGAACCCTACGTGACCAAGCGGGTCAAGGGCACGGGGCTCGGGCTTGCGATCGTGAAGAAGATCATGGAGGACCACAAGGGATCCCTGTCCCTTGAGGATGCTCCCAAGACGGATGAAACCGGCGCGCCGCGTGAAAGCGGTGCGCTGGTCAGGCTTTCATTTCCACGCGCCGTGGGCGCGCTGAAACTTGCGGGTGAATAGGAATGAGCAAACCAGCGAATATGCAGGCCCTTGATGTGCTCATCGTCGATGACGAGGCGGACATCAGGGAACTGGTGTCGGGCATCCTCTCGGACGAGGGCTATCACACGCGCACCGCCGGGGACAGCGACAGTGCGCTGCGCGAGATCCGGGCGCGGCGCCCGGCCCTCGTGATCCTCGACATCTGGCTGCAGGGCAGCCGGCTTGACGGGCTTCAGGTGCTTGACGAGATCAAGAAGGACTATCCGGACCTTCCGGTACTGGTCATCTCGGGTCATGGCAACATCGAGACCGCTGTCACCGCGATCCGCAAGGGGGCTTATGACTTCGTCGAGAAGCCCTTCAAGGCCGACCGCATCCTGCTGACGGTCGAGCGGGCGCTGGAGGCACAGCGCCTGCGTCGGGAGAACGAAGACCTGCGCGAGCGGCTGTGGGACGACTTTGACCTTGTCGGGCAGAGCCATCCGATCAGCCAGCTGCGCCAGAACATCGAAAAGATCGCGCCGACGAACAGCCGCATCCTGATCGTGGGCTCACCGGGTACGGGCAAGGAGATCGTGGCGCGCCTGATCCACGCGAAGTCACGTCGGCAGCGCAATCCCTTCATCGCCATCAACTGCGCCTCGATTGCCCCCGAGCGCATGGAAATCGAGCTTTTCGGTGTGGAGGGCGCGAACGAGGGCGGGCGGAAAGTGGGCCTGTTCGAGCAGGCGCATGGTGGCACGTTGTTCCTCGACGAGGCGCCGGACATGCCGCTTGAGACCCAGGGAAAGATCCTGCGGGTGCTTGTCGAGCAGAACTTCCAGCGCGTCGGCGGCTCGCAGAAGGTGCAGGTGGACGTGCGCGTGATCTCGTCGTGCTCGGCCGACCCGCGGACCGAAATCCAGGATGGTCGCCTGCGCGAGGACCTCTATCACCGGCTGAACGTGGTCAGCGTGCGCGTGCCGTCGCTGGCCGAACGTCGCGAAGACATTCCGCTGCTGGTCGAACACTTCATGCAGCGCATTTCCCAGTCGACAGGGTTGCAGTCCAAGAAGATCGGCGAGGACGCCATGGCGGCGCTGCAGGCCCATACGTGGCCGGGCAATGTCCGGCAGCTGCGCAACAATATTGAGCGCCTGATGATCCTTGCGGCGGATGCGCCGGACGGGGTGATCGGGGCGGACCTGCTGCCGTCGGATGTCGGCAATTCTACCCCGGCAGTCAGCCAGGGGGCGGGCAGCGAGCGCATCATCGCGCTGCCGCTCAGGGATGCGCGCGAGATGTTCGAGAAGGAGTATCTTCTGGCGCAGATCAACCGCTTTGGCGGAAACATCTCGCGCACGGCTGCCTTCATCGGCATGGAACGCTCGGCACTGCACCGGAAGCTCAAGTCGCTCGGCATCAATACGGGCGGCCGGCCGGACGACCTGATGGGCTGATGCTGGCGCAATGACACGCTTTGCCCATGTGAACGGGCGCTATGTCAGGCAGGCGGCGGCGTCGGTGCACGTCGAAGATCGCGGCTTCCAGTTTGCTGACGGTGTCTACGAGGTATGCGCCGTCCGCGACGGGTGGCTTGTCGATGAGGGTCCCCATATCGACCGTCTCGAAAGGTCGCTGTCTGAGCTGCGCATCGGGATGCCGGTGGCGCGCTCCGCGCTGGGGGTGATCATGCGCGAGCTGGTCTCCCGCAACAGGGTCGCCGACGGACTTGTCTACATACAGGTCACGCGCGGGCAAGCGCGCCGGGACCACGGGTTCCCCAACCCGCCCGTGCCCCCCACGCTTGTGGTGACGGCCCGCAGCCTTGATCGTGCCAGCTTCGACAGGCGCGCGGCGTCGGGCGTGAAGGTCCTGCTCACGCCGGAGATCCGCTGGGCGCGCTGCGATATCAAGTCGGTGTCGCTGCTTCCCAACGTGCTCGCCAAGCAGGACGCGCGAGAGGCCGGGTGCTTCGAGGCGTGGTTCGTGGCTCCCGACGGAACGATCACCGAAGGGGCTTCGTCGAATGCGTGGCTCGTCGATGCCGCGGGTCGGCTGAGGACACGTGCAAACAGTTCCCGGATCCTGCCTGGGATCACGCGCGCGGAAATCATGTCCCTGTGCCGGCAGCATGGTCTCACCTGCGATGAAACACCGTTCACGGAGGAAGATATCCGGACGGCTCGTGAAGCATTTGTAACGGCGGCAACATACGGCGCGATGCCGGTGGTGCAGGTGGGAGACCACAGAATCGGGGACGGGACGCCCGGGCCGATCGCGCGACGGATCCGCGACCTCTACTGGACGACGCGCGAAAGCTGATGGTTAATGGTCCGAAGTGATTCGTGCACGGACTGTCTTGGGCCTTGATGTTGGTCAACAGGTCGGTCACATTGCCGCTATGCGGGTACCGGTTCGACATGAGTCGCGACTGGGGAAACCAGTGCACAGCAATAAATGGGGCCAACCCATGAGTGACCGCCAGCAGAATCTCCAGGACACGTTCCTGAACGCCTGTCGCAAGAACAAGGCACCGCTGACGATCTACCTGGTCAGCGGGATCAAGCTGCAGGGAATCATCACCTGGTTCGACAATTTCTGCGTCCTTCTCCGTCGCGATGGAAACTCGCAGCTGGTCTACAAGCATGCGATCTCGACGATCAGTCCCTCTGTCCCGGTCACGCTGTTTGACCAGGAAACGGATCCCAGCGGGTCGGATGCAGATCGCTGACGCCATGGCGCGCCGCGCTTGAGCGGCGGACCTTTTCGGGATCGCGAGGTCGCAGGGCAGGGCGGAACGCGCCGTGCCGTGGTCGTGCACCCCTATCTCAAGTCAGATGAACGATACCGGCAGCGCAGCGTGGCGGCACGGCTGGAAGAGGCTGTCGGGCTTGCCATGGCGATCGACCTTGAGGTCGTGGATGCGTTGCCGGCTCCCATCTCGGAAATCCGGCCGGCCACCCTGATCGGCAAGGGCAAGGTCGACGAGATCAAGGCGGTCTGCGAGAACGCGCACGTGGAGCTTGTGATCTGCGACGGGCAACTTTCACCGGTGCAGCAGCGAAACCTCGAGAAGGCGTGGAACGTGAAGGTGCTCGACCGCACGGGCCTGATCCTCGAGATCTTCGGCGAGCGCGCGCGCACGGCCGAGGGGCGGCTTCAGGTCGAGCTTGCCCACCTGAGCTACCAGAAGGGCCGTCTGGTGCGGTCGTGGACCCACCTTGAGCGGCAACGAGGTGGCTTCGGCTTCCTCGGTGGTCCCGGCGAGACGCAGATCGAGGCCGACAGGCGCGCGATCGGCGATCGCATCGCGCGGCTCAAGCGCGAACTCGAGGAAGTAAAGCGCACGCGTGGCCTGCATCGCGAGGCGCGCAACCGGGTTCCTTTCCCGGTCGTCGCGCTCGTGGGCTACACCAACGCGGGCAAGTCGACGCTCTTCAACCGCCTCACGCGTGCGGATGTGCTGGCCAAGGATCAGCTCTTCGCCACGCTCGATCCCACGATGCGCGGCGTTACGCTACCCTCAAAGCGCAAGGTGATCCTGTCGGATACGGTGGGTTTCATCTCGGACCTGCCGACGCAGCTTGTCGCCGCGTTTCGCGCGACGCTGGAAGAGGTGCTGGAGGCGGATGTGCTGCTGCACGTGCGCGACATCAGCCATCCGGACAGCGATGCACAGAAGGAAGACGTGCTCAGCGTGCTGTCGGAACTCGGGGTTGCTCCCGAGGCACAGGACATGATGATCGAGGTCTGGAACAAGATCGACCTGCTTGCCGACGATCAGCGTGGCGTCGTGGCCCAGCGCGGGCCGGAGAGCGCCGAGGTTCCGGTGTCGGCGATCACGGGCGAGGGCATCGATCAACTGCTTGCGCGGATCGACGAGGCGCTAAGCCGGAACTTTGTCGATGCGTGGCTGGAACTGGAAGGCTCGGATGGTGCGGGGCTTGCCTGGGCTTATGCGCATGGCGATGTCGTGTCCCGGAGCGACCGTGACGATGGTCACATCACGCTGCAGATGACGCTGCCGGCAGCGGCCATCGGGTCGTTCGAGCGGCGCTTTGGCGCACGGATGCGGCGACGGTAGGACCGGTCAGGCGAGGTTGCGTTCGAGGCTCTTGGCAATGGTCCAGGCAGCCTCCATCTCTTCAAGCGTGAGCTCGGACAAGGCCTTGCCGGCGTTACGGGCCTGGGCTTCGACAAACGCAAAGCGCTGCAGGAACTTCCGGTTCGTGCCGGCCAAGGCATCCTCGGGCTTCAGGCCCAGGTGACGCGCGATGTTCACGACCACAAACAGGATATCGCCCAGCTCGTCGGCGAGCTTTTCCTTGGACGCGTTTTCGGCCATCGCCGCGCGTAGTTCGCCAACTTCCTCGTCAAGCTTGTCGAAGATCGGGCGCGCTTCCTTCCAGTCGAAGCCGACCGTGGCGGCGCGCTTCTGGATCTTCAGGGCGCGCGTCAGTGCCGGCAGGGCCACGGGGATGTCGTCCATCACGCCGCCGCCCTTGGCCTGGCGCTCCTTGCGCTTGTGTTCTTCCCAGGCGGCCGTCTGGGCGTCGGCGGTCTTGACGTCCGCGTCGCCGAAAACGTGGGGGTGTCGGCGGAGCATCTTTTCGCTGATCGAACCCACCACGTCGGCAAAGGCAAAGGCGCCGGCTTCCTCGGCCATACGGGAGTGAAACACGACCTGGAACAAGAGGTCGCCGAGTTCGTCCCGGAGCTGGTCCATGTCGCCGCGCTCGATGGCGTCGGCCACCTCATAGGCTTCCTCGAGTGTGTAGGGGGCAATCGTCGCGAAGGTCTGCTCGATGTCCCAGGGGCATCCGGTTTCCGGGTTTCTCAGGCGCGCCATGATCGCCAGAAGCGTCTGGATGCTGCGTGGGTCGTCGTTCGTGCTCATGGCGTTCCGGCCCGAAGTTCTTAACGTGGAGAGGTTCTGCGCCGCTGTATCACGACTTGGGGGAGGTCGCATGCGCTGACCGGCAAAAGCCCGGTTTCGCGGGAATTCCGGTATCCGATTATCGCATAATATGTATTATGGGAAATAAGCAAGTGCCCAAGCCGGGGAAACATGGCTCAGGCGGCCTGGTCCATGGCCTGTTGCGGGCCCGGGAACATGCGCAGCCACTCGGCTTCCCACTTGCTGCTCGTGATCTCGGTCATCTGGGTGGCGGCGCGCTCGCGCGTGGGACGCGGACGTTCGCCGAGTTCGCGCACCAGATCGCCGACCGAGACGCTGAGCTGCTTGTAGAACTCGTACTTCGCCTGCCCGGCTCCGAAGAAGTCGA
>JAGWXR010000187.1 GCA_018969785.1 Alphaproteobacteria bacterium
AGCCGCGGTTCGTTGATCCGGTCCATCACCTCGTCGTTCAGCGCCAGCATCCGGTTCGCATAGCCAAGCAGCACCTCGCCGTCATGGGTCAGGCTGACCCGCCGCGGCGTACGCTCGAACAGGCGCTGCCCGACGAGTTCCTCAAGCCGCTTCAGTTGAAGGGACACGGTAGACTGGTTCCGCAGCAGCCGCTCGGCTGCACGCGAGATGTTCTGCTCGGCCGCAATCGCCGCGAAGGCGCGCAGCAGGTCGACATCAAGGTTGCGGGGCAGGGCCATGGGGCGCCTCCGGCGGCTGAGCCATCAATTATCGCAATAATAAAACGCAGAACTATTAATTTTCAATGGGGCAATGCGCCGGACTAGGTTTCCTCACGTCCTGATTGGAAAACAAGGAGACCCCGGACCATGACATCGACCTTCAACGCCAAGGAATTCCTCGCCACCCTGCCGACGCCTGCCAATGGCACCCCCGTGACGGTTGCCTTCGGTGACGGCATCGGCCCCGAGATCATGGCCGCCAGCCTCAAGGTCCTGATGGCGGCAGGCGCCCGCCTCAAGCTCGAGCCGATCGCCATTGGCGAGCAGGTCTACAAGGCCGGGAATTCGGCCGGCATCGAGCCGCAGGCCTGGGAATCGCTGCGCCGCACGAAGGTCTTCTACAAGGCCCCCATCACCACGCCGCAGGGCGGCGGCTTCAAGAGCCTGAACGTGACCGTGCGCAAGTCGCTCGGCCTCTATGCGAACATCCGTCCCTGCGTGGCCTACGCACCCTTCGTCGCGACCAGGCACGCCGGCATGGATGTCATCATCGTGCGCGAGAACGAGGAAGACCTCTACGCCGGCATCGAGCACCGCCAGACCCAGGACGTCTACCAGTGCCTGAAGCTGATCACCCGCCCAGGCACCGAGAAGATCATCCGTTACGCCTTCGAGTACGCGCGCGCCCACGGCCGCAGCAAGGTGACCTGCTTCACCAAGGACAACATCATGAAGATGACCGACGGTCTCTTCCACAAGGTGTTCGACGAGATCGGCGCTGAATACCAGGACCTCGACAAGGAGCACTGGATCGTCGACATCGGCGCGGCCAAGCTGGCCGACAACCCCCAGCAATTCGACGTGATTGTCATGCCGAACCTCTACGGCGACATTCTCTCCGACGTGGCAGCGGAGATCGCCGGCTCGGTCGGCCTGGCCGGGTCGTCAAACATCGGCGAGCATGGCGCGATGTTCGAGGCCATCCACGGTTCCGCCCCGCGCATCGCGGGTCAGAACAAGGCCAACCCCTCGGGCCTGATGCTGGCCGGCGTGCAGATGATGGCCCATCTCGGCCAGCCCGACGTCGCCAGCAAGGTCCATAATGCCTGGCTCGCGGCGATCGAGGACGGCATCCACACCTACGACATCTACGAGGAAGGCCAGTCCAGCGAGAAGGTGGGCACCATGGGCTTCGCCGACGCAGTCATCGCCCGCCTCGGCCGCAAGCCGCGCACGCTGAAGCCGGCGGTCTACGACGACAAGCCGATCGTGCTGGCCACCGGGCTCAGGGGTACGACGGTCCGCGAAGAGAAGAAGCTGGTCGGCGTCGACGTCTTCATCGACCAGCCCGGCGGGCTCGCGGCCGACATCGCCAAGAAGATGAACGGCCCGATCACCGCCGCCTTCGACGGCCTGCTCAGGCTGGACATGATCACGAACCGCGGCGTGAAGGTGTGGCCCAACGGCCTGCCCGAGACCTTCTGCACCGACCACTGGCGCGTGCGCTACATGGCGGCTGAAGGCAAGTCGCTGAACAACGCGACCATCGCCGAGCTGCTGCGACGCCTCGCCGTGGCCGGGACGGACTTCGTGAAGATGGAAGGCCTCTACACCTTCGACGGCAAGCCCGGCTACTCGCTCGGCCAGGGCCAGTAGGCAAGCATGAACACGGCAGGGACCGGCGAGGGCGCCGGTCCCTGTGTGCGTCTATCTTTGCTTCGGTCGGCGCGATGTCAGCGATTGGCGCTGAAGAACGACCAGATCGCAGCCGCCGCCTCGATGTCGTGGTTCTGGGGACCAAGCATCCGGGCAATGGGGCCGGAAGCAGCCGGCGTGCGCGAGAGCGAAGGTTCCCTGTGACCACCGCCATTCACCCTCAGGAGTGTGGCGCGTGCTGCAGCACAGTTCACGCCGGCAAGAACGGTGACTGTCGAGCCATCGCCAGGATCGAGATCGGGCAGGCTTTCCTCCCGCACCGGTAACCCGCATCGATTGAACCGCACCCAGAAGGCAAACGATTCCGGGATCCCGGACATCGGATCCTGGGGACGCTGGATCAATCGCCGGGCGGGATTGCCGTCATAAGTCATCAGCGGATCCGCTGTGCCTGCAATCATGATGACGGCGAGCGGTCGGGACGGCTTGCAGGCCTCGCGCATCGCGATCGGCATGGCAGCAATGGTCGGAGCGATTCCGGCAAGAAGGTCAGCGCGCTCGCATGCAAGGCGGAATGACATCATTCCCCCATTCGACGCGCCTGTAAGAAAGATGCGTGCAGGATCTGCGCCGTCCCTGGCAACGAGTTCAGCGACAAGTTGCGAAATGAACAGGACATCATCGGCCGTCGAGATCTTCCCTGAAACAGTATTCTTGCGCCCGTCGTTCCACTGGTTATTGACACCCTGCGGCGCGGCCAGAATGAAGTCGTTGCGCATGGCAACATCCGGCCAGGCACCATGCTCGAAAATGTCGGTGGCTGGCCGTGTTCCGCCGTGCAGTGCAATCACGGCAGGCCGTCGGGTGCCGCTGCCCCCCGGCACCAGGATGAGATAGGCCCGGTCGAGCCCCTCGGTCGACAGCGTACGCCTCT
>JAGWXR010000188.1 GCA_018969785.1 Alphaproteobacteria bacterium
AAGGCGCCGGTCCGGTTCACGCCCACGCCGGAGGTGTTGGCGCACATGTGGTAGCGGCCGGCCATGCAGTTGCGGCAACGGCCGCATACAATGTGACCTTCACCGCTGACGATCTCGCCCTTGCGGTATTCGGTGACGTTGGAGCCGACGTCGACGATCTCGCCCACGAATTCGTGGCCGACGACCAGCGGGACGGGGATCGTCTTGCGGGCCCAGTCATCCCAGTTCCAGATGTGCAGGTCGGTGCCGCAGATGCCGGTGCGCAGCACGCGGATCATCACGTCGTTGATGCCCATGCGGGGTTCGGGAACATCCTCGAGCCAGAGACCGGGCTCGGCCCGCGATTTTACCAGCGCCTTCATGTATTTCTCCGTTGCCTTCAGGCCTTCATCCGCATTTGCCCGAGATAGTCCCGCTTGCCAAGCGGAACGCCCTTCATGCGCAGGATGTCGTAGGTGGTGGCCGCGTGGAAATAGAAGTTCGGCAGCGAGAAGGAAAGGATGAAGGTCTCTGCGAGGAAGGGAATGCGGAAGTCCCGCATCTGGAAGGCCATGTCCCTGCCCTGCAATTCGTTCACTTCTGCCGGCGTCACGGCGCGCAGGGCGTCCTCGGCACGGTCGAGAAGATCCTGGAGACCCTTGTAGTCCTGCGGCTGCTCGACACCGGGCGGGCCGAAGGTGCCCTTTTTCAGGCCCTCGATGGCGCCGATGGAATGGTGCGCGACGGAGACCACCTGGAAGCGAAGCGGAAACATGTCTTCGGCCAGACGTGTTTCCACGAGCGACTGCGGGTCGATGCCTTTCTCCTGGCAGAACCCGGCGCCTTTCTTCAGGACGCCCCTGATGGCTGTCAGCGTCTGGAGGTAGGAGGGAATGGTGATGTCGTAGAGCGAAATGGACATGGGATCGTTTTCCGTTTTCCTGCGGGCGGGACATTAGCAATGTCGCCCGATGTTGGTAAGTGGCGGAGCCTGCGTGAAACCGGCCTCAGGCAGGGCCTGCGGGGCGTTCCCCGAATATCGCGCTTCCGACGCGGATGAAGGTTGCGCCGAGAGCGATGGCGGCCTCGAAGTCTCCGCTCATGCCCATGCTCAGCTCGCGCAATCCCGCCGTGCGCGCCAGTTTCGACAAGAGGGCAAAGTGCGGAGCGGGCATGTCATCGACAGGAGGGATGCACATGAGGCCCTCGACTTGGAGGTTCCATTCGGCGCGGCAGCGATCGATGAAGGGCAAGGTGTCTCGTGGCGACAGGCCGGCCTTCTGCGCCTCCTCGCCGGTGTTGACCTGGACAAAGAGGCGGGGACACCGCCCTGCCCTCTCGCGTTCCCGGACCAGCGCCACGGCGAGGCTTTCGCGGTCGAGCGTGTGAACAACATCGAAGAGCGCAACCGCGTCGCGTACCTTGTTGGACTGCAGGGGGCCAACGAGATGAAGTTCGAGCCCCGGATGGCTTGCCTTCAGGGCCGGGAACTTGAGCTGTGCTTCCTGGACGCGGTTTTCACCGAAGACAAGATGGCCGGCGGCGCACGCCGCCTCGATGGCGGCGGGGGCTTGCGTCTTGCTGATGGCAATCAGGCTGATCGCCGAGGGATTGCGTCCGGCTTCGGCCGCAGCCCTTGCCATGCGCGCGCGGATGCGCGCGATGTTTGCGGCAATATCCGTTGCTGTTATGGATGGCTGCATGGGTACCGTGGATCATGACCGGGAGAGAGGGAAGCTTGCACGAATGGCGCGCAGGCTCAACGCTGGTGCGCCAGCCTGTCCCGCGGGCGGGCTGATCCTGATGACGGATGACGCGATCGATGCGGACTGGGCGGAGAATGCCGCCGCCCTGCCGCGGGGATCCGCCGTGATCGTACGACACAGGAATGCGCAAGCGCGCGAGCGGCTCGTGCGGCTTCTCATCGGATGCTGCCGGCCGCGCGGCATCCGCGTGCTGGTCGCTGATGATGCCAGGCTTGCGCTGCGCGCGCGTGCCGACGGCGTCCACCTGCCGGAGCGCCGGATGATGCAGGCCACGGGGGTGCGCCGGCTGCGGCGCGACTGGATCATCTCGACGTCGGTGCACGGGGGAGCGAGCCTTGCGCGCGCCTTGCGGCTGCCCTTCGACGTGCTGCTGGCCTCGCCTTTCATGCCGACGCGCAGCCATCCGGGCGCCACTGCGCTTGGCGCGGTGCGCCTTGCGGCGCTGGCCGCGGGCAGTTCAATCCCGGTGTTTGCGCTTGGGGGCATCGATGGGTCCAACGCAGGCAGGCTTGCGCCTGCGCGGGTGCGCGGCATCGCCGTCATCCGCGGATGGTGCGGGTCCTAGAAGGAGAACGTCGTCTCGATGTAGCCGATATTGCCGTCGAGCGTGTCGCAGGCGAAGGCTCCCGCGTCGGTCAGGCAGGAACCGAAATCGCCCTCGAACTGATAGGCCTGGTAGCCGGCCGAGACGCGCATGTTCTCGTGGAACGTATAGGCGGCGGCGAGCTGGAAGCCGTTGCCCTGCTGGAACGAGAAAGGCAGCTCTTCCTCGGAGGTGATGTAGTTGGCGCCCAGCATCCAGGGGCCGGTCTCGTAGGTCAGGCCGACGCTCCAGATGTAGGTGTTGAAGTCCTCAAGGACATTGGTCGTGAACGGACCCTGGATGACGGGTCCGCCGCCGGCGATGTTGGTCTGCCGGTAGGCAGTGCCAAGCGTCCATTCCCTGTAGCCGATCTTCGCCGTGCTGCCCCACTCCTTGAGGTCGCCGCCGAAGCTGAAGGGCGTCTTGTTGACGTTTTCGCCGGTCACGTATCCCAGCGACA
>JAGWXR010000189.1 GCA_018969785.1 Alphaproteobacteria bacterium
TCATGGCCCGGCGCGCAGGTCACCGATGATCGCCTCGAGATAGTTCGTCACGATCGAGACATGGCCCTCGCGATCGGGGAACGTGGCCCGTGCGCCGGGGATGTTCTGGGCATAGTGGTGGCCGATCGAGACGGGGACCTGGGCGTCATGGGTGCCGTGCCAGATGGATACGGGGACACGGATGTCCTTCAGGGAGAAGTGCCAGGGTTCGCCATAGATGCGGGCATCCGACGCCGGCCCCTTGGCTGACGCGCGCAGGCCCTCGCGGAAGCTTGCCAGCAGCATGCGCAGGAATTCGGGCGTCATGGCCTCGTGGTCCTTCGAGGCGCGCGGCATGTTGCGCTTGATGCGCTCGAAGTGGCGCTCGGTTGCGGGCAGGCGGATCAGCGTGCGCATCACGTTCGTCAGCACGGTCGAGCGCAAGGGGCTCTGCCCGAGGTCGAGCAGGAAGCCGACACGGTTGGAGGCCATGCCGGGCGCGTCCGGCGGGCCGAGGCCCGCGATGATGGCTGCCCGATGCAACCGGTCGCCGAAATGATAGGCGCAGGCAGCCGCATAGGGGCCGCCGCCTGACATGCCCACGACGGCGAAGCGGTCGAGGCCGAGGTGGTCGGCGAGGGCTTCGATGTCGCGCGGGAAGTCGGCGAGCGTGCGGTTGTGGTGCGGGTCCGAGAGGCCGTAGCCCGGCCGGTCGACGCCGATCATCTGCACGCCATGGATGTTGAAGAACCCCGCCTCGAGCCGCGAGCCGGGCCAGCCATGGAAGTAGAAGACGGGCAGCGCGCCGCGCGGGCCGAACTGGGCATAGCCGAGTTTCCGGCCGTCCGGCAGCGTCACGGTCTGCATCGACTGGGCGAGCGAGCCGTCGGGCCGCGGGCGCGAGAGGGGGATAGGGGCGGGCGTGTCCATTCCGTCGGGTTTTCGGGCGTTAGGAGGGTGGCAGAGACGTTTCGGCGCAGAGATATGTAATGCCTAGCCTGGCCTCAAGAGAATGCTTATACAAAGTTCATGGATACACATTCCGAAAACCGCAGGAAACGGCTCAAATTCCAGGCCTGGCACCGGGGCTTCAAGGAGATCGACCTGATCCTCGGGCCCTTTGCCGACGAACGAGTCGGGCAGATGGACGACGCTGAACTCGACCAGTTCGAGGCGCTTCTCGCCGTGCCGGACCAGGATCTCTATGACTGGATCTGCGAACGCAGCCAGCCGCCCGAACGCCTCCGCAACAGGGTCTATGAACAGATATTCGACTTTAGCCGGCGCCCCCGAGGGACTTGATGCGCTGGTGATCGCGCAGAGGGCCCGCAAGGCCGGCGCGATCCACCTCCACATTGCCCGCGACGAGCCGCGCCTGGCGGCGCTCGCGGAGGCCATCCGGTTCTTCGACGCGACACTTCCGGTGCTGACGCTTCCCGGGTGGGATTGCCTGCCCTATGACCGCGTCTCGCCCAAGCCCGAGATCGTGGCCGAACGCATGGCGACGCTCTCGGCGCTCGCGGGTGGGGTCACGGGACCGTGCGTCGTGATTGCCACCGTCAGCGCAAGCCTGCAGCGCGTGCCGCCGCGCGGGGCCATTGCGGATGCTCACCTGAGGCTTGCCAAGGGTGGTACGCTGCGGCTCGATGACCTGCTGTCCTTCCTGGCGCGCAATGGCTTCTCGCGCGTGGGGGCCGTGGTGGAGCCCGGCGACTTTGCCGTGCGGGGCGGCATCGTGGATGTTTATCCGCCCGGCGCGTCGATGCCGGTCAGGCTCGACTTCTTCGGTGACGTGGTTGAATCGATCCGCCGCTTCGAGGCCGAAAGCCAGACCTCGGTCGGCGAGGTGCCGGGGCTTGTTCTCTCGCCCTTCAACGAGGTGCCGATCGACCGGGCTTCCGTGCAGCGGTTCCGCGCGGGCTATGTGGCGACGTTCGGTGCCGTGCTCGAGGAAGACCCGCTCTACGAGGCGGTGAGCGCGCAGCGCAAGCATCCGGGCATGGAGCACTGGCTGCCGCTGTTTCACGAGCGCCTGGAGACGGTCTTCGACTATGCCCCCGGCGCCGGCGTGACGCTGGACCACCAGGTGGACGAGGCCGTCACGGCGCGCCTTGCGCTCATTGCCGATTATCATGAGGCGCGCGTCGCGGCACGCGATGCCGCGCGCGGCGCGCTCAAAGGCATGACCTCGCCCTACAAGCCGCTCAATCCCGGGCTCCTCTATCTGGCCGAAGGCGAATGGCGCGACCTTCTCGGCGGGCGGCAGACGCAGCAGGTCTCGCCCTTCAAGCCGGTCGAGTTGTCGGGCCATACCGATGCGGGCGGCGTGAAGGGGCGTGACTTCGCCCCCGAGCGCGTCGCGGCCTCGAAGAACGTGTTCGACAGTGTCGCGGCCTCCATCAAGGGGCTGATCGGCCAGAACAAGCGTGTGGTGGTTGCCTGCTGGACAGCGGGCTCGGCCGATCGCATGGGTGGGGTGCTGGCCGACCATGGCGTCTCGCCGATCACGGTGGCCGCGTCGTGGGCCGAGGTTCAGAAGCTCCATCCGGCCGCGGTTGCGGTGGTTGTTCTGGGCCTCGAGGCAGGCTTTGAGACAGCCGATCTCGCCGTCATGTCCGAGCAGGACATCCTCGGTGACCGTCTGGTTCGACGACAGGGCCAGAAGCGGCGCTCGGCGAATTTCATCGTCGAGGCGGCGGCGCTGTCGCTGAATGACCTAGTCGTGCATGTCGACCACGGGATCGGGCGCTATCTGGGCCTCAAGACCATCGAGGCCGCGGGCGCGCCCCATGACTGCCTCGAGATC
>JAGWXR010000190.1 GCA_018969785.1 Alphaproteobacteria bacterium
TTGGATAAGGACACTTTCTGAACGCTTGTCAGCTGTAGAAACGAAATCACCTAAGCCTTTTTTTGAGACCTGTAAGTGTTCTAATTCTCCAAAGTCACGAAGCATTCCGCGAGCGGCTTTTTCTGCTGCCGCGGTCATAACGTTCAAAATTGGCGAGAGATTTGTAATGCGCCCAGTTGACATAAAAAGTTCCTTGGTTTTTAGAATTATTAGTCTTTTGCGCGTTCAACATACGTAGCGTCATCTGTGTTGACAACAATACGCATACCCGATTCAATATGGGGAGGGACCATAACTCTTAGGCCATTTTCCAAAATAGCCGGTTTATAAGAAGAAGAGGCTGTTTGTCCTTTGACAACAGGCTCAGCTTCTTGAATGGTTAGAACGACTGTATCTGGAAGCTTAACGCTTAAGGGTTTGCCTTCGTAGGAAGAAACATCAACAATCATTCCATCTTGCAAGAAAGCGGCTGCATCTCCGACAAAGTCTTTTGATAATGTAATTTGTTCAAAAGTTGTTTGATCCATAAAGACCAAATCATTACCTTCTGCGTAAAGATATTGGTAGGGAAATTCATCCAAATAAATGCGTTCAACTTGTTCTGATGAACGAAATCTTTCATTCATCTTACCGCCATCAACCAGGTTCTTCAATTCTACCTGCATGTAAGCACCCCCTTTACCGGGCTGGACATGCTGCGTTTTAACGGCAACCCAAAGTTTACCTTGATGTTCAATTAGATTTCCAATTCGAATAGAATTTCCATTAATTTTCACAGTTGTTTTCCTGGATGATTTTAAAGATTACTTGATTGTGGTAGCGGAGAAGGGACTCGAACCCCCGACACGCGGATTATGATTCCGCTGCTCTAACCAGCTGAGCTACTCCGCCAGATCGCCGCTCGCGCGGCGGTCGGCGACGCTAGCAAAAGAGCACCCCCATGCTCACCCGTGACGGCTGTCCACGGCGTGAGCGGATGCCCGCACGGATGCCGCGGACCGGTCTATGGTGCCGCTCGTCACGAAACACTGCAGACGGAGACGCATGAGCGGCTACCAGATCGGCCTTCTCTTCCACCTCGTCGGGGTGATCCTCTTCTTCGCCGGCGCAGCCGTGGCGGGGGTGGTGGCCACGGCGGCGCCCCGGCGCGAGAAGCCATCGGAGATCGCGGCGATCCTCGGGCTGGCGCGCTACGGCGCGATCATGCTCGGCGTGGGCGGGCTGGTGCTGCTGGTCGCGGGCTTCTACCTGTCCGGGAAGATCGAGGGCTACGGCCAGCGCTGGCTGGAGATCAGCATCGTGCTGTTCGTGATCGCCCTGGTGGTGGGCGCATGGGGCGGACGTCGCAGCCGGAAAGCGCGCGAGTACGCCGAGCAGGTGGCCGCCGGCAGCGGCGGTGATGAGGCCACCCTTCGGGCGATGCTCGCCAATCGCGCCACGTGGGCCATGCACTGGGCGTCCGTGGTGCTCGCCCTCGCCGTGCTGGTGCTGATGATCTGGCAGCCGGGCGCCTGAGGGGCGCCGCGGCGATCAGTCGGCGCTGATCACCACCAGCGGGAACTCCCGCGGCGTCTTGGTGTCGTACTCGTCGTAGTCGGGCCAGACGGCGGTCATGGCCTTCCACAGCCGGTCCCGCTCCTCCGGGCCGGCGGTGCGCGCGGTGGCGGCCATCACGTCGGGCCCCACCTGGATGACCACCTCCGGGTCGGCCGCGAGGTTCACGTACCAGTCGGGGTGCGCGGGCGCGCCGCCGTATGAGGCCAGCACCACGTAGTCGTCGCCGTCCATGGCGTAGATGAGCGCCGTGCGCCGCGCCTTGCCGCTCTTCTTCCCGCGCGTGGTGAGCAGCAGCGTGGGAACCCCCGGCTGCCAGTAGTGGCCCTCCTGGCCGCCCGACTCCACGTAGAGCTTCACGTGGTCGGCGACCCAGTTGCCCTCGGGGTCGATGGGGGTCTCGTCGATGAGTGCCATGGGTCCTCCGTGGGTGGTGTCAGGCGGCGGGCTGGACGGAGCGTACGCCCATCGCGCTGTCGAGTGCAGCCTGCGCCATCTCCACCGCGTCACGCAGGTCGCGCGCCCCGGGCGCCACCGATGGCGGCGTCGATGCCCGCGGCGGCACGACCTGCGACGTGTTCACGACATCCAGGCGTCGGCCGATGTCGTCGATGTCCGCCACGAGCGATGCCGGCAGGACGTCATCGGTCGCACGCACGCCGCCGATCTCGCTCACCGCGATGATGGCGGTGGCCTGCGTGAGGCCGGTCAGCACCGCCTGCGCCTGCTCATCGGTGAGCGAGTGGTGGGCGAACTCCGTGCCCGCGCAGTCCACCACCTGCCGCGCGGCGATGCGGTGCGAGGCCACGTCGGCCCGTGCCGCCTGCCGGTCCGCGCCCTCCATCCCACGCATCACGTCGCGGGCGTAGCCGGCCAGCGCGTGCGCGAACGATGCAAGCACCCCCGCCATCACCTGGGTGGTGCGCGCGGGCAGGGCGAGCACCGCAGCCACGGCGATCACCGCCGCGATGACCGTTCCGGCCAGGCGCAACCCGATGGTCTCGACGAGGGGGTCGTTCAGCAGGCCGAACACGGCGATCACGAAGGCCGTCACGCCGACGGTGCACAGCGCATAATTCGGCACGATGAAGGCGTAGATGATCACCGAGCTCACGAGCACCACGGCCAGCACGGGCACCGGGCCGAACCCGAAGATGCCGAGCACGAGCCACGACAATCCGA
>JAGWXR010000027.1 GCA_018969785.1 Alphaproteobacteria bacterium
TCAGGGCCTTGGGCCGGTTGAGCGTGATGACGCCCGCCCTGCCCTGCCGCTCGAAAAGGACTTCATCCATCGTGTTCATTCCCGGATTGTCTGCGCGACGGCAAGAGGCCGCATTCTACTGGCGCGTGAGCTCGCGTGCGATGATGACGCGCATGATTTCATTGGTGCCTTCGAGGATCTGGTGGACCCGCAGGTCGCGCACGTGACGCTCGAGGGGGAAGTCCTTGAGATAGCCATAGCCCCCGTGCAGCTGGAGCGCGTCGTTGGCAATCGCCGAGGCATGGTCGGTGGCAAAGCGCTTGGCCATCGCGCAGAGCATGGTTGCCCGGGGATCGCGCCGGTCAAGTGCGGCGGCGGCGTTCCAGATCATGAGGCGGGACGCCTCGAGTTCGGTTGCCATGTCGGCGAGGCGGAACTGGGTGGCCTGGAACTCGCCGATCTGGCGGCCGAACTGCCGACGGTCGACCACGTAGCGCTGCGCCTGCTCGAGCGCCGCGCGGGCGGCACCCAGCGAACAGGCACCGATGTTGATGCGGCCTCCGTCCAGGCCCATCATCGCGATCCGGAAACCTTCGCCTTCGGCGCCGATGCGGTTGGCGACGGGGACGCGACAGTCCTCGAAGTTCACGGTAGCGGTGGGCTGGCTGCGCCATCCCATCTTGCGCTCGTTCCTGCCGAAGCTCAGGCCCCGGGTACCCTTTTCAACCACGATGCACGAGATGCCCTTCGGGCCATCTTCGCCAGTTCGGATCATGCAGACATACAGATCGGACGTGCCGGCGCCCGATATGAAGGCCTTGCCACCATTGATCACATAGTGGTCGCCATCGCGCACGGCCCTTGTCTTGAGGCTGGCCGCATCCGAGCCGGCGCCGGGTTCCGTGAGGCAGTAGGAGGCGACGAGCTCCATGGTCATCAGGCGCGGCAGCCACCGGCGGCGTTGCTCGTCGTTGCCGAAGCGATCGATCATCCACGAGGCCATGTTGTGGATCGAGATGAAGGCTGCCGTCGGCGTGCAGCCGGCGGCCAGCTCCTCGAAGATGACGGCGGCGTCGAGGCGGGACAGGCCGCTGCCACCGAATTCGTCACGCACATAGATCCCGGCGAAACCCAGTTCGGCCGCCTTGCGCATGGTGGGTACGGGGAAGATTTCCTCCTCGTCCCACTTCGCCGCATGGGGCGCGAGGTTCTGGGACGCGAAATCACGCGCTGTCTTCTGCACAAGACGTTGATCTTCCGACAATTCGAAGGCCATGCCGCATCTTCCCTCAAGGCTCGGGGTGGTGATACGAAGAGGGGGTACTCCTGTCAACGAAGCCCTCCCAAGCCATGGCCCATGATCCTGCCAGCCGTTTCCCTGCCGTGCGCCTGCGGCGCCTGAGGCGTACCGGATGGTCGCGGCGTCTCGTGGCCGAGAGCGCCCTGTCGGCCTCCGACCTGATATGGCCGGTGTTCCTTGTCGACGGGCACAAGCGGCGCGAGCCGGTGGCTTCCATGCCGGGGGTGGATCGCATATCGGTCGATCTTGTCCCGCAGGCCGCAGAGGAAGCCTGCCAGCTGGGCATTCCGGTCATTGCCCTGTTCCCGTCGACGGATCCCGCGCGCAAGACGCCCGACGGGAAGGAGGCTCTCAATCCTGACAACCTGGTCTGCCGGGCGACGCGGTCGATCCGGGAGGCGAAGCTCGACATCGGCGTCTTGTGCGACGTGGCACTGGATCCCTACACGAGCCACGGCCATGACGGGTTGCTGCGTGACGGCGTCATCCTGAATGATGAAACAGTCGAGGTGCTTGTCGCGCAGGCGCTCACGCAGGTGGATGCCGGTTGCGACATCATCGCGCCGTCCGACATGATGGACGGGCGCATCGGGGCCATCCGTGCCGGCCTCGAGAAGTCCGGGCACAAGGACACGCTGATCATGGCCTATGCGGCCAAATATGCGTCGGCGTTCTATGGACCGTTCCGCGATGCGGTGGGCTCGGCGGGCGCGCTGAAGGGTGACAAGCGCACCTACCAGATGGATCCGGCCAATGGCGAGGAAGCCTTGCGCGAGGTCGCCCTCGACATTGCCGAAGGGGCCGACATGGTGATGGTCAAGCCGGGCATGCCCTATCTCGACATCGTGCGGCGCGTGAAGGAGACTTTTGGTGTCCCCACATTCGCCTACCAGGTGTCGGGCGAGTACGCGATGATCATGGCAGCCGCCGAGCGCGGATGGATCGACGCCGACAAGGCCATGCTGGAAAGCCTGACCGGCTTCAAGCGCGCGGGCGCGGATGGCGTGCTCAGCTATTTCGCGCCGCGGGCGGCGAAGGCGTTGGCCGGGAGCCGCTAGCCCTCGGCCCTGTCCGACAGGCGTGCGATCAGGCTCGATGTGTCCCAGCGCTGTCCGCCCATGCGCTCGACGTCGGCATAGAACTGGTCGACGATGGACGTCACGGGCAGCGTGGCGCCGTTCTGACGGGCCTCGGCCAGCGCGATGCGCAGGTCCTTGCGCATCCAGCTGACCGCAAAGCCAAAGTCGAAGCGGCGCTGGTGCATGGTTCCGGCGCGGTTTTCCATCTGCCAGCTCTGCGCGGCGCCCTTCGAGATGACGTCGATGACGGCATCGGGATCGAGGCCCGCCTTCTCGGCGAAGTGCACGCCTTCGGCCAGTGCCTGCACGAGGCCGGCGATGCAGATCTGGTTGACCATCTTGGTCTTCTGGCCGGCGCCTGCGGGCCCGAGCCTGCGGACCATCTTCGCATAGGCGCGGATCACCGGTTCGGCCGCTGCATAGGCCTCGCTGTCGCCACCGCACATGACCGTGAGCTGACCCTTTTGTGCGCCGGCCTCGCCGCCCGACACGGGTGCGTCAAGGAAGTGCAGGCCTCTTGCGGCGGCGTCATGCGCCAGTTCGGCTGCCAGGGTCGCAGATCCTGTCGTGTGGTCGACCAGGATCGACCCCGGTTTCATCGCGGGAAAGGCCTCGCGGGCCACGTCGCGGATGTCGGGATCATCGCCCACGCACATGAAGGCCATGTCGGCGCCCGAAACGGCATCTGCGATCGCGGCTGCGGCCCGTCCTGCGTGCTCGGCCACCCATGCCTGCGCCCGCGCATGGGACCGGTTGAACACGCTGACCTTGTGGCCGTTGCGCGCGAGGTGGCCGGCCATCGGGTAGCCCATGCGCCCGAGGCCGATGAATGCGAGATTTGCCATTCGGCGATTTCCCTTTAAGTTCCGCCACCACCTAGCAGACCGGATGAACCTGAACAATGAAGCGCTTTTTCCGAAACGCGGCCATGACCGTTGCCTTCCTGTCGGGGCTTCTTGCGCTCTGGATTGCGATTACTGTCTTCTGGATGAAGGGCTCGGTGCCCCAGCTATCGGGTACTTTCGAGGTCGAGGGCCCCGGTGCGCCCGTGAAGATCGTGCGCGACCGGGACGGCGTGCCGCACATCATCGCGCAGAGCCGTGACGATGCGCTGTTCGGGCTTGGCTATGTGCATGCACAGGACCGGCTCTGGCAGATGGAGTTCCAGCGGCGCACCGTGCAGGGACGGCTCAGCGAGGTTGCGGGGGCCGCTGCCGTGCTTCCGGACCGCTACCTGCGGACTCTTGGCCTGTATCGCGCAGCCGAGGCATCGGTTTCGCATCTCTCGCCAGAGGCGCTTGCCGCCTTCAGGTCCTATGCGGCGGGTGTGAATGCCGCGATCCCGCGCAACGGGAAACCGCTGCCACCTGAATTCTTCATGCTGGGTGTCCATCCGGACGACTGGACGCCGGCTGACTCGGTGGCCACGCTGAAAGCCATATCGGTGCAGCTGTCGGCGAATGCCTTCCAGGAGATCCTGCGCCTGCAGCTGCTGCGGCGGATGCCCGCCGACAAGATCCGCGGGCTCAACCCGCCGCTGCCGCAGGAGGCGCTGGACGCCTATCTCGAGTATGCGCCGAAGGCCGGCACGAAGTTCGCCGACGCCGCCGCGGCGCTGCAGGCGCTGGCGCCGAACCTTGCCACGATCGGAGCGTCGAACAACTGGGTGATCGGCGGCAGCATGACGCAAAGCGGCCTGCCGATGCTGGCAAATGACCCGCATCTGCCGTTGACGGTGCCGGGCTTCTGGTACCTTGCCCACCTGAGCTGGCCCGGAGGCTATGCGACGGGCGGCAGTGTTCCGGGTGTCCCCGGAATCGTCTCGGGACGGACGGCAAACATTTCGTGGGGCCTCACGACAACCGGCGCCGACACGCAGGACCTTTACTGGGAGAAGATCGACCCCGAGAACTCGCTCGCCTATCTCACGCCCTCGGGACCGCAGCGCTTCGAGACGCGGCGCGAGGTCATAAAGGTCAGGCTGGGGAGCGACGAAGTGATCCGCATCCGCAGCACGCGCAACGGGCCTGTCCTGCCGACCGACGAGCCGCGGCTGAAGGCGCTGGTGCCCGAGGGTTACGTGCTGTCGCTGCGATGGCCGGCGCTGTCGGGCGAGGACCGAACGGGCGAGACGCTGCTGCGCATCCTTGATGCACCCGATGCCAGCCCCGAGACGATCAAGACCATCTTCGAGCCCTACAATGCGCCGATCCAGAGCTTTGTCTACGCGGACACCAAGGGTCACACCGGGCTGATCCTGCCCGGCCGGATCCCCGTGCGCGATCCGGCGAACCGTGTTGCGGGACTGCTGCCATCGGATGGTCGGCAGGCCTCGCATGAATGGAAAGGCTACCTGACGGGTGCGGATGCGCCGTCATGGACCGGTGGGGCGGAGGCGATGTTCGTGACGGCGAACAACAATGTCGTTCCGCCCGGCTACAAGCCCATGATCGCGCAGGACTTCGACCCGGAGTATCGCGCAACGCGGATCCGGGAATTGCTGTCGGGGCACCAGGGAAAGCACGACGTCGACAGCTTCCGGCAGATCCAGCTTGACGCGGCCGAACGCTTTGCGATCGATGCCCTGCCCGGGCTGATCGCGCTGGCCCATTCGGGTGGCGCGGACCTGCAACCCGCGCTCAGTCTTCTGTCGGGCTGGGACAGGCACATGACGACGGACGCCGGGGCGCCGCTTGTGTTTGCAGCATGGATGCGCTCCCTGCTGCAGGGCCTGTTCGAGGACGAGGCGGGCGACCTTTTCCGCCAGATGTGGGGCGACAGGCCCAATTTCCTCGCGGCTGTGGCCAACGGCGATCCTGACGCGGTCAAGCTCTGCGACGATGTCCGCACGCCGGTGCGCGAGAGCTGTGCGGGCATTGCAGCGCAGAGCCTGCGCAAGGCCTTGCGTGAATTGCGGGACCAGCACGGCGCGGACATGGCCAGATGGCGCTGGGGCGACGTGCACCGGGCGACGTTCTCGCATACGCCCTTCGGCTTCATCCCCGTGCTGTCATCCCTGTTCGGTTTCTCGCACGAGATCGGTGGGGGCAACTCCACGATCCAGCGGGCGGCCTATCGCTACTCGAACGCCAATCCGTTCGCGGCGGTGCATGGCAGCGGCTATCGCGGCATCTACGACATGGGTGCGGAAGAGAAGTCGCTGTTCATGGCCTCGACCGGCCAGAGCGGCAACGTATTTTCGCCGTTCTACGGCAACTTGGCGCCGCGCTGGGCGCGCGGGGAGTACCTGCAGGTGCGAACCAACCTCGCCGATATCGAGGCGAGTGCGATCGGCACGATCGTGCTTCAGCCGGCATCGCCCGGGGCAGCCAACCCCCGATAGGCGCCCCGGTAATAGAGCAGCGGCGCCTCGTGGCCGGCGTGGCTGCAACCCAGCACGCGGGCAAGGAAGATGACGTGGTCACCGGCGTCGATGCGCTGTTCGACTTCGCACTCGAACGCGGCGATTGCGGTGCGCAGCAGGGGGACACCGTGCGGCCCGTCCGCAACCTCGTCGGCACCCAGGGCAAACTGTCCCTTCCGGGCGAGCCGCCGGGAGAGTTCCCTGCCCTCCTGCCCCAGGACGCCAATGCCGAAGCGCGGCACCTGCATCAGGAGGGGAAAGCGATCGGAACCCCGGTCGAGGCTCCACAGCACGAGGGGCGGATCAAGGGACACGGAGGCAAAGGAATTGATCGTCAGGCCGATCGTTCCGGCGTCGCCCGGGCGGGCCGAAATCACGGCGACACCTGTCGCAAAATGACCCAGTGCATCGCGAAAGGCGCGTGAATTCAACGTCATTTGACCACCCCGGCAGCGCTCAAGGCCGCGTTAAGACCCCATGCGCCATAATCAGTGCTGAACGCAGTAAAGGTGCGGCCGCCCAAAGACAAGCCCTCTGGTCAGAGGGTGGAGGCGGCATGCCTGCGGGGATGGGGTACGGGTCTACATGGCAAACGCAACGCAAGCGCCCACGATCATCAAGAAGATCAAGAAGGGCGGGCATGGAGGCCACCACGGCGGTGCCTGGAAGGTTGCCTATGCCGACTTCGTCACGGCCATGATGGCCTTCTTCCTGCTGATGTGGCTGATCAATACCACGACACCCGAACAGAAGCGCGGCATTGCCGACTACTTCGCACCGGAGTCTGTCAGCCGCTCGAACTCCGGAAACGGCGCGCTGCTCTCGGGCACCTCCGCCGCGACCGAAGGCGTCGAAGGTTCAGGGCAACTGGCGGCGAAGACCGCTCTCAACCCGCCCAAGGATGCAAACCAGGATGGCGATCCGTCGAGCGCGGAAAGCCAGCAGGCCGAGGATCAGGCCGTGAGGGACGCGGCGCTGGAGCGGGCAGCGATCCGCCTGCGCCAGGCGATCCAGGACATGCCCGATTTTGCCAAGCTGTCGCGCCATGTGCTGATCGACACGACCCCCGAAGGTGCCCGGATCCAGCTCATCGACCAGGACGGGCGGTCGATGTTCGAGCCCGGCAGCTCGGAGCCGACGCCCGAGGTCCGCACCCTGCTGCAGGAGGTGGGCAAGGTCATCGACGAGTTCCCCAACCGGATCTCGATTTCCGGCCATACCGACGGCGAGAACTTCTCGGGCCCGGGCGGCTACTCGAACTGGGACCTCTCGTCGGCGCGCGCGAACGCCACGCTCCATATCCTGCAGGAGGGCGGCCTCGCTGACGGCCGCGTGGCCGAGGTGGTCGGCAAGGCGGGCGCAGATCCGCTTTACCCCGAGAACCCCTATGCGTCGGCCAACCGGCGCATCAGCATCGTGCTCCTGAAAGAGGCACCGGTGCTGCCGCCTGATCTCTAGGCTTTCCGAAGCGCCCGTTTCCCGTGGTGCGTCAGGCTTGACCCTGCGCGATCCTTCGATTTTGCCAGTTCCCATGGGCGCGCGACTGTGTGAGATTGGCCGGGTTGCGACCCGATCCACTGATTCGGGCCGGTTAATCGTGCGGGACCCGTTGCCGTGTCAGAGCAGTTTGGCACCAAGATACCCAAGTTCTACCAGACGGCCCCTGCGCCCTGCCCCTACCTGCCCGGCAGGATGGAGACGAAAGTCTTCACGCGCCTGACGGGAGACGCAGCGCGCAGCCTGAATGACGTGCTGACCCATGCCGGTTTCCGGCGCAGCCAGAGCATGGCCTACCGACCGACCTGCGCGTCCTGCCAGGCCTGCCTGTCTGTGAGGGTGGTGGTGGACGCGTTCGACGCATCGCGCTCGTTCCAGAGGGTGCTGTCGCGCAACAGCGACCTGCAGGCCGAGAGTGTCGATCCCTGGGCTTCGGAAGAACAGTTCCGCCTCCTGCGGCGCTACCTGGACGTGCGCCACAATGACGGCGGCATGGCGGACATGACGATGTTCGACTATGTGGCGATGGTCGAGGACTCGGCCGTGGAGACGCATCTTGTCGAATATCGCTACACGAGCGGCCCCCACGCAGGGGACCTTGCTGCCGTGGCCCTGACGGACACGCTCGGCGACGGGCTGTCCATGGTCTACAGCTTCTACAACCCCGATGATGACGGGCGCAGCCTCGGGACCTTCATGGTCCTCGACCACATCGAACAGGCGAGAAGCCGGGGACTTCCCTACGTCTATCTGGGGTATTGGATCGAAGGCAGCCGAAAGATGGCCTACAAGGCCCGCTTTGCGCCACTCGAGGGGCGGCGGGAAGCCGGCTGGGTCCCCTTGCAGCGCCCCTGAAGGCGCAGCACACTGGGCGGATTCTGCGTCTCGGGGGCCTCCACGCATGTCCAACAATGTCCGCCTTGCCATCTTTGTTGCGGCGCTCGGCTATTTCGTCGACGTCTTTGACCTGATCCTTTTCTCCATCCTCAGGGTGGCGAGCCTCACGGACCTCGGCGTCAAGGGTGACGACCTCGTGACCGTCGGCACGTACCTGCTCAACTGGCAGATGGCAGGGTTCCTCGTGGGCGGCGTCCTCTGGGGCGTGATCGGCGACAAGGTCGGTCGCATCGAACTGCTGTTCGGGTCCATCCTTCTCTACTCGGTCGGCAACATCCTGAACGGCTTCGTCGGACAGTTCGGGCCTGGCGTTGACGCCGTGCTGTCACCGATCGACCAGTACGCGGTCCTGCGCTTTGTCACCGGCATCGGCCTTGCAGGCGAAATCGGCGGCGGCATCACGCTGGTTGCGGAGCTGCTTCCGAAGAACGTGCGCGGCTATGGAACGACCATCGTGGTGGCGACGGGCGTCGCCGGCGCCGTGGCGGCAGCACTGGTGTACGAGTACTTCACGTGGCGCGGGGCCTATATCTTCGGCGGCGTGATGGGGCTTGGCCTGCTCGCCCTGCGGCTCTCGGTAGCCGAGTCCGGCATCTTCAAGGCCGTCGCCGCGCAGGAGGACGTGGCACGCGGCAACTTCCTCATGCTGTTCAACAACTGGGACCGGTTCAGCCGCTACATGAACTGCATCCTCGTGGGCCTGCCCATCTGGTACTCGCTGGCGATCCTCGTGACATTCTCGCCCGAGATCGCGAAGGCGCTCGGCGTTGCCGGGCCGATCATCGCCGGCACCTCGGTGTTCTGGTTCTATTGCGGCATCACCATCGGCAGCGTGGCAAATGGACTGTTCAGCCAGATGGTGGGCAGCCGCAAGCTGTCAATCGGCGCCTTCCTGTTCGGCCTTGTCCTGGCGCTGGGCTATTTCTTCCATGCCCCGCTGGCGGATACCTCGGCCTTCTACGCAGTGATCTTCGTGATCGGCTTCTGCACGGCCTACTGGGCCATGATGGTCACGGTCGCCGCCGAGCAGTTCGGCACCAATCTCAGGGCCACGGTGGCAACGTCAGTGCCGAACTTCGTGCGCGGCTTCACCGTGCCGATCACGATGGTCTTTGCGCTCCTGAAGGACCAATTCGGCCTTGGCATCGTGGAGGCAGCCGAGATCGTGGGCATCGGCGTCGCCGTGATTGCCATCATTGCACTGATCGGCCTGCGCGAGACGTTCCACGTCGACCTCGACTACATCGAAACCGACAAGAAGCCTGCCAAGGAGAAGACCTGAGTGACATCGCTTCCCCCCGCCGAGGCACCGCACTGGCGCCAGTACGTGTTCAGGGCCCTGCTGTGGGTTGCCGTGGTCAGCAGCCTTGCCTATGCAGCCTCGCATGGCGCGTTTGATTCCCTTGAGAATGCGGTGTCGCTGCGCCTCGAACCGAACCGCGACGCGGTGCAGCTTTCGGGATCGGTCCCGCCTGTGATCGAGATCAAGGTCACGCTGCAGAACAACACGCCCGAACCGGCGGCTCTCAAGGCGCCATCGGCCTGCAAGGTGTTTCGCTGGCAGGTGTTCAGCCGGTCGGGTGAGATGGTACAGACGCGCGTGAGCGACGTGCAGTGTCCCGACATGGCCGTGTCGGCGGGGCTTCAGCCGGGCGAGAAGCTTGAGGAATTCTACTCGATCACGCTGGTGCCGTCGCGCTACGTGGCGGGCGAGGACTATCAGGTGCGGGCCTGGTATTGGGGCTACGAAAGCGAGTTCCAGTTCCGCGCCGAGTAGCCGCTAGGCGCGCTGGCGCGGCGCCGGCTGAAGGCCCAGTGGATCCGGTTCAAGCACCTTGCCCGACATCGCGGCAAGCCAGTCCAGTCCGGCGCGCAGCCTGACCACTTCGCCGATCACGATCAGGGCCGGTGCCTCGACCGCGTGGGCGGCGGCGTCCTCCACGACAGCAGCGAGCGTTGTCTCGACCACGCGCTGGCGTGGGGTGGTTGCGTGGCTGACAAGGGCCACAGGTTCGTCCGCGCGGCGACCGGCGGCCAGCACGGCGCTGCGGATGCGCGGCAGGTGCTTCAGCCCCATGTAGATGACCAGCACAGGCGAACCCCTGCCGAGGGCTTCCCAGTCAAGATCGTCCGGCACGTCGCCACCCGAATTGTGTCCCGTCACGAAGGTCACGGCGTGGTTCACGTCACGGTGCGTGGCTGGAATGCCGGCATAGGCGAGGCCGCCGGTGCCCGAGGTGACGCCAGGCACGACGCGGAAGGGAATGCGTGCCTCGACCAGGGCGAGCGCCTCCTCGCCGCCGCGCCCGAACATGAAGGGGTCTCCGCCCTTCAGGCGCACGACGCGCTTGCCGGCGCGCGCAAGTTCGATGAGCCTCAGCGAGATGTCGCGCTGGCGCGGACTTGGCTTGCCACCCCGCTTGCCCGCGTATTCGATGGTGGCGCCGGGTCGCGCGAGCCTGAGGATCGATTCGTCGACCAGGGCGTCATAGACGACGGCGTCGGCCTGCTGGAGGGCGGCGAGCGCCAGCACGGTCAGCAAGCCAGGGTCACCCGGCCCTGCCCCAACCAGCCAGACCCAGCCCTTTTCGAGGGGCGGCAGTCCAAGCATTTCGTGGATGGGCGTGGGCAGCCGTAAAATGGTCATCCTTCTTTTTACACTCCTGATCGTTTTACTTCAAGTTCTACATTTCACGATGTTATTTTACTTTGCCCGGTAACCTTTCGGCGTTAGGATACGGGCATGAAACGTCTGGCCGTTCTTGCTGTCATCATCGTCGCGCTTTCGCTGTTTGTCGTGTGGATCGCCGGCAACTCGCTGAGCATGCCCGACACGCACGCCGAATCGGCGCGGCTTGTCACCAACGTGCTGCTGGCCATCCTGCTCCTGACGACGCTCGTTCTGGGGTGGCGCGGCACGATGGGTGAAGCGTTCCGTCATGGCTCTGTCTGGTTCATTGCCTTCTTCGCGATCATCCTTGCCTATTCCTACCGGGACGAGCTTGCGCCCATGGCCGAGCGCGTGGCGGGCGAACTCAATCCGGCAAAGCCCGTGGCGCGACAGGCCAACGAAGTTGTCCTGCGGCGTGCCAATGACGGGCACTTCTATGCCGACCTGAAGATCAATGGCTCGAGCATGCGCCTGCTTGCCGACACCGGCGCAAGCGTGATCGCGCTGTCGGTCGAGGACGCCGAGGATGCCGGCATTGATGTCAACCAGCTCGACTTCACGCTGCGTGTCTCGACGGCCAATGGTACGGCGATGGCGGCGAAGGTCGAGCTTGACGAAGTACGCATCGGGTCAATCATCCGGGATGACGTCACGGCACTGGTGGCCAAGGGCCTGTCGCAGTCATTGCTGGGCATGAACTTCTTCAATTCGCTGTCGAAGTTCCAGATCGAGAACGACGAGCTTCTTCTCAGGGACTGAACGCGTGGCCCATGACAGCGCCGTGCGTGGCACGCTGTTCCTTGTTGCCGGACCCTCGGGTGCCGGCAAGGACACGCTGATTGCGGCTGCTGCGGCACGGCTGGCGTCCACCCATGTCTTTCCACGCCGCGTGATCACGCGGCCCGAGGGCACGGATACTGAGCAGCACGCCCATCAGAGCGACGAGATGTTCGCCTGCGCGGAGGCTGCGGGCGCCTATGCGCTGAGCTGGTCGGCGCATGGCCTGCGCTACGGGGTTCCGGCGTCGATCCTTGAGGACCTCGATGCGGGGCGCCATGTCGTGGTGAACGTATCCCGGGCGGTAGCCGCCGCGGCGCGCCAGCACTTCAATCCCTGCCGCGTGATCCTGGTGACGGCGCGCCGCGAGATCCTGGCCGCGCGTCTTGCCGCGCGTGGGCGCGAGGCACCGCAGGACGTGGCACAGCGGCTCGACCGAGAGGTTGACCTGTTGCCCGACAGCCTGATCGTGAACGAAGGGCCTGTCGAGATCACACTCGAGCGCTTTCTTGAGGCGCTGAAGGGTTGAATTCCCGGCCCGCAGCCCCTAAACGCAGGGCTCCGCGAAAAGGCAGACCATGGCCCAGCCTCCCAGACCCAATACGCTTGAATTCGAGACCTCGCCCCTGATCGCCGCAAACGGCTTCCGGGAATATGATGCGCGCTGGCTGTTTCCGCAGGACCTCAACCTGAATGGCGTACGCCTTCTGGGGCTTGGACTCGCAAAGCTGTTCCGCGAGCTGAAGGTGGCGCCACGCGTCGTGGTGGGGCATGACTATCGCTCCTATTCGATGAGCGTGAAGCACGCACTGGCGCTCGGACTTGTCGAGGGCGGCGCCGAGGTGCTGGACATCGGGCTTGCCGTGTCGCCGATGGCGTATTTTGCGCAGTTCGAGCTTGATGCGCCGTGCGTGGCGATGGTGACAGCGAGCCATAACGAGAATGGCTGGACGGGCGTGAAGATGGGGGCCGCGCGTCCGCTCACCTTCGGCCCCGACGAGATGAGCGCGCTGAAGGCGATCGTGCTCTCGGGCCGTGCGCGCGCCTTTGCTGGTGGCAGCTACAAGCCTGTCGAAGGGATCCGCGAGAAATACATCGCGGATGTCACGCGCGGCAAGACGCTCTCGCGACCCATCCGCGTGGTGGCGGCGTGCGGCAATGGGACGGCCGGTGTCTTTGCGCCGGAGGCCCTCAGGCGCATCGGCGCCGAGGTCATCCCGATGGATGCGGAGCTCGACTATACGTTCCCCCGCTACAATCCAAATCCGGAGGACCTGAAGATGCTGCACGCGCTGTCGGACGCGGTCCAGCACAACAAGGCCGAGGTGGGCCTTGCGTTCGATGGTGACGGCGACCGTTGCGGCGTGGTGGACGACAAGGGGCGCGAGATCTTCGCCGACAAGATCGGCGTCCTGATCGCACGTGACATTGCCAGCCGGCAGGCCGGCGCGCAGTTCGTGGTCGACGTGAAATCGACCGGGCTGTTCCTGACTGATCCCGAACTCCAGAGGCTGGGCGCGAAGACGGATTACTGGAAGACCGGGCACTCGTACATCAAGCGGCGCGTCAACGACCTGAAGGCGCAGGCCGGCTTCGAGAAGAGCGGCCACTTCTTCTTCAACGCGCCGATCGGACGGGGCTATGACGACGGGATCGTGGCGGCCATCGCGACGCTGCAGATGCTGGACCGCGCCGGCACGACATCGATGTCGACGCTCTATGACAGCCTGCCGAAGACCTATGGCTCGCCTACCATGGCGCCGCATTGCGCGGATGAACAAAAGTATGGCGTCGTCGAGGAAGTCACGGCAGCCTACAAGGCGCTGGCGGCCCGCGGGGGAAAGATCATGGATCTGGCGATCCGTGACGTTGTGACCGTCAACGGCGTGCGCGTGACGCTGGAGGACGGAACCTGGGGCCTCGTCCGGGCCTCGTCGAACAAGCCCAGCCTCGTCGTCGTGGTCGAGAGCCCGGTGTCGGAGGCGCGCATGCGCGGGATGTTTGCCGAGATCGATGGCAGGCTCTCGGCCAACCCGCATGTAGGCGAATACGACCAGAAGCTCTGAGGCGGCGCGGGTTCAGTCCGGCAGGTTCGCCTCGAGGAAACGAAGCGCGTTGCCGCCAGTGACCTTGCGGACCTGCTCGGCCGAGAGGCCCGCATCCAGCATTGCAGCCACCAGCACGGCGCTCTCGGAGGTGTCGAAGGTGACCGTGGTCGAGCCGTCATAGTCCGACCCCAGCGCGACGTGATCCTCGCCGACGAGGTCAACCGCGTAGCGGATGGCCTTCGCGACGCCGGCCGGCGTGTCGTCGCATACGGCACCCTTCCAGTAGCCAATGCCGATGAGCCCACCCTTGGCGGCAATCGCCTTCATGGTGTCGTCGGAGAGATTGCGCGCACTGTTGCAGGTTCCCCTGACACCGGTGTGCGACACAACGGGTGGCTTCATTGCGACCTGGAGGACATCCGACACCATCTTCTCGGAGGCATGCGCGAGGTCGACGATGATCCCGGCTTCCTCCATCGCGCGAATGACCTGGAACCCGAAGGGCGACAGGCCTGCCTTCGATACGCCATGAAGCGATCCGCCCACTTCGTTGTCGAAGAAGTGCGTGAGGCCCATCATGCGGTATCCGGCCTCGCGCAGGCGCTGCACGTTCTCGATCCGCCCCTCGAGCGCATGCGCCCCCTCGGTCGAGAGGAGGCCCCCGACAATGCTGGATCCGCCCGCGCGGGCCTTCATGAGTGTGCGGATGTCTTCCTTGCGCAGGAGCAGCATGATGGTACCGGGCGAGGTTCGCGCGGCCTGCTGCAGACGCTCGGCCTGGAAGACAGCGCGTTCGGTGAGGCTGTTCCACGTCCTCGATGGCCAGGCATTGATCAGCGCAAGCAACGTGATCGAGTCGGTGTCCCCGGTGTTCCGGTCATAGTTCTGGCCGCGCGGCGTCTTGGTGACGGTCGAGAAGACCTGGACCGCATAGCGCCCCTCGACGAGGCGCGGCACATCGACATGGCCGCGTTCGCCGCGCACGAGCACGTCGCGGCCCCAGAGCAGTGTGTCGGCATGCAGGTCGACCATGTCGAGGGTGGCGTGCAGGGCGCTGGCTTCATCCCCCGGTACCGGGAGTGCGTCGCGCTCGACACGGTTCAGGCTGCCTTCCAGCAGGCCCGGGCCCGTCACGAAACCCACGCCAACGACCGCAACCATGACAACGAGAAGCCCCAAGAGCCAGCGCATGTGTTTTCTCCCCTGACCCGGGGATCAGTATCACGCCATGAAGGCCCACGCCATCCGCGCTGCCGTGAGGCACAGGAACAGCCCGAAGGCGCGGCGCAGCGTTGACTTGTCGAGCCTGTGGGCCAGCGCGACGCCGATGGGTGTCGTCAGCAGCGTGGCCGGAACGACCAGGAACAGCCCCGGCAGGCTTACATATCCCAGTGACAATGGCGGCAGTCCCGGCACGCCCCAGCCGTTCAGGATCATGCCAATGGTTCCGGGGACAGCGATGATGGCGCCAAAGCCCGCGGCTGTGGCAACGGCGCGATGCATGGCGGCGCCGCAGATCGTCATGATCGTCACGCCAAAGGTTCCCCCGCCGATTCCCATCAGCACCGAGAGAAACCCGTTTATGCCGCCCAAGGGCCAGGCGCCCCAGCCCAGCGGCACGCGCTCGCCCGCGCGCCAGTCGTCAGGTCCCAGCAGCATGAAGAGACCAAGGTTTCCCGCACCCAGCGCGAAGACAAGCTTCAGGCCGTCGCCGCCCATGAAGCCCACGGCAACTGATCCGGCGAGCACACCGAGGATGGTAGGCAGCGCCCACGCCCTGAGGACAGGCCAGTCCACGGCTCCGTGGCGATGGTGGCTCAGGGTCGAGCGGATCGATGTCGGGATGATCGTTGCCAGGGACGTACCGACAGCCAGAGGCATGCAGAGATGGCCCGGCACGCCAATCAGGCTGAAGGCCTGGAAGAGCACGGGCACGAGGACGATGCCTCCTCCCACACCCAGCAACCCGGCGATAACACCGGCAAGCAGTCCGGCGAGCGCAACACCGAGCGCCAGCAGGACCAACTCTGCGACCGGGAGCGACGCAAGCGCCTCCATGACTAGGCTGCAGCCTGTGCGAGCGCGGCCCTGCGCACGAGATCAATGGCCTCACGCACCACCGCGACGCCTGCACCGGGCTTCACGGCGTTCTCGCTCAGGTGGCGGCGGAAGATGCGTGCGCCCGGCAATCCGTTGTAGAGGCCCAGAATGTGGCGCGTCATGGCGTGCAGGGGCGTGCCGCGCGAAAGCTCAGCTTCGATATAGGGCATGAACCGTTCGAGGGCCTCGTCGCGCGAAAGCGCGGCCTCGGTACTGGCGAAGATCGTCCGGTCGACGTCGAGCAGCAGCGCCGGGGTCTGGTAGGCGGCGCGTCCGACCATCACGCTGTCGACATGGCCAAGCTGTTCGGTGCAGGCCTCAAGCGTGGTGATGCCACCGTTGATGCCGATGTGCAGGTCGGGCCAGCGGCGCTTCACTTCGTGGACCAGCGGATAGTCGAGCGGCGGGATGTCACGGTTTTCCTTCGGCGACAGGCCTTTCAGCCAGGCCTTGCGTGCGTGCACGACGAAGTGGCGGCAACCTGCTGATGACACGGTCTCGATGAAACCGAAGAGGCTCTCGCGCGCGTCCTGGTCATCCACACCGATGCGGCACTTCACGGTGACCGGGATCTTCACCACGGCCTGCATCGCCGCGACGCAGCCGGCCACGAGGTCAGGCTCGCGCATGAGGCAAGCCCCGAAGGCGCCCCTCTGCACGCGCTCCGACGGGCAGCCGATATTGAGGTTCACCTCGTCATAGCCGGCGTCTTCGGCCATGCGTGCGCAGAGTGCAAGGTCGTCGGGTTCGCTGCCGCCGAGCTGCAGCGCGACGGGATGTTCGTCCGGGTGATAGGCAAGAAGGCGTGCGCGCGGCCCGTGGATGAGCGCGCCCGTCGTGACCATCTCGGTGTAGAGCCGCGCCCGGCGCGTGAGGATGCGATGGAAAGACCGGCAGTGCCGGTCCGTCCAGTCCATCATCGGCGCAACGGAGAAGCGGGTGATCATCTCTCTGACTTGCTTCGCAGGTTTACCTTGAGCCCTTCGACCCCATGCAGGTTCGTCGGCCTTGCGCATCCATTAGATGAAGCGGGGGCGGCGTGCAAACGGGGCGCGACCTTGAGCGATGATGCGGCGGATCGCGTTCATCGTGGTTTTGAGGCG
>JAGWXR010000028.1 GCA_018969785.1 Alphaproteobacteria bacterium
GTTCGGGCGCGGCGGCCACTTCGCCGCCATGGAACGCCCGCAGGACCTCGTCGAAGACATCCGCGCCTTCGCACGAACCCTCGACTGACGGCGACAATGCCCGCAGGAAGCCCCCGTCCGTCATCCACCGCCTGACGGCGCCGGCTGACACCGTCCCTCGCGCAAGCGCGAGGGACAGGCAATGACGTTGAGCGAAGACTGCTTGATTGATTGCCCTTCCCTCGCGCTTGCGCGGGGGAAGGTGCGCCGCCGCGGCAGCGGCGGGGCGGATGGGGGACCACCCGCCCACGCTGCGGCAAGTTTTCACCTTGAGCCTGCGCAGAAGTTCACATATTGTTCCAGATGAGCCATCCCCGCAGGACGACGCCCAAAAGGAAAGGCCCAAACCGAAAAACAGCTGACGAAAGTGTATCTTCTGTAACAAGCCCCAGCGCCGGACCCGGACAATCGGCGCGCCTCAGGCCAGGCCCACGCGCCCCATGGCCAGGTACTTGTCCCAGCGTGCCTTGCGCAGGGCCTCAGGCGGCATGCTCTCGAGCTCCGTCAGCGCCAGATCGATGGCGTCGCCGGCGTCCTCCATGACCTGCGACCGGCCGCGCTGCGCGCCACCAACGGGCTCGGGGATGATGGAATCGATGATCCGCAGCTGGAACAGGTCCTGCGCCGTCACCTTCATGGCGGTGGCCGCTTCCTGCGGCGAGAAACTCGGCGGCGCGCCCAGCTTCGAGCGGCCGAGGATCGAGGAACACCCCTCGGGCGAAATCACCGAATAGACCGAGTGCTCGAGCATGAACACCCGGTCGGCCGTCGCCAGCGCGACCGCTCCGCCCGAGCCGCCCTCGCCGATGATGACCGAGACCAGCGGCACGCCCAAGGTCAGGCAGCGCTCGGTCGAACGCGCAATCGCCTCGCCCTGCCCGCGCTCTTCCGCGCTGAGGCCCGGATAGGCGCCCGACGTGTCGACCAGCGTGACGACCGGCATGCCGAAGCGCTCGGCCATCGTCATGAGCCGCACGGCCTTGCGATAGCCATCAGGCATCGCCATGCCGAAATTGTGCCTGAGGCGCGACTTGGTATCGTTGCCCTTCTCGTGCCCGATCACCATGACCGAGCGGCCCCGGAACGAGGCAAGCCCGCCCAGGATCGCCTTGTCGTCGGCAAACACGCGATCACCGCCGAGGGCCGTGAAGTCCTGGAAAAGGGCGTGCACATAGTCGAGGAAATGCGGGCGCTCCGGATGGCGCGCGACCTGCGTCTTCTGCCACGGCGTGAGCTTCGCGTAGATGTCGCGCAGCAAGAGCCCGGCCTTGTGCTCGAGCTTGGAGACCTCGTCCTCGAGCGAGATCGCCTCGCCTTGGGCGGACATGCGCCGGAGTTCCTCGATCTTGCCCTCGAGGTCGGCAATCGGCTTTTCGAAATCGAGATAAGTCGTCATGCGCCCTTGGGTAACACCGGCGGGCAGACCGTGCAAACCGGAAAAACCCCACTGCCGATCAAAGGGTTAAGCGAAATGACGAAAATGGCAGGTGCGGCGGGATACACAGGAAAGGGGCGCACCGGGCTGTCCGGTACGCCCCTCAGGGGTCCGCGCGGGGGGCGCAGGCGGGGTAGTCTCAGTAGCGGTAGCGATACTCGTCCCGGTGGCGCCGGTCGCGGCGATAGCCGTCCCGGTAATAGTCATCGCGGTAGTAGCCGTCGCGGTAATACCGGTCGTCATAGGAGCGGTCGCGATAGTCGCGCCGCCGGTCATCGCGGCAGGCATCACGCGCAATCGCGCTGCCGGCCACGCCGCCGATGATCGCGCCGACGACGGTCGCCGCACCCCGGTCACGCCCGCGCGCCGCGTTGTTGCCGATCGCCCCGCCGATGATGCCGCCGACCACGGCACCTGCCGCGCTATCATCGCGGCAGCGGCGACGGTCATCATAGCCGGCATAATAGCCCGGAGGGGGCGGACCATAGCCCGGCCCGTAACCCGGCCCATAGCCGCCCGGCCCGTAATAGGGCGGCGGAGGCGGCGGCGGCGGACCATAGCCAGGACCGTAATAGCCCGGAGGCGGATAGCTGTCGGCAAGCGCCGTCCCGGCAGCGCCGGCAAGCAGCGCAAGGGCGGCAACGGCAGACACGATGATCTTCTTCATGGCAGTCCTCCAGAAAGCGGCGACCCGTCCGGCCTTGGGCGTGAAGTCGGCGCGCTGTCAGGATGCACACTGGAATCCGCTGCCTGAATGCAGCATGAACGGCCGGAACACGTGGAATAATGGCGCGATTCCGCGCCTCCCGGCAAGCTCAGATCTCGACCTGCGTTCCCATCTCGACCACCCGGTTGGCCGGGATCCGGAAGAATCGGGTCGCCGACAGGGCCGTGGCCTGCATGGCAATGAACAGCGCCGCCTGCCAGCGCCGCAGTTCCGACCGGCTCGCCGGGATCAGCGTCTCGCGCCCCAGGAAGAAGGTGGTCTGCATCAGGTCGAAGGACAGGCCGAACGGCCGGCACAGTTCCAGCGCACGCGGCACGTCCGGCCGCTCCATGAACCCGTAATGCACCGTGACCTTGTGGAAGCCCTTGCCCAGCTTCACGACCTCGATGCGCTGCGCCTCGCCGACGCGCGGCACGTCTTCCACGTTGACCTTCATGATCACGACACGCTCGTGGACCACGTGGTTGTGCTTGAGGTTGTGCAGGAAGGCCGTGGGAACCACCGACGGGTTCGACGTCATGAACACGGCCGTTCCGGTGACACGTTCAACCGTGCGGTCCCAGCGCTCGAGGAACTCCTCGATGGGCATGGCATCGCGATAGAGCTTGGAGACAAGGATCTCACGCCCGCGGTTCCACACGAGGAACACCGCCAGCGCCGCCACCGCGATCACGATCGGCAGCCAGCCCCCGGTCGGGATCTTCAGCATGTTCGACCCCACATAGAACAGGTCGACCACCAGGAACAGCCCGAACACGCTGGCCGTCAGCCAGCGAGACCAGCCCCACAGCCAGCGCGCAACGATGGCCGCAAGGATCGTGTCGATGAGCATGGCCCCTGTCACCGCCAGCCCGTAGGCATGCGTCAGGTCGCTCGAGCTGCCGAACGAGATCACGATGACCGTGATGCCGATCATCAGCATCCAGTTGATCTGCGGAATGTAGATCTGCCCCATCTCGGTGGCCGAGGTATGGCGTATGTCCATGCGCGGCAGGTAGCCCAGCTGGATCGCCTGGCGCGTCAGCGAGAACACGCCCGAGATCACGGCCTGGCTCGCGATCACCGTGGCACAGGTTGCCAGCGCCACCAGCGGGAAGAGCGCCCACGACGGCGCCATGTTGAAGAACAGGTTCCCGAGCGCCCCCGGCGAGGCCAGCAGCAGCGCACCCTGCCCGAAATAGCTGCAGACCAGGCAGACGATGACACCCGCCCATGCCATGCGGATGGGCCCCCTTCCGAAGTGCCCCATGTCGGCATAGAGCGCCTCCGCACCCGTGACGCAAAGGACGATCGAACCCAGGGCCACGAACGCTGTCCAGGGCTGCGCAATCGCCATGTCGATCGCATAGAGCGGCGAGAGGGCAATGAGCACATGTGGCCGCTCGATGATCTGCAGGAGCCCCAGGAAGCCGATCGTGCTGAACCAGAGAACCATGATCGGCCCGAAGAAGCGCCCCACCTTGCCCGTTCCCCGGCTCTGGAACAGGAACAGGGAAAGCAGGATCACCGTCGCGATCGGAACGATATAGGGCTTGAGTTCACGCGTGCCCGCGAGCCCCTCGACCGCCGAAAGGACAGAAACCGAGGGCGTGATCAGCGCATCGCCATAGAACAGCGCAAGCCCCGTCAGCGCCAGGATCGAAATCATGCGTCGCCGACCCGAGGCCGCATGCCCCGTGCGCAGCGCCAGCGAGGCAAGTGACAGCACGCCACCCTCGCCCTTGTTGTCGGCGCGCATCACGAAGGCACAGTACTTGATCGACACCACGATCATCAGCGACCAGAAGGCCAGCGACAGCACGCCATAGACCGACGCCTGGTTCATCGCCATGCCGCCCGACGCGCCGAACGTCTCGCGCATCATGTAGAGCGGGCTGGTACCGATATCGCCGAACACCACGCCAAGCGCGGCAAGCGCCAGCAGGCGCTGCTTCTGCGCATGGGCCTTCGGGTCTTGGGGGGATGCGTCCATGGGCGGGTTGACCAGCGGGGGCTGCCTTGCGTCAGGCCTTGGTCCGCGCGCGGATCATGTTCATCTGGCCTACGATAACCTCGGCCTGCCGGATCGAGGCAAGGTCGATGAGCTTGCCGTTCAGCGACACCGCACCCATGCCCTTCTCGGTACCTTCCTGCATCGCCTTGAGGATCGCCTCGGCAGCTGCAACCTCTTCGGCCGGCGGGGTGAAGACATCATTGGCCAGCGACACCTGCGAGGGATGGATCGCCCACTTGCCCTCGCAGCCCAGCACGGCCGACCGCCGCGCCTGCGCAAGGAAACCCTCCGCGTCGGAGTAATCGCCGAACGGTCCGTCGATCGGGCGCAGGCCATGCGCCCGCGCCGCCGCGACCATGCGCACCGTCACATAGTGCCACAGGTCCGACCAGTGCGTATCGCGCGCCCCCGAGGCCGACTTGTCGGTCAGCACGACATAGTCCTTGTTGGGCCCGCCGATATTGGTCGTGCGCATGCCCGCCGACGCCGCATAGTCGGCCGAGCCGAAATGAAGCGACTCGAGCCGCTTAGAAGACCCGGCAATCGCCTCGATGTTGTTGAGCCCCAGCACGCTTTCGATGATGACCTCGAGCTTCATCTTCTTGACGCGCCCGACCGCCATCTCGGCCTGCGAGATCAGCATGTCGATCGCATAGACATCCGCCGCCACGCCCACTTTCGGGATCATGATCAGGTCAAGCCGCTCGCCGGCCTGCTCGACGATGTCGATCACGTCGCGATAGCACCAGGCCGTATCAAGGCCATTGATGCGCACCGAGACCGACTTGGTCCCGAAGTTCACGGTCTTCAGGCCTTCGATGATGTTGGCACGCGCCTTCGGCTTGTCGGCAGGAGCAACGCTGTCCTCGAGGTCAAGGCAGATCACGTCGGCATCCGACGCCGCCGCCTTCTCGAACAGTTGCGGCCGCACGCCGGGAACGAACAGTTGCGACCGGTTGAGGCGCGGGCCGACACGATCGATGGTGGTGAAGCTCATTGCAATGCGACGCCCGGCTGAGGCGCTCCTCTCCGCGAGACCGGGAAGCTAGGCTCGTGGCCCTGCACAGTCAACGACTTCGGCGACCCGCCAGGGGATGCTTTTCCGCCACAAGTCGCCTTAACCGTTCATCCTGCACATGGGTGTAGATCTGTGTCGTGGCGATGTCGGCATGGCCGAGCAGCTGCTGCACCGACCTCAGGTCGGCACCGTTGGCAACAAGATGGCTTGCAAATGCATGCCGAAGGACATGTGGCGACAGCTTCGCCGGATCCACCCCGGCGCGCACCGCAAGGTCTTTCATGAGCTGCGCGACGCGTCGTCGGGTGAGATGACCTTCAACCCCGCGCGAGGGAAACAGGAAGCGCTGCGCCCGCTCGAGCGGCGGCAGGAACCGCGCACGAACGCCGAGATAGGCCTTGATGGCAACCCGCGCAGGCTCGCCCAGTGGCACCAGTCGCTCCTTGCCGCCCTTGCCGCGGACAAGCAGCATGCGACGCTCGCCGGTCACGGCCGCAAGTGGCAGGGTCACAAGCTCGGAGACCCGCAATCCCGACGCATAGAGCAACTCGATAATGCAAAGGAGCCGCACAGCCTCCGCACCCTCAAGCCCCGCGGCCGCATCGATCAGCGACTGCGCCTGCGTCTCGGTCACAACCTTGGGCAGCGCACGCCCGCGCCGCGGCGCCTCGATGATCGATGTCGGATCATCGCTGCGGATGTCCTCGTCGAGGAGGAAGCGGCAAAGCTGTCGGATGGATGACAGGCGCCGCGCCTGCGTCGCCGCCGACAGGCCGGCCTGCGAAAGCGAGGCCAGGTACGCCCTCACGTCGTCGGCGCGCGCCGCCACGAGCGACAAGCCCCGCGCCTGGAGGAACGCACGATAGTCAACAAGGTCGCGCCGATAGGCATCGAGCGTATGGACCGAAGCCCCGCGCTCGGCGCTCATCATCTCGAGAAAGGTTTCAAGGTGGTGGAGATCGCGTTCCGGCCGGAAGGTCATTTCGATTGTCGCAAGGCGGAGCCGAGCACGGCTTCGGCCGCTAGCGCCCTTGCTTCATCTCGCATGCCAATCGTTGACAGCGCGTCAACGGCCCGCACCACGGCACCCACCGGCGCGCGCGCCGGACCTTCCCCGCCAAGCGCCACAAGGACGTTGAGCACCGTTTCACCCACGCGCTGCTGCTGCGCCGATCGCGCAAGCGATCGTGTCGCGTCGCCAGCCGCGCCCTGCAGGCTGGCCGGGACCGTCTCGCCATTGACCGCCCACTGGGCCTCGGGCGGGATCGTGTAGCCGAGCGCGTTGAGCAGCGGCACCTCGCGCAGCGCCCGCGCGGTCAGCCAGGGCTTGCCCCCAGCACCCGGCGCCCCGTTGCTGCCCAGCCAGGCCATCGCCTGCGGCAGCGCAGCGACGTTCTCCGCCGACGGATAGACGATCGCAGCCTGTATGCGCAGCGCATTGACGGTCGCGACATCGGTCGGCGAGGTCAGCATCGAAAGCCACTGTCCCGCCGCCTTCGCGTCGCCATTGTACATGAGGACACGCAGGATCTGCGGCGCAAGCCACGCGGTCTCGGGCAGGGCCGGCATCTGCCGCGCGGCCTGCCGCACGGTCTGCGCGAAGAAGGGGAAGTTGTTCTGCGCGTCCGCCCGCTCGAGGCTCGCCGCGAACTGGGCCGCCCGCGCTGCCGGTTGCGACCGGGCCAGAAGCGCCTGGAAGAACAGCGCATTGCCCTGCGCCACGTTCAGCTTGCCGACCGCTGCCTCCGGATCATCGAGCTGGTCGGGCGTGAATACCGCCGCCCTGTACGCCCCGACGATGTCCTCCACCGAGGCAAGGCCTGCACGGAATGACCGCTCGATCACCGCAAGGCGCACCTGCGGATCGCCGCCGGCGACGAGGATCTGGCGGGCCGGGAGCCAGCCAGCAAGGGATACGGGGACAGGAAGCCGTGCGCGGCGCAGCAGCGCGATCTGCATCGCACCAGGCGCCGGCAGCGCATCGATCTTCACCTTGGCGCCATCTGTCAGCACCGAGGCAAGGGCCAGGAAAGTCGCATCCGCATTCGCCCGCTCGCGCATGACGTCGAGCGTGAGCGTCGCCGCCGGCATGTCATTGGCGATGATGTAGCAATACGCGCGCAGCTCGATCCAGAAGGGTTCGTTCAGCGACTGCCGCAGGCTCGTCGCATCGCCACAGGCATCATCGTCGCGCCCCTGCAGCAGCAGCGCCTCGGCCCAGGCCTGGCGCGCAAAGCGGTCTTCGCGCGAACTCTGTGCCCCCAGCATGGCGGCCTCGCCGACGCGCCCGCCGGCAAGAAGGCGCCGCAGGCGTTGGGCAAGCATCGAGGGCTCGTCGACCGGCGTGACGCCGACCGGTGGCTTCGTGGTGCTGAGCAGGAGTCGCCGCTGCAGCGACTGCAGCACGGGCGACGGCGGCACCGCGCTCAGTTGCGCGATGCGGCTGACGATCGCAGCCCGCGGGCTTCCGGCATAGATGTCCGCAGGCAGGCCACCGCTCGCGGTGTCGATGAGACCGGCACCCGACGGGTCGATTTCATCGAGCGCGCTGACCATGACCTTCGGGCCACGCGGCTGTCCGGGCTGGTCGGGCAAGGCTTCTTCAACCGGCGTCGCCGCGCTCGGCACGCCATCGGCTGACGCAGCCGGTTCTCCGGCATCCACCGGTTCGCCCGCCGCCCCTTCGATGACCGGCGGTGCAAGACCGCGCGGCGCCGACGACGCGGGCGCCGGCTCGGCAGCGCCAGCATACGCAACGCTCAGGATGCCAAGAAGCGAGGTCGCGAATGCCCTAGCGAGGAAAACCTGCATCAGGAAGAACCTTTTCAACCTTGTACCGCTCGGGCTCCAGCGTCGACCCGTAATAGGCAAGGCCACCGGCCCCGAGCGCCAGCAGTAATAAGGCAGCACCGAACAGGCGGCCAAGCTGAACAATGCCGTCCGGTCGGTTAAAATCGCGAAATTGCCGCCTGCGCCGCATGAAAATTGGCCCTCTTCTGCCTGTATTTCAATCTCTGGAAGGTCTCGGCCTGTTCCTGTACATGCTGATTCCGGGTGGAATGAACAAGATGCAACTGCAGGAACAGGAAGGTCAATGCGAGGCGCCCAGGGAACTGGCGGATCGCGCGATCGTTCTCGTGGGCCTCATGGGCGCAGGCAAGAGCACCGTGGGCCGCAGGCTCGCCGGCGAGCTGGGGCTTCCCTTCCATGATGCCGATCAAGAGATCGAGAAAGCCGCCGGCTGCAGCATCTCCGACTTCTTCGAGCGCTTCGGCGAGCCGGCCTTTCGCGAGGGCGAGCGCCGTGTGATCGCGCGGCTCCTTGCAGGCCCGCGGCACGTGCTGGCGACCGGCGGCGGTGCCTTCATGGATCCGGCAACACGCGACATCATCAGGCGGCTTGGCATCTCGGTCTGGCTCAAGGCCGACATCGACCTGCTGATGGCACGTGTCCTCAAGCGCCCCACGCGTCCCCTGCTGAAAACAGCCGACCCGCGTGCTACGATGGAGCGTCTCATGAAGGAACGCTACCCCGTCTATGCCGAGGCCGACATCACCATTGAGTCGAGTGGCGGCCCCCATGAGACCGTCGTGCAGAGGATCGTCGCCGAGTTGAATGCCTTGTACGGAAGAAAGCCGTCATGAAGACCGAACGCCTCCGCGTGGACCTCTCGGGCAGGGCCTATGACATCGTCGTCGGCGCCGGCGTGCTGAAGGACGCAGGCACCGAGATTGCCCGCCTGCGCAAGACCCGCCGCGTCTTCATCGTCACGGACGAAACCGTGTCACGGCGCCACCTGCCCATCCTCGCAGCCTCTCTCGATGCGGCAGGCATCGGCCACGTGCGTTGCATCGTGCCGCCCGGCGAAGCCAGCAAGAGCTTTGCCATGCTCGAACGCGTCGTCACAGGCATGCTCGAAGCCAACCTCGAGCGCAGTGAACTGATCGTTGCCCTCGGCGGCGGCGTGATCGGCGACCTCGCAGGCTTCGCCGCCGGCATCGTCAAGCGCGGCCTCGACTATGTGCAGGTACCAACGACACTTCTCGCGCAGGTCGATTCCTCCGTCGGCGGCAAGACCGCCATCGACACGCCCCAGGGCAAGAACCTCGTGGGCCTGTTCCATCAACCGGTGCTGGTTCTTTCGGACACCGCCGTGCTTGAAAGCCTGCCGCCGCGCGAATTGAAGGCGGGCTACGCCGAAATCCTGAAATATGGCCTGATCGCCGACGCTGACTTCGCCATGTGGGTGGGCGCAAATGCCCAGGCCATACTCTCGACGGCAGGCCCCGAGCGCACACGCGCCATCATCACGTCCTGCGGCATGAAGGCCCGCGTGGTCGAAGCCGACGAGCGCGAGGCCGGCCAGCGCGCCCTCCTGAACCTCGGACACACCTTTGGCCACGCGATCGAAGCCTGCATGAATTTCTCGGGCCGCGTCCTGCATGGCGAGGCCGTCGCCGTTGGCTGCGTGATGGCCTTCGAGCTGTCCGCCCGCATGGGACTCTGCCTCAGGGAAGATGCCGACCGCGTGCGCAGCCTCGTCGCAGGCGCAGGCCTGCCCTCCTCGCTCAAGGACCTTCCCGACCTCGGCGCAGGCCCCGAAGACCTCGTGAGCCTCATGCTCCAGGACAAGAAGGCCCGCAACGGCAGGCTGACGCTCATCCTCGCCCGCGGCATCGGCAAGGCCTTCATCGCCAGCGATGTCGATGAGGCAACTGTCCGCGCGTACTTTGCCGACATTCTCTGATCCCTTCACCTGACACCCGCAACATCCCCGAACAGGCCAATCGCCATGGAACCCGCCGCCGCATCCGTTCAGGTCATGTCAGAGACGGACCTGGTGTTTTCGATCGCGCTCACGCTCGTGCTGATGTGCTTCTCGGCCTTCTTCTCGGGTTCGGAGACGGCACTCACCGCCGCCTCCCGCGCGCGCATGCACCAGCTCGAGAAGGATGGCGAAAAGCGGGCCCGCCACGTCAACTGGCTCTTCATGAACCGCGAGAAGATGGTCGGCGCCGTCCTTCTCGGGAACACGTTTGTCAACATCGCCTCGTCCGCCCTCGTCACCAGCGTGCTGCTGAGCATCTTTGGTGACGCAGGTGTCGCCATCGCCACCATCATCACGACCGCCGTTGTCCTCATCTTCTGCGAAGTGCTTCCCAAGACCTATGCCATCGCGCGCCCCGACATGGTGGCCCTGCGCATCGGCGGCGCCGTCAGGGGTTGCGCGCTGGTGTTCTTTCCGATCGTGGCAACCGTCGGCTGGCTCGTGGCGCTCATGCTGCGCCAGGTCGGCGTGAAGTCGCAGGGCCTCGTCGAGGATCGCGAGGAAGCCGCGCACGAGGAACTGCGCGGCGCCATCGACCTGCACCACAAGGAAGGCTCGGTGCGCACCATCGACCGAAACATGCTCGGTGGCATCCTCGACCTGAAGGAGCTCCAGGTCTCCGACGTGATGATCCACCGCAAGACCATCACGATGATCGACGGCGACCTGCCGCCCGAGGTCATCATCGAGCGCGTCCTCTCACAGCCGCACACGCGCCTGCCGGTCTACAGGGGCGACAGCGACAACATCATCGGCATCCTGCATGCCAAGGACCTGCTCCGCGCACTGTCGCGCGCCAATGGCAATGTCCGCGCGGTCAACGTGACGGCCCTGATCGCCAAGCCCTGGTTCATTCCTGACACGACAACCCTGACCGAGCAGCTGCGCGCCTTCCTGCAGCGGCGCACGCACTTCGCGCTTGTCATCGACGAATATGGCGCCCTCCAGGGGCTTATCACGCTCGAGGACATCCTCGAGGAGATCGTCGGCGAGATCCGCGACGAGCACGACGTGCCGGTATCCGGCATGCGCCCGCAGCCCGACGGCAGCATCAACGTCGATGGCTGGGTATCGATCCGCGAACTGAACCGGGCGATGAACTGGAGCCTGCCCGACGAGGAGGCAACCACGATTGCGGGCCTCGTCATCCACGAGGCACAGGCCATACCCGAGGTCGGCCAGGTCTTCAGCTTCCACGGCCTGAAGTTCGAGATCCTGCGCAAGCAGCGCAACCAGATCACCGCCATCCGCATCGCGCCCATCGGCGAGGCGCGCATCGGGCAAGTATCAGGGGACTGACGCCTCCTGCGGCGTCGACAGCCTGAGGCTCAGGGCGTGGACCTGCGCCTTGAGTTCGTCGGCCAGCACCGCGTGCACGCGCCGCTGCCGCTCGAGGCGGCCAAGCCCCTCGAAGCCGGCTGACACGATCGCAACACGGAAATGGGTTTCGCCGCCCGGCCGCGCCCCGGCATGGCCGGCATGCCGGTGGGACTCGTCCTCGATGACAAGTTCCTGTGGCGAAAAAGCCGCCTCGAGCTTTGTCCGTATGGTTTCTGCGACCCGCATGACACCTACGACTTGGGCAGTGCCGGCCGCAAAGTCAAGCGCGAGCTTTTCTTGTCTTCTTTACCTTCGTCCGGAATACTCGAAGCTGCATGGGTGAGGAAACGAGACACGCGTCGAAGTGGGCGAATGACCTGCGCGTCAAGCGACAGCCGGTCACCAAGCCGACACGCCTGTGCGAGAAGCCCGGCTGCCAGGGCGCCGGCGAACACCGCGCCCCCAAGAGCCGCACCGCGCTCAACGACTATTACTGGTTCTGCCTCGAGCACGTCCGCGAGTACAACCTGTCCTGGGATTATTTCCGCGGCATGTCGCCGGGCGAGGTCGACGCCTACCAGCGCGCCGCCGTGGTTGGCCTGCGCCCGACCTGGAAGCTCGGCGAACGGTCGGCCGGCCCCAGCCAGAAGCTGCACGAGTTCTTCCGGGGCGCCTATGTGGACCCCTCGATGGTGTTCAACGACGGACCCAACGCGGGATCTGCCGACAAGGCCGCGGACAGCCGTAAGGTCAGCGAGGAAAAAACAGAGCGGAAGCGCTCGAAAATGCAGATGGCCGCCCTCGAGACCCTGCACCTCGATCCGGACGCAACCTTGCAGGACGTCAAGACCCGCTTTAAGGAACTCGTCAAGCGCTATCACCCCGACGCCAATGGCGGCGACCGTGGGGCAGAGGAACGCCTGCGCCAGGTCATCAAGGCCTATGGGCAGCTGCGCTCCTCAGGATATGTGTGACAGAGTGTGACCAAACGCGCTTCCGGCAACGGCCCGCGGGGTTGTAAAAGGAAAGCCGACGCAATTGCCAACGAAAGCCTGAAACCGGATGACGACGAACCAGAACGGTCTGTCCGCCGACAGCCGCCCCGACACCAGCGTGGATGTCCGCAAGACCTTCGGCCTTGACATCAACATGACCGTGAAGGGCTTCGCCAGGCCCAACGAGTACGTGCCCGAGATCGATCCGTCCTACCGGTTCGACCGCGACACGACGCTCGCGATCCTCGCAGGCTTTGCCCATAACCGCCGCGTCATGGTCCAGGGCTATCACGGCACCGGCAAGTCGACGCACATCGAACAGGTGGCGGCACGGCTCAACTGGGCCTGTATCCGCATCAACCTCGACAGCCACATCAGCCGCATCGACCTCGTCGGCAAGGACGCGATCGTGCTCAAGGATGGCTTGCAGGTGACCGAGTTCCGCGAAGGCATCCTGCCCTGGGCGCTGCAGCACCCCGTGGCGCTGGTCTTCGACGAATACGATGCCGGCCGCCCCGACGTGATGTTCGTGATCCAGCGCGTGCTCGAGCAGTCGGGCAAGCTGACCCTCCTCGACCAGAACCGCGTGATCCGCGCCCATCCCGCCTTCCGCCTGTTCGCCACCACGAACACGATCGGCCTCGGCGACACGACGGGCCTTTATCACGGCACGCAGCAGATCAACCAGGGCCAGATGGACCGCTGGAACGTGGTCACCACGCTGAACTACCTGCCGCACGACAAGGAAGTCGAGATCATGCTCTCCAAGCTTCCGGGCTACAACTCGGCCGAGGGCAAGAAGAAGGTGGGCGCCATGGTCCGCGTGGCCGACCTCTCGCGCAACGCCTTCATCAACGGCGACATCTCGACCGTCATGAGCCCTCGCACCGTCCTGACCTGGGCCGAAAACGCCGAGATCTTCGGCGACGTGGGCTTCGCCTTCCGCGTGACCTTCCTGAACAAGTGCGACGAACTCGAGCGCGCCACCGTGGCCGAGTTCTACCAGCGTTGCTTCGGCGAGGACCTGCCGGAATCCGCCGCAAAGGTGATGGTGGCCTGAGGCACCCGTGGCACCAAAACCCGAGAGCCCGATCGAGCCCTTCAAGCAGGCGGTGCGCAACACGCTCCGCGCGATGGGCGCCGAGCCCGAGCTTGAGGTAAGCTATGGGACCGAGGCCCCTCAGCTCAGGGGCCTCAAGGCGCGCCTGCCCTTGCCGGCACGCGAGCTGTCGAAGACCGAGATCGCCCAGACCCGCGGCGCCGCCGACGCCTTCGCGCTGCGACTTGCCCTGCATGACGAGGGCACGCACGCGCAGTTCGCGCCACCCGGCTCCTCCGCCCGCGCCATCTTCGAAGCCGCCGAGCAGGCGCGCGTCGAGGCGATCGGCGCCAACGCGATGAAGGGCGTGGCGAGGAACCTCGATGCCGCCCTGGTCCAGCGATTGAAGCAGAAGGGCTACGCCAAGGCCCGCGACCGCAACGAGGCACCGCTCGCCGAGGCCGTCGGCCTCATGATGCGCGAGCGCCTGACAGGTCGCGCGACACCCGACGCAGGCAAGGCCGTGATCGAGGCCTGGCGCAGCCACATCGAGGCCAAGGCCGGCAGCGATCTCGAGAAGCTGCACGATGTCATCCGCGACCAGGCCGCCTTCGCCCGCATGACGCGGCGCATCCTGACCGACCTCGGCATGGGCGACGAACTCGGCGACGATCCCGACGGGTCGGACGACGACCAGCAGAGCGAACAGTCAGAGCAGCAATCCGAGGATTCGCAGGACCAGTCCGGCGAAACGGCCGAGGCGCAGGGTGCCTCCGCCGAGGAAACGGAGATGTCCGAGACCGACGGCGAGGAAGGCGACCAGCAGGCCGTCGAGGTCGAGACCGAGGAACGCGCCGCGCGCTCGGAGGCCGACGACATGGTCGACGGCAAGCAGCCCTTCCGCCCGCAGGGCCAGCCCGGCGCACGATCGGAATCCGGCTACAAGGTCTTCACCACACAGTACGACGAGGTGATTGGCGCCGAGGAGCTCTGCGATACCGAGGAACTCGGCCGCCTGCGCGCCTATCTCGACCAGCAGCTCCAGGCCATGCAGGGCGTGGTTGCAAGGCTCGCCAACCGCCTGCAGCGCCGCCTGATGGCCAAGCAGAACCGGACATGGGAATTCGACCTCGAGGAAGGCATGCTCGACGCGGCACGCCTCTCGCGCGTGGTCATCGACCCGATGCACCCGCTCTCCTTCAAGATCGAGAAGGACATGAACTTCAGGGACACGGTCGTGACCCTGCTCCTCGATAATTCAGGCTCCATGCGCGGCCGCCCGATCATGGTGGCAGCGATGTGCGCAGACATCCTCGCCCGCACGCTCGAGCGCTGCAACGTGAAGGTCGAGATCCTCGGCTTCACGACCAAGGCCTGGAAGGGCGGCCAGTCGCGCGACCGCTGGCTGCAGGAGAACAAGCCCCCCGCGCCCGGCCGCCTGAACGACCTGCGCCACATCATCTACAAGTCCGCCGACGCCCCCTGGCGCCGCGCTCGCCGCAACCTCGGCCTCATGATGCGAGAGGGCCTGCTGAAGGAAAACATCGACGGCGAGGCGCTCATGTGGGCGCACAACCGCCTGATCGCCCGCCCCGAGCAGCGCCGCATCCTGATGGTCATCTCCGACGGCGCGCCCGTCGACGACAGCACGCTGTCGGTAAACTCGGGCAACTACCTCGAGAAGCACCTGCGCGAGGTGATCGAGACCATCGAGACCCGTTCCCCCATCGAGGTGATCGCCATCGGCATCGGCCATGACGTGACCCGCTATTACAAGCGCGCCGTGACGATCGTCGACGCCGAGCAGCTCGGCGGCGCCATGACCGACAAGCTCGCCGAACTCTTCGACGAGGACACGGGCAAGGCCCCCGAGCGCACGTCGCGCGGCCAGCCCATCCAGGCCCGGCACCGCCGCGTGCCGGTGCGCGCCGGCTAGCGGCATGCACCACCTGCCGCGCATGATCGCAGCGCTCATCCTTTCGCTCGCAGGCACGGTTGCCTGCGCCGAGGAAAAGGCGCGCCCCCTCGAGATCAGCGCCAAGCCGCAACCGCTGTCCTACACCGACCGGCAGGCCACGACCCTGGGCCCCCTGCATCATCGCGGCACCCTCAAGCTCACCTCGCCCGACAGCGACTTCGGCGGCCTCTCCGGTATCATCGTGTCCCCCGACGGCAAGCGTTTCCTCGCGATCACGGATGCAAGCCACTGGCTGACGGGCGAACTCGCCTACGACAAGGGACGCCTTTCAGGCATTCGCGGCACCCGCATCGCCCCGCTGCGCGACGAGGACGGCAAACCGCTCTCCGGCAAGGAAGGTGACGCCGAAGGCCTCGCCGGCACGCTCGACGGCACCGTCTATGTCAGTTTCGAAGGCGACCACCGCATCTGGTCCTATGACTTCGGCCGCGACGGCCTTGACGGCCCTGCCCGCGCGGTTCCGGTGCCCGCAAGCCTCGCAGACGCCCCCGGCAATGGCGGCCTCGAGGCCCTCGAGCAGCTCGCCGGCGGCCGGCTTCTGGCACTGACCGAGGGCATGAAGGACAAGGCCGGCCACACGCGTGGCTGGCTGATCGATCCCGGGAGCGGCAAGAACGAGGCCCTCTCGGTCGTGGCGCGCACGCCTTACGAGATCACCGACGTGCGGCAATTGCCCGGCGGTGACGTGCTGACCCTCGAACGCCGATTCAGCCGCACCGGCGGCATCGGCTTTGCCGTCCGCCGCATGGCGTCACCCGACATCAGGCCCGGCAAGCCGATCAGGCCAACCCTCGTGGCGGACGCCGGGATGGAACACGTGATCGACAACATGGAAGGATTGTCCGTGCGCACCGACGAGGCGGGCCGCACGCTCGTCTATGTGCTGTCGGACGACAATTTCAACCGGCCCCTGCAGCAGACACTGCTGATGCTCTTCGAGCTGAAGGACTGAGGCGAACCCTAGTCCCAGTCCTTGGGCTGTCGCGTCTTGTTCTCGTCGCCGGCCTTGAGCGTCCAGGCCACCGCCCGCTTGAACACGGCCCCCACCGCATCGTCGAAGGACTGCACGATGTCGGGTACCTTCTCGCTACCCGCAGGCTTGATGGATTCGAAGCTCTCCGAGGCGACGATCATCCCAACAGCCTGGCGTACCAGCTTCAGGTTGAGCCTGACGCGCACCTGCGTGCCGCCATCGGGCGTCTTCTCGGCCTGGAACTCGCGCAGCTCCATCTTCAGCACGAAGTCCGAGCGCAGCCCGATCGACTGGCGCCCGACAGAAACGATCTTCCCTGAATTCTCGAAGGACTGGATCATCAATTGCTGGATCATGCGCGGCGCCCGGTCGGCCCAGCGCGAGCCCGCAAGATACTTCACCTCCAGGGGATGCGGTGCAATCGCGATGCGGTCGGTATCGATGCCCTTCGCCGTCGACGGCTCCTC
>JAGWXR010000029.1 GCA_018969785.1 Alphaproteobacteria bacterium
TCCGGGGACATGGATAGACTTTCCCCTTGCGCGATCCGTCATTCTGGCTCCAGCTACTTTGCCTTGGCCTTGTCTTCGTCTGCCCTTTCGAACTCGCCCAGGCTTGAATAGGCCCTGGCGCGGTTGGTGTAGGGAAGCGGCTCTTCCGGCGCCAGGCGAATGGCGTCGGTGTAGTCCGCGATGGCTGCGAGCCACTCGCCCTGTTCCGCGCGCATCCTTCCCCGTGCGTTGTAGGCCCTCCACGAGCCCGGCGCGATCGCGATCGACGCCGACAGGTCGGAGATCGCACGATCGATGCGGTTCTTTCCCATGTGACAGATGCCGCGCCACAGAAGGGCCCGCGCATCGCGGGGATCGGCCGCAAGCACGAGCTCGAGATCCTTCATCGCGTCATCAGCGCGCTGCAGCATGACCAGGGACTCCGCGCGATTGACATGGTATTTCCACGTCCTGGGGGCCAGCCTCAGTGCCTCGCCATAATCCTTCAATGCCTCGGCGTAGCGGGCGGCTGTCGCGTGGATCACGCCCCTGTCGTTGAAAGCCTCGTGGTAGTCGGGCTTCAACCGGATGGCCTCGGTGAGGTCCTTGAGCGCCTCTTCCGCCTTGCCGGCGTCTGCGCGAACGGATCCGCGGTTGAAGTAGATGTTGGCATCGGCTGCGCCCAGCCTGATGGCTTCGGTGAAGTCTGCTTCGGCGCGGAGATAGTCACTCTTCTTCCAGTAGGAAATCGCGCGCATCCGGAATGCAAGGCGATCGTCGGGCTTCAGCCTGATTGTCTCGTTGAAGTCCGCGATGGCGGCATCGAAATTGCCCATCTCGTCATGGGTATAGCCGCGACCATAAAAGGCCCGGGCTATCTCTGCATCCAGTTCAATGGCCTTGTTGAAGTCGCCCAGGGCTTCGGCAAGCTTTCCAAGCTCGACGTAATCCCACGCCCGCCCGATAAAGGCATTATTGCCGTCCGGCATGAGACGGATCGCCTCGGTGTAGTCGCGAATGGCCAGCTCCCACTTGGCGAGGTCGTCATAGACCTGCGCGCGTCCGTGGAAGTAGTTGGCGACCCTGGCGTCGAGGGCGATGGCGCTGGTGAAGTCTGCCAGCGCCTTGTCGGGTTGCTTCAGGTCATCCTTGTGGATCCAGGCGCGCTCGTAAAACGCGTCGGCGAATTCCGGATCGATCTTCAGCGTCCGCGTGAAGTCGTCGAAGGCGCCCTTGTGGTCGCCTGCCTCGATCCGCGCATAGCCGCGGGCATAGGTGTTGCGAGGGTCCTTCGGGTCGAGGCCCATGGCCTGTGTGAAGTCGGTGATGGCGGTTGCGTAGTCCTTGCGTTCGACGTGTGCCCAGCCGCGGCCGCGGAATGCGTCCTCATAGCCGGGGCGCAGCTTGATCGCCTGCGAGAAGTCGCTGACCGCCTTGTCCAGGTCGCTGGTACCCCGCAGCGACCAGCCGCGGCTGAACCAGGCCTCGGCGAAGGTCGGGTCCTGCTCGATGGCGCGCGTGTAGTGGCCGGTGGCCTGCTTGTAGTCTTCCTTGTCGTAGGCGGCCTCGCCGATGTCATAGGCCTTCTGCGCGTCGGCATTTGTCGTCAGGGGAGCTGACGGTTTCTCCGTTGCCGCGATCGCAGACCCGGTCGCGATCGCCAGCATGACCGCGATGACTGCCACCCAAAGGCCCCGCCTGCGCATTTCCCCGCTCCCCTCAACCCGCCCACGCCGGTCAGCCTAGTGCCGACGCACTGCAGCAAACAAGTTTCTTGATCGGGCCATGGCATGCCCCGGGTTAACTGGCTGTTTGGTTTGTTAACCGTGAACCGCTACTCTGGCGGCTGACCGAGCATGGGGAGATCATTCGTGTCCAAGGACTGCATCCTGATCGGCGCGCCGGTGGATTCCGGGCAGCGGACGCAGGGCTGCATCATGGGGCCGTCGGCCTACAGGGTCGCCGGCATTGCGCAGACGATCCGCGAGCTGGGGCATGGCGTCGAGGACTGGGGCGATGTTGCGCCGGGAACCGTGGCGGCGCTGCCTGCCCTGTCACCGCATATCCACGCCGCGGCCGAGACGCTTGCATGGACCCGGACGCTTGCCGAGGCAGCACGCAAGGCCATGGCGACGGGTCGCTTTCCGATCTTCATGGGCGGCGACCATGCGATGTCGCTGGGCACAGTCGCCGGCATTGCTGCGCAGGCCCATGCGTCCGGGCGCAAGCTGTTCGTGCTGTGGCTCGATGCGCATTCCGACCTGCACACACCGCAAACATCCGCGTCGGGCAATTTCCACGGCATGCCGGTGGGCTATATTGCGGGGCGCCCCGGCTTTGAGGGCTTCCCGCCCTTCCCCCATCCGGTTCCGGAGCAGAACATCTGCCTGTTCGGGCTGCGCTCGATCGATCCGGCCGAACAGGAGGCGCTGCGCAACCGCGCCTATCACGTGAACGACATGCGCGTGCTGGACGAACGCGGGATCGTGGCGCCTCTGCGCGCCTTCCTGCAGAAGGTCGAGCACGAGAAAGGTTTGCTTCACGTATCGCTGGACGTCGATTTCCTCGATCCCGCGATTGCGCCGGGCGTAGGCACGACGGTTCCCGGCGGCATCACGTTCCGCGAGGCCCATCTCGTGATGGAACTGCTGCATGAGCAGAACCTCGTGACATCGCTTGACCTCGCCGAGCTGAACCCCTTCCTTGACGAGCGCGGGCGCACGGCGCGGCTGATGGTCGACCTCGTGGCCAGCCTCATGGGACGCAAGGTCTTCGACCGGCCCACGCAGGGCGCCGGTTAAAGCCATGAACGCACCCTCGCAGCTGGCCCTCGTGCCGTTCATCAGCGTCGAGAACATGATGCGCTTCGTGCTTCATGTCGGGATCGAGCGCGTCCTTGTCGAACTGGCATCCGAGATCGAAGCCGACTTCCGGCGATGGGAGCATTTCGACAAGACCCCGCGCGTGGCGAGCCATTCACCGGTGGGCGTCATCGAACTCATGCCCACGTCCGACGGCGCGTTCTACGGCTTCAAGTATGTCAACGGCCATCCGAAGAACATGCAGGCCGGACTGCAGACGGTGACGGCCTTCGGCGTGCTGGCCGATGTTGCGACTGGCTATCCCCTGCTCGTCTCGGAAATGACCATCCTGACAGCGCTGCGCACGGCGGCCACGTCGGCGATGGCGGCGCGCCACCTGGCGCCGCGCGGCGCGCGGACGATGGCGATGATCGGCAATGGCGCGCAGTCCGAGTTCCAGGCGCTGGCCTTCCGCGCCATCTGCGGGATCGAGCATGTGCGCCTGCATGACATCGACCCTGCCGCCACGCGCAAGTGTGCGGCCAATCTTGCCGGAACGGGAATCCGTGTCACGCCGTGCCGTTCGGCCGAGGAGGCCATCGAGGGCGCACAGGTCATCACGACATGCACCGCTGACAAGCAATATGCCACGATACTGACCGACAACATGGTCGGCACGGGCGTTCACATCAATGCGATCGGCGGGGATTGCCCGGGCAAGACCGAACTGCACCGTGACATCCTGCTGAGATCGGAGATCTTCGTGGAGTACACGCCGCAGACGCGCATCGAGGGCGAGATCCAGCAGCTTGATGCGTCCCACCCTGTCACCGAGTTATGGGAGGTCATCGCAGGTCGTGCACCCGGCCGGGCCCGAGCCGAGCAGGTAACACTGTTCGACGGCGTGGGCTTTGCGATTGAGGACTTCGCGGCGCTGCGTTATGTGCATGACCGCGTGAAGGGCACGGGCTTTGTCCAGAACCTCGACATGATCGCCGACCCGGATGACCCGCGCGACCTCTACGGGATGCTGATGCGGGCGCAGGCCTGACGCTGAAGGCCAGGCTGCGTCGGGGCCGGCCCTGGGGACAATTCTGGCACCCTGGCCATGGGTCTGCCCAAAACTGGCCTGTTTCGTGGACCTTTGGCCGCATTACGCCTTCGTATGTTGTGTCGCGGGCCGGGCTGCACTAGCAGGTGCAGCAAATGCGTCTTGCAACGCAGCAACCATCCCCGGAGTGCCCGATGAAGAAGATCATGATTGCCACGGCCGTGCTGCTGTCGCTGGCGGGCGCTGCCTCGACGGCGCAGGCTGACAACTTCCTTGTAAGCCTGCTTCAGAGCGTGAAGTGGCAGCCGCCGAAGTGCACCGCGCCGGAGGTTCTCACGCAGGTCAAGGACCGGGCTGGCAACATCCACTTCCGCTGCATGAAGCCGCCGGTCAAGAAGTAGCGCTGCACCCACCCATGGTGTGACGGCCGTCACGCGGCGCTTCACAATGGCGCATCGGGGTGCAGCATTTGTGCGCCTGCGATCTTGGTAAAGGTCGCAGTTTGGCCCCAATCTGTCCTGAAGTTGGGGTGTCCACGCCCATCTTCAGGAGGTTCGATGCTCTTCTCCCGCTTCATGCACAGGTCTGCGCCTGTGATGCTTGCCGCCGGCCTTGCACTTGCGTGCGCCGTTGCTTTCAGCGACGCGATGGCCGCGCCGGGACAGGGTCGCACCCCGCAAGCCCCCAAGACGGCGATGAAGCCGTTCAGCTCCGAACGGGAACTCATCGCGTTTCTCAAGAAGCGCCAGCAGGCCACACGACCGCGCTCGAAGTCCAGTGGTGACGCCTCGCCCATGCCCGCGCCGCCGCCTGCACCTGCGCCTGCTGCAGCAGCCGAGGCCAGCGCTGCGCCAGAGGCTGCCAGCAGCATTACCAACACGCAGGAGGCGGGTGTCGACGAAGGCGGCATCGTCAAGATGAAGGGTGACATCCTGATCGTGCTCCGGCGCGGACGGGTTTTCACGGTGTCGACACGCGGTGGCGAGCTCAGGCCCATCGATGCGATCGATGCCTATCCGCCTGGCGTCAGCCCCTCGGGTGACTGGTATGACGAGATGCTGGTCACGGGCGACCGTGTGATCGTCATCGGCTACAGCTATGCGCGCGGCGGCACCGAGATCAACCGGTTCCAGCTCGGGAGTGATGGCCGGCTGTCCTACGAGGATACCTATCAGCTTCTCTCGAACGACTATTACTCGTCGCGCAACTATGCCTCGCGCCTGATCGGCACGCGCCTGATCGTCTACACGCCGCTCAGCCTGCCACGGTATGCGCCGGAGTCCTTGAACTGGTTGCCGGCGCTCAAGCGTTTCAGGGGCCCGGGCTCGCCGGGAACATTCGAGGCGACCACGTCGGCAACCAATATCTACGTTCCGCCGGCCGTGCTGAATGACATGTCGATGCCCTCGGCCCTGCATACCGTGACCGAGTGCGACCTGGCGGCGTGGCGGCTGAGCTGCAAGTCGACAGGTGTCCTGGGTCCCGCGGGACGTACCTTCTATGTGTCCCCCACGGCGGTCTATGTCTGGCTCAATGCGCCCTCGCGCCGGGACCAGGCACGCGGCGAACCTTCGGGCCTTCTCTATCGCCTGCCGCTCGATGGCGCCGCGCCATCGGCGATTGCCGTGCGCGGCATGCCGACGGACCAGTTCTCGTTCCGTGAAGACGGGAACGAGCGCCTCCTGAATGTGCTTGTGCGCAGCGAAGGATCGGGTGACGCCATGTGGATGCCCGAGTTTGCGTCCGGCGCCATGTCGCTGCTGCAGGTTCCGCTCAGGGCGTTCAACGATGGCCAGCAGGAGGCCGAACGGGGCAGCTATCGCCTGCTGCCGCAGCCGGAGGGTCCTGGCTGGGCGCTGCAGAACCGCTTCGTCGGCGACTATGTGCTCTACGGCCGCGGTGCAGGCTGGGGCCCGAATTCCGCCATCTCGACACTGGTCGTCGCAGGCGTGCGCAATGCTTCGGTGTCCGTCATCCCGCTGCAGCACGGTGTCGACCGCATCGAGGCCATGGGTCGGGACGCCGTCGTGGTCGGGGGCGACGGGCGGGACCTTCACTTCCGCGCCATCGAACTGACGGACGGGCCGGTCCCCCATATCGGCGACCGCTACACGATGGCGGGGGCTTCACAGGGCGAGACGCGCAGCCACGCGTTCTTCTTCAAGCCCGAAGCGGGCTATGACCGCAATGACCGGAGTGCGGGCATCATGGGCCTGCCCGTGACGCGCGCGGGGCGGCCGGGCTATGGCCACCTTGTCGAGAACTCGGCCGGGATCGTGTTCGTGCGGCGCGCGGCGCGGCAGTTCTCGGCCCTCGGCGAACTCGGTGCGAGCGAGAGCGGCATCGTCGATGACGGATGCCGCGCCTCCTGCGTCGACTGGTACGGCAACTCGCGGCCGATCTTCATCGGCGAGCGGACCTTCGCGCTGATGGGTTATGAACTTGTCGAGGGTGCCGTGTCGCGCGAGGCGATCCGGGAGGTGCGGCGGGTGTCGTTCGCGCCGGGTCGCGGGCGGCCGGCCTACTGAGGAAAAAGGCGCCGCGGCCCAGAGGCTGCGGCGCCACCGTGACTTTCAACCTGCAACCTACCAGGTTGCGCCGAGGCGGCCCGATGCCACGGGCTGGAAGTCCTGCTCCTTCATCACCGCCTGAAGCTGCTGGGGCGTCGGCAGGATGGCGCGGACCTGGCCCTGGCCCCAGGAGAGGTTCTGGACTGTCGCCGGCATGTTGCGCGCGGCCACGACCTGCGAGCCGAAGTGCTTGATGCCTTCGCGCACGAGGCTTGCGTAGACGGCGATGTTCAGGGCCATGTTCTCGCGGGTGATGCCGCCGTTCACGAGAACGCCACGACCGAAGGCGATTGTCTTGTCGTCGGTCTTGACCGAGGTGACGAAGAAATTGTCGTTGTTCCTGGTGTTGACCATGTCAGGCGTGATGCCCGAATTTCCCATGTCGATGAATACCAGCATCACGACCGTCATGCACTTGCCGGGCTTCACCTCGCAACCGGCAAAGCCGAAGAGATAGGGCAGACCGCCGTCGTTCAGGGTGACAAACTTTTTCCCGGCATCTTCCTGCACCTGCGCGCCGGCGGCGCCCATGTCGGTCAGGAGGGCAACGAGGTTCTCGGGCGAGGCGTTGTCGATGATACCCTTGGGATTGGCGATCTTGAGGCCGGTGTCCTGTGCGAGGGCGGGCGACAGGGGCGCAAGAAGCATCAGGCTGGCAAGGGTCGTGGCGAGGACATGGCGCATGGGGATCTCCGGGTTGCGTGGGCCAGATTAGGCAGGCCCGGCAGCGGCTTGCAAAGCGATAATGGGGCTGTCCCCCGGCAAGGCCACACGCGCAGGTCGCGCGCCCCGGCATGGCTCGCGGGCGTGGGGACGAATGCTACCCGTCGGGGAAGAGCATCCCTTGCCGCGTCGCAGCAGTTGCGCCTTTTTTCGGGGACAGTTTGCCTGCGGGATCAGGGTGGATCGATGTCGCCCCGGGCATAGCCGGACGTGATGGCTGCCACATGTGCTGCCAGGCGCCCCTTCCCGATCGCGTCGCGCAGGCCCTCGGTCAGGTCCTGGTAGTGCGTCAGGTTGTGCCAGGTGATGAGCATCGAGGCGAGGATCTCTTCAGCCTTGACGAGGTGATGCAGATAGGCACGCGAATACTGGCGGCAGGCGGGACAGCGGCAACCTTCCTCCAGCGGTCGCGGGTCGTCGGCGTGGCGCGCATTGCGCAGGTTCACGGGCCCGCGCCGGGTAAAGGCCTGCCCATTGCGTCCCGAACGCGTCGGCAGCACGCAATCAAACATGTCGATGCCACGCACCACGGCGCCCACGATGTCGAGCGGCTTGCCCACGCCCATCAGGTAGCGCGGACGGTCATGCGGCAGGTGGGGCACGGTCACGTCGAGCACGTCGAACATCCGCGCCTGCCCTTCGCCCACGGCCAGGCCGCCCACGGCATAGCCGGGAAAGCCGATCTCCTGCAGCGCGGCGGCGGAGCGCGCGCGCAGGTGCGGATAGATGCTGCCCTGCACGATGCCGAAGAGCGCGCGGCCAGGCGCCTGGCGGAACGCCGCCTTCGAGCGCCGGGCCCAGCGTGTGGAGAGGTTCATCGATGCCTCGGCTTCGGCCTCTGTCGCCGGGAAGGGCGTGCATTCGTCGAGCACCATGTGGATGTCCGAGCCCAGCAGGTCCTGGATCTCCATGGAGCGCTCTGGCGTCAGGAGGTATTGCGTTCCGTCGATGTGGGACTGGAACGAGACGCCGTTCTCGTCGAGCTTGCGCAGCTGCGCCAGCGACATGACCTGGAAGCCGCCGGAGTCGGTCAGGATGGGGCGTGGCCAGTTCATCATGCGGTGCAGGCCGCCGAGCCGCGCCACGCGCTCGGCCGAGGGCCTGAGCATCAGGTGATAGGTATTGCCCAGCACGATGTCGGCGCCGGTCTCGCGCACGCTCTCGGGCAGCATCGCCTTGACGGTGCCGGCTGTTCCGACCGGCATGAAGGCCGGGGTCCGGATGTCACCGCGGACGGTGCGGATCAGGCCCGTGCGCGCGGCACCGTCGGTGGCCTCGACCGAGAAGGAAAATCCGGTCATGAGAGGTTGCGTATCAGCAGACACGCGTCTCCGTAGGAATAAAATCTGAAGCGCTGCCCTATCGCGTGGGCATAGGCTGCGCGCATGGTCTCAAGGCCGCAGAAGGCCGAGACCAGCATGAACAGGGTCGAGCGTGGCAGGTGGAAATTGGTCAGGAGCATGCTGGCCGTGCGGAACGCGTAACCGGGCGTGATGAAGATGTCGGTGTCGCCCGTCCATGGCTGAAGGACGGGCGTGCTCGCGGTCTCGACCGTGCGCAGGCTTGTGGTGCCCACGCACATCACGCGATTGCCCCTTTGACGCGCCTCAGCGACCGCGTCGGCGGTCTCCTGCGGGACATGACCCCATTCGGCGTGCATGCGGTGGTCGGCCGTGTCATCGGCCTTGACCGGCAGGAAGGTTCCGGCGCCCACGTGCAGCGTGACATGGCGGCGCGCAATGCCACGCGCGTCGAGCGCCGCGAGGAGTTGCGGCGTGAAGTGCAGGCCGGCGGTGGGTGCTGCTACCGATCCGTCCTTTTGGGCATAGACGGTCTGGTAATCCGAGATGTCCCTTTCGTCGACGGCGCGACGTCCGGCGATGTAGGGCGGCAAGGGCATCGTGCCGTGGCGCGCGATGGCGGCGTCGAGGTCGGCGCCGGCCACGTCAAAAAGGAGTTCGATCTCGCCGCCCTCGCCCTTGGTTGCGACCCGCGCATTGAAGCCGCCGGCGAAGTGGAGCGCGTCGCCCGGTTCGAGCTTGCGACCGGGCCGCGCGAAGGCCGCCCAGCGCGCGCCGTCGAGGCGCTTGTGCAAGGTGATGTCGATGCGGGCTTCAGCCGAGAGGCCGCGCGCCGGCCGCGTGCCGGCAAGCTGTGCGGGGATTACCCGGGTATCATTGAAGATGCCGACATCGCCTGGCGACAGGAAGGCCGGCAAGTCGCGCAGGGTCGCCTCCTCGAAGGCAAGGCTGTTCTCGCGGATGACCAGCAGCCTTGCGCTGTCGCGCGGCTCTGCGGGCCTCAGCGCGATGAGGTCCTCGGGCAAATGGAAATCGAATTCGTCGACGCGCAAGCCGGGCCTATTTCCGCCCTGCAGCCGTCCGGCGCTGTTCCATGCGCTGGAGGACCTTCTTCATCACGTAGGGCGACGTGAAGTGCGAGATGTCGCCTCCGAGTGAGGCAATCTCCTTGACGAGGCGCGAGGCAATGGCCTGGTGCTCGGCACCAGCCATGAGGAAGACCGTCTCGATGCCGCGGTTAAGCTGCATGTTCATGCCGACCATCTGGAACTCGTACTCGAAGTCGGACACCGCCCTCAGGCCGCGGATGATGGTCTGGGCCCCCACTTTCTCGGCGAAGTGCATCAGGAGGACATCGAATGGCTCGACGGAAATGGTCACGCCCGCCTTCCTGGCGATGCGCGCCGTCTCGTGGCGTACCATCTCGACACGCTCTTCCAGCGTGAACAACGGGCCCTTGGCCTCGTTGATGGCGACGCCGATCACGAGGTGGTCAACCAGCTTCGCGGCGCGCTCGATGATGTCGAGGTGCCCGTTGGTGATCGGGTCGAAGGTACCCGGGTAAAGTCCCGTCCGTTTCGTCATGCCGCTGATTTCCCCTGCGAACGCAACGAGGCGGGATCATAACGCGAGTCTGTGCCTTTGGAACTTGCGATTTTCCGGCCCATGTCAGGTGGCTGTGCCCTCGGCCTCGCCTTCGATCTCCTGGCCCTCGCCGATGCGCTCGACCGACACCACGCGTTCCCCTTCCGACAGGCGGAAGACGATCACGCCCTGGGTCGCACGTCCGGCCTGCCGGATCTGGGCAACGGGAATGCGGATCGTCTGGCCGGCGTCGGTGATGAGCATCAACTGGTCGGTTTCCTCGACCGGGAAGGACGCGGCGATGCGAGCGTTCTTCTTCGACATTCCCATGGCCACGATGCCCGAGCCGCCACGGCCGGTAACACGGTACTCGTAGGCGCTGGAGCGCTTGCCGAAGCCGCTTTCCGAGACGGTCAGCACAAACTGCTCGCGGGCGCCGAGGTCGGCGTAGCGCTCGGGCGAGAGCGCCACGTCGGCGACAGCCTCGTCGCCCTCGTCGGCGGCGTCGCTGGCATCAGCCTCGTCGCCGGCAGCCTTGCGGGCCATTGCGGCCATCTTGAGATAGGCGCGGGCTTCCTCGACGGTCACGTCAACGTGGCGCAGGATCGTCATCGAGACCACCTCGTCGCCCTCGGCCAGCTTGATGCCGCGCACACCGGTGGAATCGCGCCCCTTGAAGACGCGTACGTCATCGCAGGAGAAGCGAATGCACTTGCCGGCCCTTGTTGTCAGCAGCACGTCATCAGTGTTGTTGGCGAGCGACACGCCCACGATGCCATCGCCTTCGGCGATCTTCATGGCGATCTTGCCGGTGGCGCGAATGTTGGTGAAGTCGGACAGGAGGTTGCGGCGCACGTCACCCGAGCGGGTGGCGAACATGACCTCGAAGCGATCCCACTCCTCCTCGGCCTCGGGCAGGGCGAGCACCTTTGTGACGGTCTCGCCTTCCTTCAGCGGCAGCAGGTTGACAAGCGCCTTGCCCTTGCCCTGTGGCGTGGCCAGTGGCAGGCGCCAGGTCTTCAGAACATAGGCCATTCCGTTCGACGAGAAGAAGAGAAGCGGCTGGTGCGTGCTTGCCACGAAGAGGCTGGTGACGAAATCCTCGTCCTTGGTCGACATGGCCGAGCGGCCCCTGCCGCCGCGGCCCTGCACCCGGTAGGCGTTCAGCGGCACGCGCTTGATGTAGCCCTGGTGGGTGACGGTGACGACCATGTCCTCGCGCTGGATGAGGTCTTCGTCCTCGACCTCGTCGCCGCCCTCGAGGATCTCGGTGCGGCGCGGGGTTGCGAATTCGGCCTTGATCGCGGCGAGTTCGTCGCGCACCACGGACATCAGTCGGTCGCGCGAACGCAGGATCTCAAGATATTCCTCGATCGACTTGCCGAGGCCCTGGAGGTCGTTGCCGATCTCGTCGCGGCCGAGCGCGGTCAGGCGCTGCAGGCGCAATTCGAGAATCGCGCGGGCCTGCTCGTCCGACAGCTTGAGCGTGCCATCGGCCTGCATCGCATGGCGCGGGTCGTCGACGAGCGCGACGAGCGGTGCCACGTCAAGGGCGGGCCAGTTGCGTTCGGTCAGGCGTGCGCGCGCGGTGGCGGCGTCAGGGCTCGAGCGGATGATGCGGATGAACTCGTCGATGTTGGCGACCGCAATCGCGAGGCCGACGAGGATATGGGCCTTGTCGCGCGCGTCGGAGAGGAGCTTGCGCGTGCGGCGGGTGACCACGTCCTCGCGGAAGTTCACGAAGGCGCGGATCATGTCCTTCAGGTTCATCAGCTGCGGACGCCCGCCATCCAGCGCCAGCATGTTGACGCCGAAGGATGACTGCATCGCCGTGTAGCGGAAGAGCTGATTGAGCACGACATCGGCCATGGCGTCGCGCTTGAGCTCGATCACGACGCGCATGCCCTGGCGGTCGGACTCGTCGCGCGCATCCGAGATGCCCTCGATGCGCTTCTCATTGACGAGTTCGGAGATGCGTTCGAGCAGGTGGGCCTTGTTCACCTGGTAGGGCAGTTCGGTGATGATGATGGCCTCGCGGTCCTTGCGGATCTGCTCGACGCTGGTGCGGGCGCGCACGATGACGCCCCCGCGGCCGCGTACGAGCGCCAGGCGCGCAGCGTTGCGCCCCAAGATCTGCCCGTAGGTCGGGAAATCAGGGCCGGGCACGATGTCGACAAGCTGCTCGATGCCGATCTCGGGGTCGGCGATCCAGGCAAGGCAGGCGTCGATGACCTCGCCGAGATTGTGCGGCGGGATGTTTGTCGCCATGCCGACCGCGATGCCTGCCGAACCGTTCACGAGAAGGTTGGGGATGCGCGCCGGCAGGACAACCGGCTCCTGGTCCTGGTTGTCGTAGTTGGGCTGGAAGTCGACCGTGTCGAGGTCAATGTCCTCGAGCAGCGCCTCGGCGGCGCGCGTCATGCGGACTTCCGTGTAACGCATGGCGGCCGGCGGATCGCCGTCGACCGATCCGAAATTGCCCTGCCCGTCGACGAGCGGCACGCGCATCGAGAATTCCTGCGCCATGCGCACGAGTGCGTCGTAGACGGACTGGTCGCCGTGCGGGTGGTACTTACCGATCACGTCACCGACGACGCGGGCTGACTTGCGGTAGGGCTTGTTGTGGGCGTAGCCGGCCTCGTGCATCGAATAGAGGATGCGGCGATGGACGGGCTTCAGGCCGTCACGGGCATCGGGAAGCGCACGGCTCACGATCACGCTCATCGCGTAATCGAGGTAGGAACGCTTCATCTCGTCTTCGATGGTGATCGGGATGATTTCGCCACCGGGACGGCCGGGAGAACCGGCGGACGGGCTGTTGTTTTTCGTGTCGGACAAGGGGGTCTCGGCGCAGGTTGGAACTGAAGCGCGGACCATAGCCCTTCCAGGGGGCCAAGCCTAGGAAAAACAAGCCAAATTCCCGCATCTGGATGGGCAGAATCCCGCCGAATCCGGCCCGTCCTGTGGACGCGTCGCCACAGGACGGCCGAAGGATGCAATCGGCGAGGGTTTCAGGCCTCGCGGCGGGCGGTCACGGGCTCGGTGCTTCCTGCGGCGACGAAGAGGAAAAGGCCTGCCGCAAGCATCAAGGGCGAGGTCAGCGCCCCCGTCACGGCCTCTCCCCGCCCGATCGTCATCAGCAGGTGGAAGGCCGAATTGCCGGTCAGGAAGGCCGCGAACAGATAGGAGGCCGGGAGCATCACCGGGTTGGCCCGCGTGATCAGGTAGGTGAGGAGAAACAGCACGAAGAGCGTGCCGCTCATGTTGACCAGCCAGACATCGAAATTGAACGGCGTGAGGTTGAGCGAGGGCAGCAGCAGGCTCACGAGGCTCTCCAGGTCGCTGTAAAAGCCGAATGAGCCGTGGAAGCCCTCGTCGACGATGTGGATCGCAAAGACGAGGCAGGCGAGGAACCAGGCGACGGTCCAGCGGGAAACGGAGATGGGCATTGGACAACTCCTCTTGTGACAGGGGCGTGATCGCTTGTTGGTGCCGAAACTAGCTCTGCCAGGAAGGGGGCGCCTTGACCTCGATCAAGCCTCAGGGCTCGCCGGGCGAGACGACGGCGGCAAATCCGCCGCCGGGGGTGCGGAAATTCGTTGTCTGGCCCCGATAGAGGCGCGCCAGGCGCATGAAGGCGCGGCCCTCGTAGGCAAAGGTGCGGATGTCGCAGCGCATCTCGCCGTGGCCCGGGACGGGGACGCGCGACGGCGGGACAAGTGCCTGCGCGACGTAGTCGCCGCCTGTGACGATGGCGTCCCATGTCCTGCGGGTCAGCTTGGCCCCGGCATAGACGCCGCGCGAGCCATATCCGCGCATCGGCTTGAAATAGAACTGGTCCCGGCGCGCCCAGAGGTCCCCGTTTTTTTCCGGGGACATGACGATTGTCTCGGGGACGGCGCTGACAAGGGCTGCGCGCGCCCCGGCGCCAAGGCCGGCTGCTGCGAGGAAAGCCTCGTCGCCCATGAGCGCAAGGTTCTGCTTGGCGGCGAGCAGCGCATGGGCTTTGGGGCCGGGGGTGATCCAGGCTGCGCCGGCCTCAAGCGCGTCACGCAGCGGCGCGTCCTCGGGCCGGTCGAGGGCGAAGCTTGTCAGGCGGTTGTAGACAAGGTCGATGCGCTCATGCCCGCGGTGCAACATGCCGTCACGAAATGACAGCTCGCGCGGGTCAGCGATGATGGCCTCGATGCCGTGGGCCTTGAGTTCACGGGCGGCAAGCTGGAATTCGAGGCGCAGGAACTGGGTGTCGGGTGCGTCGTCGACGATGGCGACGCGACAAAGTTCGCCACGCCCTGCCCTTGCCCACTCGTTTCGCACCTGGCGCACGAAGAGGTCGGACCAGTAGGCCAGCGGGTGGGAGCCGGGCGCGCCCTGCCTGTGGCGCGCGTCGTCCATCAGGGCGCCATGGAAGGCGCCGCCGGCATTGGTGTTGATCTCGATCAGCTTCGGCCCCGAAGGGGTCAGGTGGAAGTCGTAGCCCGAAAACAGGCCGAAGTCGGGCTGCATCGGGCAGCGGGCCAGGGGCGGTGCGAGCCGGAGCACCCGCTCCTGGTAATACGGGGACATGACAAGCGCGTGGACGGCGGCGACGACGCTGTCCATGGCGGCGCGGTCGGCGGGCGACAGCGTTACATTGACGGCGGCCACGCGGCCTTCGAGGCCGGGGATGGCGGGTGCCGGCGACGCATCCTCGCCGATGGCCAGCACGCTCATGCCGCCACGCTGCCCTTGGGGCGGGGTGCTGGCGCCGTTCCAGCGGCGCGCTCGGCAAACCATGCGGCCGTCGCGGCGAAGGTCTCGGGCCGGATCGTGTAGTGCATCCAGCGGCCGAGCTTGGTTGCCGCCACGAGCTCGGCGGCGACAAGGATCTTCATGTGATGACTGATGGTCGCCTGGGAGAGGCCGAGCTCGCGCTCGATGTCGCAGGCGCAGACCTTGCCTTCGAAGGTGCAGCAGTCGGAACCGGGCTTGCGCAGGAAGTCGAGGATGCGCAGGCGCGCCGGGTCGCTGAGGGCCTTGAAAAGGATGTCATTGCTGGTCATGGCCGTCTATATATCGATAGATTTCGATATGTCAATATGCCGATGCCGACGGGGCTCAGGCCACGGGGCGGTTCCAGTCGCGTCCCCGGGGCGCCCCGAGCGGTGGCGCGGTGATGGGAAGGCGGGGTACCTGAAAGGCCTCGGGGTGGGGTGGTGAGGCCAGGATGCCGGTAGATGCCGTGTCGGACAGCAGCGCGCGCACGCGACCCTGGTCGGCGGCTGACAAGGCCTGGAAGGCGCGCTTCAATTCGTTGAGGCACCAGGCGCGATAGGGGCTGGCCGGCACCTCGATCGTTGCCTCGTTGCAGGTGAAGCCGGCGGTCGCGAGCCCCCTCGCCACGGCTTCGGCGTGTGCTGCAAGCTCGGGCAAGTGGACGGTCGCCGCCAGGTACAGGAGGGCTGCCATTGACCCGGGGACATCACGGATTGGCGGGCGTCCGGAAAAGCCTGCCGGCGTGATGGCCCAGAGGCGGGCGACCCATGCCATGGTGCGCGGGGCCCGCTCGCGCATCAGGGCGGCCGGCGTCGGATCGGAGAAGAAGTGCCGGAACATCGAGCCGAACAAGCCAATATCGGCGAGCGTGGGACGGTCTCCCATCACGAAGTCGTGGCGTTCGAGTGCGGCTTCCATGGCAGCGAGCGTGTCGGTGTAGACCTTCTCGACGGCGGCGCGCGTCGAGCGGCTGATCCCATCGCGGTGCAGATAGACGCGTTGCTGGCGGCGCGTGATGAACTGTCTTCTCAGGAAGAACGGCAGGGGCACGTCGCGCAGCATGCCGCGCGCGAGGCGCGATCCCATCAGGCGTGCATCGTCGGCAAAGGCCCAGCGATAACAGAGCGCCGGACGCCAGAGCGCCTCGTCGCCGAAATCCTCGATGAGAAGCGCGATAAAGCGTGCCACCGGGTCGGCTGGCAGCAGAGACGGGTCGGGATGGGTGGCTTCGAGATGCCGGATGGTCAGCGTGGTGTCGGTCAGCCACGTGCCGTCGGGCAATTCGACCTGCGGCATCTGGAGGACACCGGTCGCGCGGCCGCAGGCACGGAAGCTTGCGGTTGTCATCTCGCGCCTTTCGTAGGCGATGCCTTTGGCGCGGAGATAAGCCTCGAGCTTTCCGGTGAAATAGGACAGGTCGAGGCCGTGGACGACGAGCCTCTGCTGCTGGTCTGGGCTGCCTGGTTGCATCGGCGGAGACTGTCATGGCGCGCAGTGGCACGCCACGCAGCTGTTCAGGGTGGGCTTGTGCAGGGGAAAATATGGGTGGTCCGCCTGCGCGGACCATGACGGCCCTGCGCGGACCACCTCGATTGTCTTTGGGATCAGAACGGGATTTCGTCGTCGCCGGAGGCCGAAAAGTCGTTGTCGCTGCCGCGACCGCCGCCGACGGCCTTGCGGCCGCCGCCGCCGCCCATGGAGGCGCCTTCGAGTGCACCTTCGCCGCCCTTGCCGTCGAGCATCACGAGTTCGCCGCGGAAACGCTGCAGCACGACTTCGGTCGTGTACTGGTCCTGGCCGTCCTTGTTCTGCCACTTCCGGGTCTGGAGCTGCCCTTCGAGGTACACCTTTGAGCCCTTGTGGAGATATTTCTCGGCCGTCTTGGCAAGGTTTTCGTTGAAAATGACGACCTTGTGCCACTCCGTGCGCTCCTTGCGCTCGCCAGAGGCCTTGTCGCGCCAGGCCTCGGATGTGGCGACGCGCAGGTTGACCACGGGTTCGCCCGATGCAAGCTTGCGGACTTCCGG
>JAGWXR010000030.1 GCA_018969785.1 Alphaproteobacteria bacterium
TGAGCCCGACGAAATAGGACGAAAGGACCGGATTGATCACCGGCCTGATCAGTACCTGAAATTCAGCCAGTTCCTTCAGTTCTTGCGCGTCGAGCCTGACGGCACCGATCTGCACGATTTCCTGATGCTCGCCGGGGCCCTTCCAGCCGCGCGCCATGGAGCCGCGCCAGGCTGTGAATTCGGTGTCGAACAGGATGACTTGGGCCATGCGTGGCGCCCCTCTGGCCCGGCCATCTTTCGTTTTGCATGTGCGAGAGGCAAGAGCCGGCGCGGAAAACGGTAAAGCCCGCATGCGTGACAAAGGCTGCTTGCGCGCGGTTCAATCCGACATTAAGCGAGCAGGCCGTAGCGTGGCACGAACGGCGTGCGCCTCACCCTGACCTTCCCGCCCGTGCCCGCGGGTCCTTTCGCACTGGTAGACCATGAACGCCCCCCTCCCCGACCCTAACGACCTTGCAGCCTTCACGGCGGCCTTCTTCAGGGAGGCGGTGCCGGAGGACATTGCGTCGTTTCCGGCGGCCGCACAGGCCAGCCTTGCGCGCGTATTCCTGGAAGCGGCGCGCACGCGACGGATCGGCGAGAGCCTGGTGCGCGTGTTCTCCCCTGATTGGGAAAAAGAGGGGTTCGGCTTTCCTGTCACCGTCGTTGCCACGATCAATGACGACAAGCCATTCCTCTTCGGGTCGATCCTGAGCGAACTGGGTGAGCGTGGCGTGGGCATCAAGGCCGTGTTCCATCCGATCTTCCGCGTTCGACGGAGCGGGGGCGCCTTTGCCGGCCTTGCAGGGGCCGGCGAAGAGGGCGCGAACGAGAGCATGATCTGCGTGGTGATCCGTCGCGTCGCATCGGAGGCTCAGCATGCGGTGCTCGAGGGCGCAGTTCGCAGCGTGCTGAAAGACGTGAGCGTCGTCGTCGCCGACTGGCGGGCGATGATCGACCGGCTGGATGCGAGCATTGCCGAGCTTTCGGCCGGTCCGCCACGCATCGCGCAGGCCGACATCGACGAGTCGCTGGCCTTCCTGCAGTGGCTGAAGAGCAATCACTTCACGTTCCTGGGCGCGCGCGACTATGTGTTCGATCCTGCGGGCGCCGGCACGCACAGCCCGGTCGCCGACAGCGGGCTTGGCCTGCTGCGCAATCCGGAGCGGCGTGTCATCCGGCATGCCGGTGACCGGTCGCAACTGACGGCTGAGGTGCGGGCGGCACTGTCCCTGCCTTCGCCGCTGATCGTGACCAAGTCGATCGAACGGTCGACCGTGCACCGGCGGGTGCCGGAGGATTACATCGGCATCAAGCGTTATGACGCGCAGGGGCGGCTCACCGGCGAACGGCGGTTCATCGGGCTGTTCACGTTCTCGGCCTACAACGACAGCCCCCGCGAGATCCCGTTCCTGCGGCGCAAGGTTGCGAACGTGATCGAGCGCTCGGGCTTTCCGAAGAAGAGCCACAACGCCAAGACGCTCGACGTGGTGCTCGAGACGTTTCCGCGCGACGAGTTGTTCCAGATCTCGGAAGACGACCTGCTGCGCATCGGTCCGGCGCTGGCCTATCTGGGCGACAGGCCCGACACGAAGGCTTTCATCCGTTTCGATGCCTTCAACCGGTTTGCCTCGGCGCTGGTCTATTTTCCCGCCGACAAGTTCCGCGTGGGGCTTGTCCGCACGATCGGGACGCTGCTGACAGAGACGCTTGGCGGGCAGATCGCCACGGCCTTTCCGCACACGGAAGAAGGCCAGATGACGCGGATCCACTATTCGCTCACGCTGCCGGAAGACGGGCCGCGGGACTTCGACATGAATGCCCTGCAGGCGCGAATCGCCGATGCCGTGAGGCTGTGGACGGACCATTTCGCGGCGGCGCTGCAGAAGCGGTATCCGGGCGAGCGTGGCGAGGCCCTGAACACGGTCTATGCCGCGGCCCTGCCGGAGGCCTATCGCGTCGCCTTTGCGCCGGAAGAGGCGATCGTCGACATCGGGAAGCTGGAAGAGGTTGTGCGCGCTCCCGGGTCGATTGCGCTGCGCACTGCCGGGGGCGAACGGCGCGATGACGGTGTGATCGGCCTCAAGATCTATCATGCCGGTCCCGTCATCGAGCTGTCCGACCTGATGCCGGTACTCGAGAATTTCGGCGTGCGCGTCATCGAGCAGGTGAACTATCCGCTTCGCCGGACAGATGGTGCGCTGACGATCCATGACCTGAAGCTGCACGGCCTGCCGTCGGCGGAGCGCGAGAGCGCGATGCGGCTGTTCGAGGATGCGTTCCTGCAGGTCTGGGGCGGCCTGGCGGAGAGCGACCGCTTCAACCGGCTGGTGCTGCAGGCGGAGCTGCCGGCGCGGGACGTGGCGCTGCTGCGGACAATTGCAAAGTACCTGCGGCAGGCCGCCTTTCCGGCGAGCCAGACGCTGATGGAGGATGCGCTCGCGCGCAATCCGCGCATCGCGGGCCTGCTCGTGCAACTGTTCAAGACGCGTTTCGGGCTCGACGTGGCGAACCGGCCCGAGGCCGAGGCGGCACTGGACGGCGAGATCTCGCTGGCGCTGGCGAAAGTTCCGAGCCTCGATGACGACCGCGTGATCCGCCGGTTCCGGAACGTGATCCAGTCGAGCGTGAGGACGAATTTCTTCCAGATGGATGCGAGCGGCCAGCCCAAGCCGACAATCGCGATCAAGATCGACAGCGGGCGCATCGACGAGTTGCCCCTTCCCCGCCCGATGGTGGAGATCTTCCTGTGCTCGCCAACGGTCGAGGGCGTGCACCTGCGCTTCGGCAAGGTCGCGCGCGGCGGCATTCGCTGGTCGGACCGCCGGGAAGATTTCCGCACGGAGATCCTGGGCCTCGTCAAGGCGCAGCAGGTCAAGAACGCCGTCATCGTGCCGGTCGGCTCGAAGGGCGGGTTCTACCCGAAGAAGCTGCCGCCGGCCTCGCGGCGGGAGGAGTGGCTGAATGCCGGCATTGCAGCCTACAGGCTTTTCATCTCGTCGCTGCTCGACCTGACCGACAACCTCGACGGGTCCGGCGCGGTGGTGCCCCCGCGCGACGTTGTGCGCCATGACGGGGATGATCCCTATCTCGTGGTCGCCGCCGACAAGGGAACGGCGACGTTCTCGGACATCGCCAACGGCATCTCGCACGACTATGGGTTCTGGCTGGACGATGCGTTCGCCAGCGGCGGGTCGGTGGGCTATGACCACAAGCAGATGGGCATCACCGCGCGCGGCGCGTGGGAAACGATCAAACGCCATTTCCGCGAGACCGGGACAGACATCCAGACGACCCCCTTCACCGTGGTGGGCGTGGGCGACATGTCGGGCGATGTCTTCGGCAACGGCATGCTGCTGTCGAAGGCGATCAAGCTGGTGGCGGCGTTCGATCACCGGGACATCTTCCTTGATCCGGATCCCGATCCGGCGACAAGCCATGCCGAGCGTTCGCGTATCTTCAAGCTGCAACGGTCGTCCTGGGCGGACTATGACCAGCACAAGATCTCGCGCGGGGGCGGTGTCTATTCGCGCTCGATGAAGACGATCCCCTTGTCGCCCGAGGTCAGGGCGTTCACGGGGCTCACGGTCGAGCAGATCGAGCCGTCGGAACTGATCCGTGCGCTGCTGAAATCGCCGGCGGACCTGCTCTGGTTCGGCGGTATCGGCACCTATGTGAAGGCTTCCTCGCAGAGCCACGCGGATGTCGGCGACAAGGCCAATGACGCTCTTCGGGTCAACGGTAACGAACTGAGGGCGCGGGTCGTCGGGGAAGGCGCAAACCTTGGCATGACGCAGGCGGGGCGGATCGAGTATGCGTCGGCGGGCGGGCGGCTCAATACCGATGCGATCGACAACTCGGCCGGTGTCGACACGTCGGACCATGAAGTCAACCTGAAGATCCTCCTCAATGCGTCGATCGCGGCAGGCGAACTGAAGGCGGATGAACGAAATCCCCTGCTCGTTCGCATGACGGACGACGTGGCTCGGCTGGTGCTGGCGGACAACTACAACCAGTCGCTTGCGATCAGTGTCGCGCAGCGCGGCGGGGCGTGGGAGTCGGATGCCTATGGGCGCTTCATGCGTGCGCTCGAGCGCGAGGGACGGCTGAACCGGGCTGTCGAAGGCCTGCCGTCGGACGAGAACCTGCGCGAGCGGGCCAATCGCAACGAGGGGCTCACGCGGCCCGAGCTTGCGGTGCTTCTGGCCTATGCGAAGCTGCAGCTCTTCCAGGAGATCAACAGCTCGAACCTGGCGGATGACCCGTTCTTCGCGCAGACCCTCAGCAGCTATTTCCCGCCGGAAGCCGGGCAGAACCTGACAAAGGGGCTGAGGGCGCATCGCCTGCGGCGCGAGATCGTCGCGACGGTGCTGGCCAATGACATCATCAACCGGGGCGGGCCCGTGTTCATGCATCGCCTGAAGGAAGCCACGGCGAGCGAGGCGCCTGCCCTGTCGCGGGCCTACACGATCGCTCTGCATGCCTTCGGGGTCGACCGCATCGCGCAGCGGATCAATGCGCTCGACAACCGGATTGCTGCCGATGTCCAGAACCGGATGCATGCGGGTCTTGCGCTGCACCTTCTGCGCCAGACCGTCTGGTTCTTCCGGCACATCCCCGCGACGGTTCCCATCGCGCAGGCGATCTCGCCCTACGCCGAGGGTGTGTCGAAGCTGAAGGGGACCTTCTCATCGCTGGTGTCGGATGCCGAAGGACAGGCCATACGTGCCACGATCGCCGAGTATCGCGCGGCGGGGGTTCCCGAGGACCTGGCCGACGAGGTCGGGGCGCTGGCCGCGATCGGCGCGACGCCCGACATCACGCGGCTGGCCAACGAGACGGGCAAGCCACTCGACATGGTGGCCGGCGCCTATTTCGCCGCCGCCCATACGATCGGCATTGACCGGTTACGCCTTGCGGCAGACCGCATGAACCTGCCCGAGCACTGGGACCGGCTTGCCGTGCGGCGACTGGTTGATGACCTGCTGGGACACCAGCGGGCGCTGGCGCTCAGGGCGCTCAGCGATGGTGGTGCGGGTGGCAACCGAGCGGATGGCAGCAAGGCTGTGGCCGCGTGGGCGGCAGCGCATGGCGACCAGGTCGCGCGCGTCGTCGGGCTTGTCACGGACCTCGAGCGATCGGGCACGTTCACGGTGGCGCGCCTGACGCTTGCGGCAGGACAGATCCGGGACCTGCTGTCGGCGAACGAGGGCTAGGCGAACTTGAGGATCACGGCCCCTGCGGCCACGATCACGGCGCCTGCCAGCCGCCGGGCGGCTGCGCGCTCGCCGAGCAGGAACATGCCGATCAGCGCCGCGAACACCACGGATGTCTCGCGCAGGGCGCTGACGCCGCCGATCGATGCCTGCGTCATGGCCCACAGGACGAGGCCGTAGGCGATGAAAGACATCACGCCACCCAGCATGGCCCGCTTCCAGTAGACCTGCGCGTAGGCCACGAGGCGGCGTCCCCTCAGGGCAAAGGCCATGGTCATGCAGGTCAATGCCGAGCCAAGGAAGATCCAGCCATTGTAGGCAACCGGACTGCCCGATGCGCGGACGCCGATGCCGTCGGAGAGCGTGTAGAGCGTGATGGTCAGCGCAACGAGCACCGCCAGGCCGGTGCCTTGGGTGTGGGCGCCCGGCGTCATGCCAACGGTGAGGATGCCGAAGCTTATCAGCATGACCCCGAAGAGACCCATGAAGCTCGGGATCTCGCCCAGAAGCAGGGCTGCCAGCGTCACGACGAGGATCGGCGGCAGGCCGCGGGCGATCGTGTAGACGTGGCTCAGGTCTCCGTGCGCGTAGGCGCGCCCCAGGAAGTAGACATAGGGAACATGCAGCAGAGAGGTGGCAATCACCCAAATCCAGGCTGATGAATCGATGGGCGGGGCGAAGAAGGTCGAGACAAGGCCCAGGGTACCGGCGAAGAGGAACAGGAGGGACGCATCTGCGAGGCGGTCGTTGCCGCCCTTGAGGACGGCATTCCATGTCGCGTGCAACAGGGCGGCCATCAGTGCTGCGAGCGTTGCGTCCCAAGGCAGGTGCATGAAGACCACCAAGCTGTCGCCGGTACAGGGCCCCAAGTCGGGCAGATGCGTCAAGCCTCTCGCGCGGAACTGAAAGTCATGCAAGAGTGCGTCTTCCTGTCACTGCAACAGCGAGGATGCGGGCTCATGCAGACGCAAGGTCCGGGTGCGGCTCTCTCCCTCACGCAACGCCTGCTCGCTGTCCCTGATGAGCCCTCTGCCAGCGGCGGTGTGTGCGCGTCGCGTCTCGGGCAGTTATCGTGGGCCTGGTTCGAAGGTGCGCGCAATCCGCACGTGCTGCTGATCACGATCTATATCTTCGCGCCGTATTTCTACAGCCAGCTGGTTGGCGACCCTGTCCGGGGCCAATCGCTCTGGGGTGACCTGAATTCGGCTGCGGGACTGTTCATCGCGCTGATGGCCCCGATCCTTGGCGCGGTCGCCGATGCGGGCGGGCGGCGCAAGCCTTGGATCCTTGCGTTCTCGATCCTGCTTGGCACCACGGCGGCGCTGCTGTGGCTGGCGCTGCCGGGCGAGGCCGGGCTTTCGCTCGCGGCGATCTGCGTGCTGCTGGTGACCACCATCATCGCTTTCGATTTCACGTCCGTGTTCCACAACGCCATGCTGCCCACGCTGGTGCCTGACCGGCAGGTGGGCCGGCTTTCGGGGCTGGCGCTGGCGCTCGGCAATCTTTCCGGCGTGATCCTGTTCGTCTTCATGCTGTGGTGCTTCGTCCTGCCGGGCGTCGTGGACTGGCCCTTCATTCCGGCCGCGCCGCTGTTTGGCGTCGACAAGGCGGCCTTCGAGCCCGAGCGGATGGTGGGGCCGCTGTTTGCCATCTGGTTTGCGGTGTTCGGGTTGCCCCTCTTCCTCTTCACGCCTGACCAGCCGCGTGTCGCGCTGGGGCCGCTGACGGCGGCGAGGCGGGGCGTTGCGTCACTGGTGCGGACGCTGCGCAGCCTCAAGGACTATCGCAACGTGGGCAAGTACCTGTTCGTGCGGATGCTCTACAATGACGGGTGCAATGCGGTGCTCATCTTCGGTGGCGGCTATGCGGCGACGACCTTCGGATGGAACACGCTGGACCTGCTTGTCTATGGCGTCGTGCTCAGCGTTTTTGCGACGCTGGGCGGCGTCTTTGGCGGCTGGATCGACCAGCGCTTCGGCTCGCAGCGCGGGCTTCTGATTGCGGTGGGTGGCACGATGGTGGGGCTTGTGCTGTCGCTGTCGATGCGGCCTGACACGATCCTGTTCTTCATCCACCACGATCCGGCGTCGCCACCGGTGCACGGGCTGCCCTTCTTCGAAAGCCTGCCCGAGCTTCTCTATGTGGCGGTTGTCATACTCATCGCCATCTTCATCACTGCGTCCTACGCCAACAGCCGCACCATGATGGCGCGGATCGCGCCGGTCCCCAAGATGGCGGAGTTCTTCGGGCTTTATGCCCTTTCGGGAACAGCGACCGCGTTCCTCGCGCCGTTCATCGTGGCGCGGTTCACCGAGTGGTCCGGCAGCAACGCGGTCGGCCTGTCCTCGATCCTGCTCTTGCTGGGTGCAGGGTTTGTCGGGTTGCTCTTCGTGAAGGCCGAGCGGGCGGCGCCCGTTTCCTGAAGGTTGTGCCCTCAGTGCCTGAAGTGCCGCATTCCCGTGAAGACCATGGCGAGGTTCCTGTCGTTGGCCGCAGCGATGACTTCCTCGTCGCGCATGGAACCGCCAGGCTGGATGACCGCCGTGGCGCCGGCTTCGGCGGCGGCGAGAAGGCCGTCGGCGAAGGGGAAGAATGCGTCGGAGGCCACGACCGAGCCTTTGGCAAGAGATGCCGGCAGGCCTGCAGCCTTCGAGGCTTCCTCGGCCTTCCAGGCGGCAATGCGCGCTGAATCGATCCGGCTCATCTGACCGGCGCCGATGCCAACGGTCGCGCCATCCCTGGCGTAGACGATGGTGTTCGACTTCACGTGCTTGGCCACGCGGAAGGCAAACAGGAGATCGGCAAGCTCGGCATCGGTGGGCTTGCGCTTGGTGACGACGCGCAGTTCGCCAACTGACACGCGGCCGGCGTCGCGCGACTGGACGAGGAAGCCGCCCGACACATTGCGCAGCGTGACGCCGGGCTCGGCGGGGTCCGGCAGGCCGCCGGCGAGCAGGAGACGAAGGTTCTTCTTTGCAGCGAGGATCTGCATTGCCTCTGCGTCGGCGTCAGGGGCGATGATCACTTCCGTGAAGATCTTTGCCAATTCCGTCGCCGTTGCCGCGTCAAGCTTGCGGTTGCAGGCGACGATGCCACCGAATGCGCTGACGGGATCGCAGCGCAGCGCGAGGCGATAGGCCTCGGCGAGGGATGATGCGGTTGCCACGCCGCAGGGGTTTGCATGCTTGATGATGGCGACGGCCGGCCTGTCGTCGCCGAGTTCCGCGACACACTCGTAGGCGGCATCGGTGTCGTTGATGTTGTTGTAGGAGAGTTCCTTGCCGCCAACCTGGCGGGCGGTGGCGACGCCGAAGCGGTGCTCGCCGGAAGCATAGAAGGCCGCCCACTGGTGCGGGTTCTCGCCGTAGCGCAGTCCCTGGCGCAGGCGTCCTGCGAGGGCAAAGCGACGCGGCGGCTGACGCTCGGCCTGGCCTGCGACACTTGAAAGCTCGCTCTCGAACCACGTCGCGATTGCGGCGTCATAGGCGGCGGTGCGCGCGTAGGCGCGGGCGGCCAGCATCTTGCGGGTCTCGAGCGACAGGGCTCCATCATTCCGGTCCATCTCGGCCAGCACGGCCTGATAGTCCTCAACGTCGACGATCACGGCGACATAGCCATGGTTCTTCGAGGCAGCGCGGATCATGGCCGGGCCACCGATGTCGATGTTCTCGACCGTTTCTTCGAACGAAGCCTTGCGGGCGACGGTTTCCTCGAAGGGGTAGAGATTGCAGACGAGAAGATCGATGCCCTCGATGCCGTGCTCCTTCATGGCGCGTGCATGGCCTTCATCATCGCGCAAGGCGAGCAGACCGCCATGTACCCGGGGATGCAGCGTCTTCAGGCGGCCGTCCATCATTTCGGGGAAGCCTGTCACGGCCGCGACGTCGGTGACCTTGAGGCCAGCTGCGGCCAGCGCCTTGGACGTACCGCCGGTCGAGATAAGTTCGACGCCACGGGCCGCAAGGGCGCGGGCGAATTCGACGAGGCCCGTCTTGTCCGACACGGACACGAGGGCCCTGCGTACCTGCCTGAGACCGGAAACCGACATTTGACGCGCACCTTTCTCGCTTCGAAGCGCGCGCGGGATAGCATGGCCCGCGCAGCCGCTCCAAGCGCGACGATGCCTCAATTCACCGATGATTCCGGGGGTTCTCCCCCGCCCGTGCGCCGCAGCGACCATTTCACCTTGCCCGTGTGACGGCCGGGGGCCTCGGTGAGGATGACCTGCTGGGTCTTGCGGACCTGCGCCGGGTGGCCGAGATAGACGCTTTCGGCCACCTCGATGGCGGCGTCGGCGGTGAAGCGCCAGATCGTGCCGCCCGGGGTGGCGAGGATCAGACCGTCATCGGCGCGCAGGATGCGGATCGCCGGATGCAGGTGGAAGCGGATGACAAAGGGCGGGATGTAATGATCCGGGGCCTGCACGAGAGCGTCTTCGCCGCTCAACACGGTGCCGTCATGAGACAGGTGGAGCACGCGCTCATGCCGGAAGCCCAAGCGGGCATAGCCGTCGTGTGAAAGCGCAAGGGAAATGCCCTCCTCGGTCTCACGGCGACGGCAACGCACGTCGGTCGGTCCATCCACCAGACGCGGGCCCAGGAGACGGCGGGCCCATCCGGCAGGAACCACGTGAGCGGAAGAGCCATCGCTGATGGCGAGCGTGGAGTGGGCTGCGGTTGCGCGCATCGCCTCCTGCCATTCCCCGCCCTTGATGCGCGAGGTGCCGCAGTTGACGATGAGCCTTTCGCCGGCAGCGCCGAATTCGAATGACAGCGTCCCGGCCTGCGCCTCGGTCGAGACTTCCGCCGGCGGTGGCGGGCCTGCATCGGCGATGAGCACGGCGTCGGCGCATTCGATGCGCTGGTAACCGCTCTGCGGTGCCTGCTGGGCCGTGCGGTGGCGCGCGATGTCCTGCGCGAGGATTGTTTCTGCCCAACCATCCGGGCCTTCACTTGCGCCATTGAACAGGGCGAGCCTGCCGTCCTGGTGACGCAGCAGGCGGATCATCGGCATCATCCGGTCAAGCGCGCGCCGGATGGTCACGGGTACCAGCAACTGGCGCTGCGTCATCGCGTCGACGAGGGAGAGGAGATCGCTTGCGGCCTCGAGCAAGGCCTCGGGATTGCGCGACACGTGACCGCCGTCTGGCAGGATCTGCGTCGACAGCTCGCGCGCGACAAGGTGCAGACCACGGTTCATGCGCGCCTCTCCGTCAGGCAGGCAGACGCCTGACTGCGCCAGACCGATGGCGGCGGTGAGCCTCGGCATTCCCGCCGGCGCAAGATGCGCGGTGCGCGCGAGATGACGGGCCTGGCGGGCCATCGACAGCAGAACGCGCGAGCGGAACAGGATTTCGGCATTGGCGAGGACCAGACGACCGAAAGAGGACCAGGTCATCAGGCGGCGCGCAATGACGTGCGGGCGCCAGGCGAGCTCGTGCCAGTCCCCGTAGTTTCGCAGCCAATGGGCAATCAGCTGGCGCAGGTGCTCCTGGAAGGGCTCGGCGCCGCCGGCGTCGAAGTGGCGGAGCCAGTGGAAGGCATGAAGGCTCTCGGCCCAGGCCTCGGATGGCGGCGAGATGAAGAAGGGCGAACCGTCGCGCGTCGTTGCTTCGCCACCGTTCAGGCGAAAGCGACCCATGATGAGAAGCTCGGCCTCGGCCGGGCTCTTGGGCCAGAAGCTGCGCGGCGTCGCGAGCAGGCGATCGGGCGCGGGGCCGGAAAGGCCTCTCTGCCAGGCGGACGATGCGTGCAGCGTCCGCGACGCGGACGACTTTGCCTGCGCCAGAAGACCCTCAATCAATCCCCTGCGATGCGTGACAGCGCTGAAGACGTAACCGCCTGCCCCGCCTGCAGGGGCTTGCGCTTCACCGGCGGAGGCGGGCGATGTTTTCAGCGTAGAGGGCGGGCTGTCCGCCGAAGACGGCTGTTCCCGCGACAAGGACGTCAGCACCGGCTTCGACCGCAAGGGCGGCGGTTTGACCATTCACGCCTCCATCAACTTCAAGTTCGATCTGTCGGCCGCTCCGGTCGATCATCTGGCGAACCTGTCTCATCTTGGCCAACTGGGACTGGATGAAGCTCTGGCCACCGAAGCCCGGGTTCACGGTCATGACGAGCACGAGATCCACGTCACCCATCAGGTTTTCGAGCAAGGATGCCGGCGAGCCCGGGTTGAGCGCCACGCCTGCCTTCTTTCCCGCTGCCCTGATGAGCTGCAGGGTGCGGTGCACGTGCGGTCCTGCTTCGGGATGCACGGTAATGATATCGGCGCCCGCGTCAACAAACTCGCGGATGAACGGATCGACCGGGGAAATCATGAGGTGCACGTCGAGCGGCAGCGTCGTGTGGGGGCGCAGGGCCCTGACCATCTGCGGGCCGATCGAGATGTTGGGCACGAAGTGGCCGTCCATCACGTCGACGTGGATGTAGTCGGCGCCTGCGGCCTCGACTGCGCGAACCTCGGCGCCGAGGTTCGCGAAATCGGCAGCGAGGATCGATGGCGCGATCTTGGGTGATTTCCTCATGTGCCCGGACTTACCGCGTTGCGGCACGCGCCGCAATCAAGGTCAGGCGTTTCTCCGCAGGCGGCTGGCAAAAAAACCATCCATTCCGCCGCGATCCGCCCAGTGGCAGGGCAAGGTGCGCAGGTCGCCCGCCGCGGTCAGGAAGGCCGTTTCGCCACCGACCTCGTCGCTGCGGACGGGTTCGCGGACGAAACCGGGGGTGTCGCGGAGGAAGGCCTCGACGATGTCCTCGCCCTCCTCGCGCGACAGGGAACAGACGCAATAGACGAGCCGCCCGCCGGGGCGGACCATGCGGCTTGCAGCGCGGATCAGGTCGTGCTGGAGGCCCGCCTGGGCGAGAAGGTCGGAGCGGTCCTTGCGCCAGAGGATCTCGGGATGGCGACGCACGGTGCCTGTCGCGCTGCAGGGTGCATCGAGCAGAACGGCGTCGACGGGGACGGCCGGCTGCCAGACGCGGGCGTCGGCGACCACGCAGCTCACCTTGAGGCCGAGACGCCCTGCGTTCTCGCGCACGCGGTCCATGCGGGCCGCATCGAGGTCGACGGCGATGACGTCGGCACCGGCAGCGGCGAGCTGGGCCGTCTTCCCGCCCGGCGCGGCGCAGAGATCTATGACGGACTGGCCCTGAATGTCACCAAGCAGGCGGGCGGGCATGGCGGCGGCGGCGTCCTGGATCCACCAGGCGCCTTGCGTGAAACCGGGCAAGTCCTCGATCCTGCCGCCTGCCGCGCGGCGCAGCGTGCCGGTGGGCAGGCGCTCGGCTGAAAGGGCTGTGGCCCAATGATCGGCCTCGCGCGCGACCGAGATGTCGAGCGGCGGCTCGGCGAGGTGCGCGCGGGCGATGGCGCGCGCGGTGGCCTCGCCATGCTGTTCAACCAGGAGGTCCCACGCCCAGGTCGGCATGCTCAGCTGCTCGTGGTCGAGGGTGGACGCGACCGACTTTCCTTCTGCGCCGATGCGCCGGGCGACGGCATTGACGAGGCCCTTGAAATGGCGGGCGCGGCTGTCCCTGGTTGCGAGATCAACCGCCGAGCTGACCGCGGCGTGGGGCGGGACGCCAAGATAGACGAGTTCGGCGCAGGCCATGCGCAGGATGAGTTCGGCCGGGCCCGACCTGACCGGCAGGGGATCGCGCAGGAAGGTGGCGATGACGGCGTCGATTTCGCCGAGCTGGCGCAGCACCGTCATGACGATCGCACGGGCGAAGGCGGTGTCGCGGGGCGCGAGGCCCGCGTGGCTGATGTGGCGTTCGAGCGCCTCGAAGAGCGGACGCTCGCTGAAGAACACAGCCTGCAGGACCTGCAAGGCTGCATCGCGTGCGTTCAGCGGTCGAGTGTTGCGTGTGGGGGAGCGTTTGCCTGACAATCAGCCCCACGGTCCGCGGCGCGGCGCTTCCTGCGCGGCACCCTGCATTTCCTGCGCCATCGACTGCAGGCGCGCGATCCGGTTTCCAGTCGAGGGATGGGTGGCGAAGAGATTGTCCATTCCCTGCCCTGCGAGCGGATTGATGATGAACATGTGGGCGGTTGCCGGGTTGCGCTCGGCATCGTTGTTCACGACGCGATGGGCCGACTGCTCGATGCGCTCGAGCGCGGAGGCCAGCCAGAGCGGCTGTCCGGCGATCTCGGCACCCATGCGGTCGGCGTCGTATTCCCGCGAGCGGCTGATGGCCATCTGCACGAGGCCCGCGGCGATCGGAGCCAGGAATACGAGCGCAATGGTACCGACCATGCCGAGCGGGTTGTTGCGGTTGTCGCCGGACGAGCCGAAGAACAGCGCGAAGTTCGCGAGCATGCCGATGGCGCCGGCGATGGTCGCGGTGATCGTCATGATGAGGGTGTCGCGATTCTTGATGTGCGCAAGTTCATGCGCGAGTACGCCGACGAGTTCCTCGCGCGAGAGGCGGTCCATCAGGCCCGTCGTCACCGCGACGGCTGCGTGCTGAGGGTCGCGGCCGGTCGCGAAGGCGTTGGGCTGGTCGTTCTGCATGATGTAGACGCGGGGCATGGGAAGCTCGGCGCGGCGCGCAAGCTCCTGGACGAGGCCCCAGAGTTCGGGCGCATTGCTGCGGTCGACCTCGGTGGCGCCGTACATCCGCAGCACCATCCTGTCGGAGTTCCAGTAGGCAAAGGCGTTGGTCGCGATCGCGATCGCTAGCGCGATCAACATGCCGCTTGTGCCGCCGATGAGGCCACCGATCGCCATGAACATGGCGGTCAGGCCTGCCAGCAATATTGCCGTTCGTGTCCAGTTCATCTTCGTGTCGCCCGAGGGTCCGTTTCGCGCATAGATGTATGTGCGCGGGCCTCCGGCATCAAGGCATGTCAGCGGTTCGCGTCGGCGGCGGGAAGATCCTGGAAGGCGGGCGGTTCGCCCTCGCCCTCGAAGGGCGCAAAGGCCGGGTGCGCCAGGGCATCGGGTGCCGGCGGGGTTGCAAACCCTTCGATTGACATGGGCATTGCCTGCCCGCCCATCTGCCCTGCCTTCCACTGCATTGCCATGTGGATCCTGGCGCGCCCCGAGGGGTGATCGTAGAAGACGAACTCTTCCCAGGGCCCGGGATCGAGCTTGCGGTACTCGGCCAGCTTCAGGGCGATGGTGGCAAAACCGTCGGGCTCGCGCGCGGCGTTGAGGCCGAAAATGTCTGCTTCGGCCTCGTTGGTGCGCGTGATGGAGTTTGTGATCGGGGTTGCGAGCAGGCCGAACAGAGCCAATGTGAAGACGAGAATGGGAAGGCCTGCGGTGTCGCCGAAATCCCTCACGCCCCACATCCGGCCGAACAATGCGTGCAAGACCCCGAAACCTATGTCGACGAGGAAGAACGCGATGGCCGCGAGAACGGCCAGCGTCAGGATGATTTCGTACATGTGACCGAGGACATAGTGGCCGATCTCGTGGCCCATGACGGCCTTGACCTCGGCGGGCGTGCCGCGCTCGAGCAAATTGTCGTTCAGGGAAATGCGCGTGGTGCCGAGGAAGCCCGACACATTGGCGCTGATGCGCTTGGACTGTTTCGAGGCATTGAATTCATAAACGTTGTCTGCCGGGACACCGTTGGCACGGGCCATCGCGAGGATTTCCTCCTTCAACTGGCCCTCGCGCATGGGCTTGTACTCGTTGAACAGCGGGGCGATGAACACGGGTGAAATCGCGATCGCGAAGACAAAGAAACCGACCGTCAGCCCGGTTGCCCAGAGCCACCAAGCCTCGCCAGCACGCCTGATAACGCCATAAAGCGCGACGAGGAACACCGATGTCATCAAGAGGTTGACGGCAAAGCCCATGGCGGCCTCGCGCATCCAGTCCTCAAGCGACATGTTGGAGAGACCAAACTCGTGCTCGCGGACAAAGTCCTGCCAGTAGGCCATCGGGAAGGTGAGTATCGTCAGCGCGGTGATGAACTGCAGGCCGTAGATGAACGTCTGCAGGCCGCGACGGTCGGTGATGGCTTCCGCCAGATTGCGCATGCCGGCGGACGCGCGGGTGAACAGGAGAAGCAGGGCCGCCCCCATTGTTGCCAGTGCATTCCAGAGGATGAACCAGTAGCCGCCCTCGAAATAGGCGTCGGATTTCGCCCTTGCAGCCTCGTCCACGGTGGCCAGCATGGCATCGGTCGCGGCTTGCGGATCGAAGTCGGCGGGCTGCGCCCAACCAACCGAAACGCCGCACAGCACAACTGCGGCGATAAGCGCCCCTGATCGCTTAAGCATAATTTCCCCCAGTCCCCGGAGAAACATTAGCCAGCGAGGCGAGTGGCGTCGCGTCGGCTGTTTGGTTGATGCTGGACGTTAAGCATCATTCATGGTCTGATGAGGCAGACAGGACACACAATGACCCACGATTCAGAGATCGCCGCGCGCATCGCTGCGGCTGCACAACGTGCCCTTGCGGAGGCTGAAGCCCGTCGGGCCGAGGCGGATCGCCTGCGCAAGCCGCTGCCAAAAGAGCTTGGCGGGCGCAACGGGCCTGATCCCGCGCGGTATGGCGACTGGGAAGTCAAGGGCATCGCCAGCGACTTCTAGTTCGCGACGTCGATCAGCCGACGGCAGTCCTTCGCCCGGCAATTCGGCGGGTTGAGATCGGGTGTCGGCGCGTATTTCAGCTGCAGCGGCTTGCCGCTTCGCATGCTCCGCCAGGCTTTCTCGAGCAAGGTCCCGGCCACTGGCTGGCCGGTGTCCACGGCAAAGAAGACGAACCTTCCTTCGGCCGCGTTATGGCAGCGTACGCGGGTGCGGTCGATGAATGCCATCGCGTCGCGGACGAAGCAGCGGTGGCCCTTCGGGTTCAGGGGCAGGGCTTCCTGCGTCGTGTCCCCGGTATCTGGAGCGCCCGGCTGCGGCGGTGGGCGGCGAGCCGCTGGCCCCGGATCATCGGGGATGGGCGTGCCCTGGCGCACCACGACCGGCGACGGCGATGCGGGCGGTTCGCCTGTGGCCGGGGTCGGCGGGTCGGCACCTGCGGCCGAGGCGCAGACAAGCGCTGCTGCGTGCAGCACCGCCAGGCTTGCCTTCCATCGTCGCGCTGTCATTGTCGTCGCCTGCCCTCTCCTGGCCTGATTCACGCGCGATTGAGGTCGTGGCGTCAAGCCTGATCTGCAGCCGGCTTTGCGCTGCTTGTGCGAGCCTCG
>JAGWXR010000031.1 GCA_018969785.1 Alphaproteobacteria bacterium
CCGATCTGCAGGAAGGGCGAGCGCCGGGCATCCGTCGGCGTGATCTCGGTCACGCGCGTGCCCGGCCGCGTCCAGCAGAGATTGGCCAGCCCCGCGCCATGCACCGCAACGATCTCGCGCGCCTGGCGGAACGTGCGGTACTGCAGGTCGAAATTGTCCCAGCGCGCGATCATGGGCTCAAGCCCGCTGTCATCGATGCACTTCTGGTAGTCGTCATTGTTCAGGATCCGGCGCACGGTCGTCTCGGTGCGGGGGATGTGCACGCGCGCCGGCGTCTGCAGCGCGGGAACCACGCGGTCAAGCGCTTCGATCAGTTCCTCGCCCGCCTCGCCCGACCAGTGGCCATGGTTCGGATGCAGGGAAGGATGGATAAGCGTGGCGTGGAAGCCCGTCTCGGCCTCCATGGCCTCGCTCGGCTTCAGCTTCACGATTTCGATGTCGATGCCGCAGGCGCGCAAGGCGTCGACAACGCGCACGATGACGCTGGGCGCATTGCGCACCGCAAGGCTGATGCGGCGCCCCTTCAGCTCGCCACGATGGCGCAGCACCGCGTGCGCAAACGGAAGGAGATTGTTGATCACCAGATGATAGTAGTTCGTCTCGGATGCCGGGATGCTGGCAAGCACGGGGCTGCTCTGTACGCGCCGTTGCGGCAAGGGAAAGGCATAGGCGCGAGACCACCGAATTCGCGTTCCCTCGTCGGTGGACACCAGTGCGCCTGTTGCCCGGTCAATGATCCGCACCGTATGCCCCAGCACCTTCGGGTTTGCGAAAAGCCATGTCGTTGCGATTGAGTGAAACGGATCCTTGGTCCTGTCGGTCAGGTCCGCCTGCGCCAGCTTGACCGTCTCGTAGATGTCGCGGTAGGGCGGGCTTGCAATCTTCAACGCATGCGTTTCGATGCTCTGGAACAGCGGCGCAGAAGGCGACGCCTGCCGTGCATGGTATTTCAGGCCGGCCGCCAGGCGCGGATTTGCCCGCTCAAGCCCCGTGAAGATGGCACTGGCGATCGTCTCCCCGTCATACTTCTTCTTCCATTCCGGGCGGCCTCTGGCCATCTGGCGATCCCTTGAACAACCGGCGAACAAGGGGCAGGCTGATATAAACACCCTCGAAACGCAACTCCCGGCGCGGTTGAATCGGATTGGGGCCGGGTCCGCCCCTGCGTCGTTCAGGCAGCGCTTTGCAGCCCAATGGCCCGAAAAAACACGCCGGCGGCCGGGCCGTGCACCTTGCGTAAACCGGCCCGTACCCTATTCTTGGCGCACAGCCACGCGCCGGGGCTTCCCGTACATGGCTGCAAGACCTCTGGCCGGGTAGGACATGGCAGGGTGCTGCACTTTCCGGGATCGACGCGGCAACCCAATCCATTGAACCGGGCAGGGGCCATCAACGCAAAGGAGACGACCCATCAATAAACGTACGTTCCAACCGGCGCAGGCCCCTTCCAAGGACGGCCCGCGTATCAATGAAATGATCACCGCCCACGAATTGCTGGTGATCGACGACGAAGGCGGCAAGCGTGGCGTCATGAGCAAGTACGACGCGCTCAGGCTGGCAGAGGCCGAAGGCCTCGACCTCGTGGAGGTCGCACCCATGGCCAAGCCCCCCGTCGTGAAGCTCATGGATTTCGGCAAGTTCAAGTACCAGGAGCAGAAGAAGGCGGCCGAGGCGCGCAAGCACCAGAAGGTGATCGAGATCAAGGAGATCAAGCTGCGCCCGATGATCGACGATCACGATTACGACGTGAAGATGCGCGCGATCAAACGCTTCTTCGAGGAAGGCGACAAGGTCAAGGTCACCCTGCGCTTCAAGGGTCGCGAGATGGCGCACATGGAGCTCGGCATGGAGTTGCTCCAGAAGGTGAAGCGCGACATCGATACGGTCGGCAAGGTCGAGCAGGAACCCAAGCTCGAAGGCCGCCAGATGGTCATGGTCATCGCGCCCAAGGCCGGATAGCCCGGCCAGAAGGACTAGGGGGCACGGCCGCGCATCGGCGCTGCCGTGCACCCCGGTGCTCAGGGCTTCACGACACCCGACACGGCAGAGGCGGCAGGACCCGAGAGATCCTGCAGCGGCCCCAGCGGCCGCTTCTCGGTCTTCACCTCCAGGATCGACGGCGTGCCCGACCAGAGCTTGTAGACAACCACGCCATTCTGGACGAGAAGCAGCATCGACGCCTTCCAGCCCGTGGATGTCGTCTCGCGCTCGAAGCCAAGCACGTCAAGCGCCACATTGCCCGTGCGGTCCTTCGACGAGATCGACGGTTCCGCAAGCCATCCCTGGCAGGCCTCGCGGGCGGTCAGGCAGGCCTGCACGGCGGGATCGAGGTCGTCGACCTTGATCGACTGCTGCGGCAGGAAGCGGGGCAGCAACTCGAGATAGTTCAGCACCTTGATGTTCGGCGTCGAGTACGGATCGAACCCGCGCGCCTTCAATTCGCGCGTCGTGGTCACGAACGGCTTGACCTGGTTGAACGCGTCCTCCGCGCTCTTGTAGGTCTGGAAAGGGGTTTCCGTCGTCTCGGTGGTCGACGGCAGGACACCCCAGCTTGCACACCCCGCCAGCAGGGAGGCGAGTGAAAGCGCGGCAGTCATGCGGACGAGGCTCATGGCGTGGCACCGGTCGGTCGGGATGAAGGATCAGGCATCATTCTGTCTGCAATTGCGCGCAAACGCAATTTGCGCACTGCGCGTCATGTGAGGTCGTCACACAGGCTTCAGGAGGCGCGCCAGCCGGTCTGGCCGGTCGGTGCAAATCCCGTCGATCCCGAGGTCAATCAGCCGCGACAGGTCATCCGTGCCATCCACGGTCCAGGCCCCGACTTTCAGGCCCAGTTCCCGCGCTTCCGTTAGGCTTGCCCGGTTGATGTCACCGAAATAGGGGAACCAGCCATCCGCGCCCGCAGCCTTGGCCGCCCTGATGACGGAGCCATGCGCCGGGCGGTCGAAGCCACCGGTCCAGGGGGCCTGGCTGGCCTCGAGTGCGCGCAGCCGGTCAAGTTCGGCCTTCGGCGGGGGCCAGTGCGCCGCCGGCGGTTCCGTCATGGTAAACCAGGTCTGCGGCAGCGTCGTGAACCAGCATTCCATGGCAGGCTCGAGTTTTTTCGCCGCTATCAGCGCGTTCCAGTCGAACCCCACCAGGACGGCCTGCTCGAGGAACTTCTCGCGCCTGAGCACGCGGATCACGCCGTCTGCCATCGCCTCGGGTGACGACGTCTTGCTGCGATCCATGAAGTTCGTCTTGAGTTCGATCCAGATCCGCTCGCTGCCGCCAGCGCGCCGGATCAGGTAGATCACATCGGCCAGCCGCGGAATGCGCTCGCCGTCCTGCGCGACCACGTCGGGATGCTGCGACCCATAGCGTGTCGCGGGATTGTGCCGCCCCACGTCATAGGTCTGCAGTACTGGATAGGAGAGGTCCTTGAGCAGCGGGCCCGCCTCGCCAAGCCAGCGGCCATCGGCATCGCGCACGATCTCGGGCTTCAGCGCATCGTCATGGAACACGACGACCGTTCCGTCCTCGGTGATGTGGATGTCCAGCTCGAAACCGTCGACGCCGATGTCGAGCGCGTGGGCGAATGCCGCCAGCGTGTTTTCCGGGCGCAGTCCGGCGCCGCCGCGATGCGCAATGTTCAGGGGCTTGTGGGTGCTCATGCCGTCATCTGCTTGGTGAACAGGCGCCCATCCTAGCATTTCCGGGCCCCCCGCTGTCGATCATCCGCCCCCCCATCGACGCCATCCCGGGAAGGCCCAGTTTCCTGCTGCAATCCGGGGGCATCCGTGCAATTCTGGGCCTGGGGATTTCAGGGTAGAGGCGAAAGCGTGGGTATGCGCCTTATCACCATCGTCACGGCTTTCCTGCTCGCCTGGTCCGCCAGCGCGTCGCCGGTAGGGCAGTGGAAGATCGCCAAGGACCATTGGGACGCCGACGACGAGCGGCGCTTTGGCGAGTTCGTGGCCCGCTTCGGTGAACACGACTGTGCCGACCCGGGCGCCTGCTTCCGCAGCACCGCCAATCCCTGGCGCGACACCGATCCGCCCGGCATGAAGATGGACGGCGACTGCGCCGACTTCATCTACCAGCTGAGGGCCTATTTCGCCTGGAAGAACGGTTTGCCCTTCTCCTATCCGCTCTATGTGATGTCGCGCTCCGGACCGACGCCGGACTTCCGTTTCTCCGACGCCGGCAACCAGGTCGTTGCCCGTCTCCAGCTGGCCTGGCAGCAGAACACAGATCCAGCGAAGCTGCTGCTCGACATCAGGGGCACCGTCTCGACCGCCATGTTCCGCATCGAGCACACCTTCGACAGCGGCTACAGCGCCAGCGATTTCTATTCACCCAAGCTCGAGCGCGGCGCACTGCGCCCTGGCTCGATCATCTACGACGCCTTCGGCCACGTCGTGTACGTCTTCAAGATCGATCCCGACGGCACGATCCACTGGGTCGACTCCAACCCCGACCGCTCCGTCACGCGTGGCACGTTCGGCCCGCAGTTTCCCCGCACGGCACCGGCAATCGGCGGCGGGTTCTGGAACTGGCGTCCAATCAGGCTTGTCGACTACACGAAGGCACCGGACGGCACGCTGGTGAATGGCCGCTTTGTCGTGGCCTCCAACGCCGAGATCCCGGACTATTCACCCGAGCAGTATTTCGGCACCGAAGCCAACCCGGCCAAGGACTGGAAGCAGGCGCGCTTCACCCTGCGCAAGAAGGAGTTCACCTTCTACGAGTTCGTCAAGGCGCGACTGGCAGGAAACTGAACGCGACTACTTCGGCTTGGCCGGTGGCGGATCGGGAACCGGATAGATCGACGAGGCAAGGCCGCTGAACTTTTGGCGCTTCAGGTCCTTCTCCTTGAGATGGACCCGGATGCAGCGGCCCAGGAAGTTGCGGCTCTCGCAGAGCACCCAGTCACGCTTGCCGTCGATCTTCACGCTCTGGGCGATATCGTTGAAGCCGACGGCATTCAGGCTCGCCACGCGCGAGGTGAACGTCATCGAGCGCCCCTGGAAGTTCGGCTTCTCGTAGAGCGTGATGGTCGACGGCGGCAGTGGCGCGGGCGCAGATCCCGCCGCCAGGGCTGCAGCTGAAAGGCAAAGGCCGCCGGCAGCGACCAGGGCGAGGGTGATTGTGTTGCGCATCGGCATGGCAGGCTCGTCTCTCGTCACGGATGTCGGAACCTTTCGAACGGCACCCTGACATCCGTGCGCTGAACGCTGGCTTGAGGCACCATTCATCGACCATTCAAGCGAAGGCCGCGTTTCCCTGCGGAAACGCGGCCCCCCGAACTGGTGCTGCTGGTGGGAATTGAACCCACGACCTACGCCTTACCAAGGCGTTGCGCTACCACTACGCTACAGCAGCAGACCGGCCAGCTGTCGCCAGCCGAAATCTCGGGCGCCGCTATAGCGCAGCCGCGCGGTGCAGGGAAGGGCAGAATTAGGCCGTCCCGACCCCTGTCCCGACCGGGCAGCTGACGCCCGTGCCACCCAGGCCGCAGTAACCGCCGGGGTTCTTGGCCAGATATTGCTGGTGGTAGGCCTCGGCATAGTAAAACGCGGGCGCATCGAGGATCTCGGTTGTGACCGGCCCATGGCCGGCGCGCTGCAGCAGGGCGCCATAGGTCTGGCGCGACATATTGGCCGCAACGCGCTGGGCTGGCGAAGTCACGTAGATCCCGCTGCGATACTGGGTGCCCACGTCATTGCCCTGGCGCATGCCCTGCGTTGGGTCGTGGTTCTCCCAGAACACCTTAAGAAGGGCATCGAAGCTGACCACGCGGGGATCGAAGATGACCCGCACCACCTCGTTGTGGCCCGTCTGGCCCGAGCAGACCTCCTCATAGGTCGGGTTCGGCGTATGGCCGGCAGCATAGCCCACCGAGGTCGAGTACACCCCCGCCACCTGCCAGAACTTGCGCTCCGCCCCCCAGAAGCAGCCAAGGCCGAAAACGGCCTCCTCCAGTCCCGCCGGGAAGGGCGGCTTGAGCGGCGTCTTGAGCACGAAGTGCTGCGCCGGCACGGGCATTTCCTCGTTGCGTCCCGGCAGCGCCTCCGAAGGGCTCGGCATGAGGGTCTTGCGCGGCTTGAGGTTGAAGATTGACAAGGTCAGGCCTCCGTCTCGTCAGGATGTCGAATGGGGCATATAATGGTGCAGAGGCGGTGTACCATGGGAAACGGTTCAAGGTCAGAGGCAGACTTGCGTCAGGAACGCCGGGCTGCGGCGCTGCGGGAAAACCTGCGCCGGCGAAAGGCCCAGGCCCGCGCGCAGGCGGCCGCCGGGCCAGCTTCCGGTTCCACGGAGTTAACGCCGGAACCCGCTAAGGCCCCCCCGCCAGACCCCAGCCGGACGCAAGGGAATTAGGCCTCAATGGCCGCCCTGCCGCCATTGTTTGGTCGCAGGCTCTCCTATAAACGTGGCGCAACAACGGGCTGGCACCAGGCCTGCCCGACGCCGCGGCGCCAAGGCCGCGGCCAAGAGACTTCCGGATAGGGTAGTGGCGTGGACAGGATCCAGGTACGTGGCGGAAACCGTCTGAACGGTCAGATCCGCATTTCAGGCGCCAAGAACGCCGCATTGCCGCTGATGGTGGCAAGCCTCCTGACCGACGAGCCGCTGACGCTTGCAAGCGTCCCGCGCCTGACCGACATCGCCCAGCTTGGTGAAATCCTCGCCGGCCTCGGCGTTCAGATCGAACAGCAACCCCAGGCCACGGGATCGGGATCGATCGGCCATACGCTGAAGCTCCATGCATCGACAATTGCATCGACCGAGGCGCCCTACGATCTTGTGCGCAAGATGCGCGCGAGCTTCCTTGTGATCGGCCCGCTCGTGGCCCGCTGCCATGGCGCGAAGGTCTCGCTGCCTGGAGGCTGCGCGATCGGAACGCGCCCCGTTGACCTGCACCTGAAGGGCCTCGAGGCCATGGGCACCGAGATCGAGCTCAGCGATGGCTACGTGATCGCCCGCGCTCCCAAGGGGCTGCATGGCGCACGAATCAGTTTTCCCTTCGTGTCGGTCGGCGCGACGGAGAACCTGCTGATGGCCGCCGCGCTCGCCAGGGGCACGACCGTGCTCGAGAATGCGGCGACCGAACCCGAGATCACCGACCTCGTCCACTGCCTGCAGGCGATGGGCGCGCGCATCACGGGCACGGGAACGCGAACCCTGACCATCGAGGGCGTCGACCGGCTGAAGGGCGCAAGCCACACCGTATTGCCGGACCGCATCGAAACCGGGACCTACGTCATGGCCGTAGCCGCAGCCGGCGGCGAGGTCGAGCTGACCGAAACGCGCGCCGACCTGATCGAGGCCGTGATCCCCCTGCTGCGCGACGCCGGTGTTTCCATCATCCCGACGGCGAAGGGCATCAAGGTTTCGCGAAACGGCGCCCATTACACCGGCGTCGACGTGACGACAGAGCCCTATCCGGGCTTCCCCACCGATCTCCAGGCCCAGCTGATGGCCCTGATGTGCACGGCCAATGGCGTATCGCGCATCACCGAGACGATTTTCGAGAACCGCTTCATGCACGCCCCGGAACTCACGCGCATGGGCGCCGACATCACGATCGAGCACCAGACCGCCGTCGTCAGGGGCGTCGAGCGGCTGCGCGGCGCCCCTGTCATGGCAACCGACCTGCGGGCATCCGTCAGCCTGATCATCGCAGGCCTGGCAGCCGAGGGTGAAACCACGGTGAACCGGGTCTACCATCTTGACCGCGGCTTCGAACGGATAGAAGAAAAGCTCTCCGCAGTTGGCGCCGATATCCGGCGCACGAAGGGCTGACCGTCCAGCATGTCTCCACTCCGCCTCAGGGCCATAGACCAGCTCGACCTGAGCGTGATCGCGGCGCACCTGCAGGACGCCGTGGCAAAGGTGGGCGACATGGGCTTCGATCCGAAGCGCCGGCGCTTTGCGATCCTCGTCAACCGCTTCATGTGGGAAGACGTGCAGGACGATCTCGGCGCAGGCCCCAAGGCCGACCGCGACGCGCCCTATCGCAGGGTGCGCAGCGCCGTGCACTTCGAGGGTGTCCTGCGCGTGCAGTCGAGCGCGCTCCGCCTCGCTGAGAAAGAGGCCGTCGCCGAACTCCTGACCTTGAAATTCGAGCCGCGTGACGAGCCCGGCGGAATCATGTCGCTGACCTTCGCCGGTGGCGCAGCCTTGCGGCTGGAAGTGGAATGCCTTGACGCATGGCTCAGCGACATCAGTGCGCCATGGTCCACTGAGCGCCGTCCCGACCACGAGACGGGCGACGGCGGGGCAGGCAGCTGATGCCGGCGTGGCTTGAAAGCTCCACACCCGGCTTCGACGCGAGCCTCGCGAAGCTGCTCGCACGCCATGGCGGCAGCACCCAGCAGGTCGACGTGGTCGTGCGCGACATCATCGCGGACATCCGCGCGCATGGCGACGAAGCGCTGGTGCGCCTGACCCGCCAGTTCGACCGCTTCGAGGCCTCCCCCGGCACGCTCGCCCTTACAGGTCACGAGATCGAAAGCGCCACGGCCGGCATCCAGCCCGCCACGATGAAGGCGCTGGAACTCGCCGCCGCGCGCATCGAGAGCTTCCACAGCCGCCAGCTGCCGCGCGAGGACGCGTATGTCGATGGTATCGGCGCGACACTCGGACTGCGCTGGACGCCGATCGATTCCGTTGGCCTCTATGTGCCGGGCGGGCAGGCGGCCTATCCCTCGAGCGTTCTGATGAACGCGATCCCGGCGAGGCTTGCCGGCGTGCGCCGCCTTGTCATGGTGTCCCCGACGCCCGCCGGCTTTGTGAACCCCCTCGTGCTCGCCGCGGCAAGGCTCGCCGGCATCGACGAGATCCACCGCATCGGCGGCGCACAGGCCGTTGCAGCACTCGCCTTCGGCACGCCGACCATCCGGCCCGTCGACAAGATCGTGGGGCCCGGGAATGCCTACGTCGCCGAGGCCAAGCGCCAGGTCTTCGGTCATGTCGGCATCGATTCCATCGCAGGCCCGTCCGAAGTGCTGATCATCGCCGACGCGGCGAACAATCCCGCCTGGATCGCCGCCGACCTGCTGGCACAGGCCGAGCACGACGAAGACGCACAGGCCATCCTCATCACCGACAGCGCTGCCTTCGCGCGCAGTGTCGCCGAGGCCGTCGACAGCCTGCTGCAGCAGCTTGGCCGTGCCGCGATCGCAGGCCGAAGCTGGGCCGCGCATGGCGGCATCATCGTGGTCCGCAGCCTCGACGAGGCCCCCGCCATCGCCAACCGCATCGCACCCGAGCACCTGCAGCTCTGCACGGCAGAGCCCGCCACGCTGGCCGCGCAGGTCCTTCACGCCGGCGCGATCTTCCTGGGCGCAACCACACCCGAAGCCATCGGCGACTATGTCGGCGGCCCGAACCACGTGCTGCCCACATCGGGTTCCGCCCGTTTTTCCTCGGGCCTGTCCGTTCTCGATTTCATGAAGCGCACCACGATTCTCTCGACACCCGCCGCGGCGCTCGAGGCCATAGGTCCCGCCGCCGCCCTGCTCGCCGACGCAGAGGGGCTCGGCGCGCACGCTTTGTCGGTCCGCATGAGGCTGAAACCGTGACGGTCGATGACGAAAGCCGTTCTCCCGCACGCCTCATTGGGGTCGAACTCGATCCCGACAGCATCGCCCATCGCGGTCCGGACGTCGAGCACGAGCGGCAGATCGCCATCTATGACCTGCTCGAGGAAAATCATTTCCTGCCCGAGGGCCTCGACGGCGGCCCCTGGCGCCTGAGGCTGGGCCTCCAGGAGAACAGGCTCGTTTTCCAGATCGCCCACGAGGTACACGAGGTACAGGTCACGCATGTGCTCTCGCTGACCCCGCTCAAGCGCGTGATCCGCGACTACTTCGTGGTCTGCGAAACCTACTACCAGGCCATCCGCTCGGCCTCTCCCATGCAGATCGAGGCAATCGACATGGGCCGCCGCGGCCTCCATGACGAGGGTTCGCAACTCCTGCGCGACCGGCTGACCGGCAAGATCACCGTCGATCACGACACGGCACGCCGCCTGTTCACACTGATCTGCGCCTTGCGGATGAAGGTCTGAAATGGCCGTCTCCGGACCCAATGGCGAAGACCTGCCTGGTGCGGTGCTCTTCGCCTGCTCGCTGAACGCGATCCGTTCCCCGATGGCCGCCTCGCTGATGAAGCATCTCTACGGAACGCGGGTCTATGTCGAATCCTGCGGTGTGCGCGCGGGCACGCTCGATCCGCTCGCGGTTGCTGTCATGGATGAGATCGGCATCGACCTGTCCCACTTCCAGCCCAAGTCCTTCGAGACGCTGGCCGACACGTCGTTCGACCTGATCGTGACCCTCAGTCCGCAGGCACGTCACAAGGCCCTTGAAATCACGCGCGCCATGGCCGTGCAGGTTGAATACTGGAAAATCCCGGATCCCAGCGCCTGCGAGGGATCGCGGGATCAGAGGCTGGCCGCCTACCGCGATGCAAGGGACAATATCCTCAGATTCATCAAGGAGCACTTCGAAGGCCGCCCATTGAGCGGTTTCTAGGCCTTTTGCCACCTTGATTTTATGGATTTCGCTGCCATTCTCCCGCCCGTCTGGGCCCGGCCCGCCGACCCTGGCGACGTTGCCCGCAACTGGAAAGAGATCGAGTTACCACTGGATGGCGAAAGAAGAACTCCTCAGTTTCGAAGGCACAGTCATTGAGTTGCTGCCGAACGCGACCTTCCGGGTAAAGCTCGACAACGATCACGTCGTCATCGCCCACACGGCTGGCAAGATGCGCAAGAACCGAATTCGCGTGTTGGCCGGCGACAAGGTAACGGTCGAAATGACACCCTACGATCTGACAAAGGGCCGGATCGTCTACCGTAGCAAATAGTGGCGCGTCCCCCGCTCATCCTCGCAAGCGCCAGCCCGCGGCGGCTGGCGCTCCTTGAACAGGTCGGCATCAGGCCGGATCGCGTCGAGCCCGCAGACATCGATGAAAGCCCGCTGTCCGGCGAACTCCCGCGTGCGCACGCACAGCGCATCGCGACGGCCAAGGCGCTTGCCGTCCAGCACCGGCTCGGCAGCAGCAGCAATGCCTGCATCCTTGCGGCCGACACCGTCGTCGCCTGCGGCCGTCGCATCCTGCCCAAGGCCGATACCGACGCCGCGGTCGAGGCTTGCCTGCGCCTGCTGTCCGGCCGGCGCCACCGGGTCCTCACAGCCGTATCGCTGATCGCCCCTGATGGACGGTTGCGCCAGCGGCTTTGCGAAACGCAGGTCGCCTTCAGGCGGCTCGAGGCAAGCGAGATCGGCGATTATCTCGGCTGCGGCGAAGGCCTCGGCAAGGCAGGCGGCTACGCGATCCAGGGCAGGGCGGCAGTTTTTGTGCGGTTTATCGGCGGTTCCTACACCAACGTCGTCGGGTTGCCGCTAACGGAAACCTTCCAGATGCTAAAGGCGTGCGGCGCCGTCTGAAACTGCTAGACTGACCGCAACAACTGTTGAACGCGCATGGCATCCGAAATCCTGATCAACGTAAGTCCGGCCGAGACGCGCATCGCCTTTGTCGAGCAGGCACGACTGAGCGAGATCTTCTTCGAGCGGACATTCGCCGACGACGTTGGCCAGCGCTCCGGACGGTCCGGCCACCGCCTTCTCGGCAACATCATGCTCGGCCGCGTCCAGCGCGTCCTGCCGGGCATGCAGGCGGCCTTCGTGGACCTCGGCCTCGAGCGCGCAGGGTTCTTGGCCGCGCGCGAGGCGCGCTGCCTCGCCGACCTGCCAAGCTTCATGGACCAGCCTTGCATCACCAAGTGCGTCCGTGAGGGCGACGCCGTGCTGGTACAGGTCATCAAGGATCCCATCAGCGAGAAGGGCGCCCGCCTCTCCGCAAACGTCACGCTGGCCGGGCGCCTCGTGGTCATGGTCCCCAACCAGTCCGGCGTTGCGCTGTCGCGGCGCATCGAGGACGAGGGGGAGCGCCGCCGCCTCACGGGCATCATCAACGGCATCATCGCCAGTGATCCCCGCGTGCCCACCGGCGCAGGCTTCATCGTGCGCACCGCCGCACTCATGGCGACACAGGACGACATCGCCGCCGACATTGCCCGCCTCGGCGAGGAGTGGCAGTCCATCCTCGGTCGCAAGCGCATGGCCAAGGTGCCGGCCACCGTCTACCACGACCTTGATCCCGTCGAGCGAACCATGCGCGACGGCGTCGACGAAGACACGATCCGCATCGTCGTGGATGACGCCGACGCAGCCGCAAGGGCACGGGCCTACGCCGAACGCACCATGCCGCACGCCCTGTCCAAGATCCAGGTCCACAATGGACCGGGCGCCATCTTCGACGAATACAATATCGAGGCCGAGATCGAGGCTTTGCTGCAGCCCCGTGTGCGCCTGCCCTCGGGCGGCTGGATCACGCTTGAGGGCACCGAGGCGCTGACCTCGGTCGACGTGAACTCGGGCAGCTACACCGAGGCCACCGGGCTTGAAGAAACCTCGCTGCGCACCAACCTCGAGGCCGCGGCCGAAATCGGACGCCAGTTGCGCCTGCGCGGCATCGGCGGGCTGATCGTCATCGACTTCATCCACCTCAACGAACCCGAGCACATCGCCCAGGTCCTGACCGTGCTGGCCGACAGCGTCTCGAGGGACAGGACACCAACGCAGATCCTGCCGATGTCGGCCTTCGGCCTCGTCGAGATGACCCGCAAGCGCGTGCGCGAGCCGCTGGCCAAGCTCTTCACCGAGCATTGCGATCCCTGCCAGGGTCATGGCCGCCTCAAGACCGTCGTCACCGTGGCCGCCGAGCTGCTCCGCCGCATCCAGCGCGAGGGGCGCGCGAGGCCCGGCGCAAGGCTCGTCGCCTACGCCGCACCCGAAATCGTGCGCTGGATCGAGGGGCAGGGCGGCGAATTCATGCAGCATCTCAGGAAATACGCGCCGGCAGGCCTGCGCTTCGAGGCGCGACCGGCCTTCCGCAGGCCGCAATTCGACGTGGGTGCCGACACATGACCACCACGACGACGTCCAGTTGCCCGATCTGCCGCCAGCCCACGGCGCAGAAGTTCCGGCCCTTCTGCTCGAAGCGATGCGCGGATGTCGATCTCTCGCGCTGGCTGAAAGGGGCCTACGCGATCCCAGCCGAGGAAAAGGTACCCGATGTCATCAAGGACGAGGAATAGCGGCGCGGCCTTGAAGGAGCGCCTCGCGAAGGGATTGCTCATTGCGCCCGGCATCCATGACGGCGTCAGTGCGCGCCAGGCCGTGCAGGCCGGCGCAGAGGCCGTCTACATGACGGGCTTCGGCGTGGCAGGCTCGCTCTTGGGCGTGCCCGACATTGGGCTTGTCAGCGCGACCGAGATGGCCGAGCGCGTGCGCGCGCTGGCTGCGGCCGCATTACCCGTGCCACTGATCGCCGATGGCGACAACGGTCATGGCGGAACGGCCAATGTCGAACGTCTTGTGCGCGCCTACGAGCACGCAGGTGCGGCCGCCATCCAGCTCGAGGACCAGGTCCTGCCGAAGCGCTGCGGCCACCTCGATGGCAAGGAAATCGTCTCGCGCGAGGAAGCCGTCGCCAAGATCAGGGCCGCCGTCGGTGCGCGTGACGCAGGCACATTCCTTGTCATCGCGAGGACGGATGCGCGCAGCGTCAGGGGCATGGACGAGGCCCTCTGGCGTGCGGATGCATTCCTGTCGGCCGGCGCAGACGTGTTGTTCGTTGAAGCCCCGCAGAGCCACGAGGAGCTGCGCCTGGTGGCCGATCGCTTCCCGGGCATTCCCCTGATGGCCAATATGGTCGAGGACGGCAAGACGCCGATGCTGCCGCCCGCAGAGCTCGCGGCGTTGGGCTATCGTCTCGTGATCTATCCCGTGTCGGCACTGCTTGCCGCGGCACACGCGGTCGAGGCCGTATACCGCAAGCTGCTGCAGGGGCAAGAGGTTCCCCGCACCGATCGCGTTACCTTCCAGCACTACAACGAGATCATGGACCTCAAGTCCTATCTCGGCCGCGACTGATCAGGCCGAGCGTCCCCGCGCCTCGATGGGCCAGATCGCCGAAAGCTGCTCGCCATCGACGACGTGATAGCTGTCATAGAGGTTCACCGTCGGATCGCAGTGCGGCGTCGTGCAGCGCAGCACCGACCCCGGCGCCAGCGCACGCTCCGCGCCGCCCAGCATCACGCCACCCTGCTCGTCGCCGAAGAAGAAGTAGTTCGCACCCTCGAAGGCGCCTGAAGCGATGGCCGGAGGTCCTGCCTCGGTAGCAAACGACTTGAGCCCTGCATCCGTGGTCACGAGCCCCGGCATCGTCGAGCTGATCACCGTCGTATGCACGAACAGCGAGGTTTCAAAGGGAAGCGCGGAATCATTCTCGCCCTTCACGGCGTCGTACTGCTTGTCCATGAACACATAGGACCCGGCCTGCAGCTCCGTGAACACACGGGCTTCCGCATCGATCGTGAACGTACCCGTGCCGCCGCCGGAGATGATCGGGCAGGCAATGTTCTCGGCCGCAAGCAGGTCGCGCATGACGCTCACTTGCGCCAGCGCCGACAGGTTCCGACCCTTTCGGTCGGCATGGCTCTCGACATGCTGCAGGTGTCCCGCATAGGCCTGCAGGCCCTGGAACGAAAGCGACGCCTGTGCCGTGATGCGCTGCGCGAGCTCCATCGCCGGCGCCCCCGGCATGACCCCGGTCCGGTGCAGGCCGATGTCAAGGTCGAGAAGCACCTTCAGCACCTTGCCGGACGCTGCCGCAGCCTTCGCAAGCCCGTCCACCCCGGCGGCGCTGTCGACCACGATCATGAAGTCGGAAAGCCGCGCGTTGAGTCCAGCAACGCGCGCGAAGGCCTGCGCGGTGACCACGGGCGACGTGACAAGGATCCCGTCAATGCCGGCATCGGCCAGCGCCTCCGCCTCGCCCAGCTTCGCGCAGCAGATGCCGATGGCCCCGGCTGCGATCTGCCGCCGGGCGATCTCGGCGCTCTTGTGCGTCTTGGCGTGCGGCCTGAGCTTCAGGCCCTTTCCGTCGCAATAGGCCTGCATGGTCTTGATGTTGCGCTCAAGCGCCTCGATCTCGATGACGAGCGCAGGCGTGGCAACGAGGGCAGCCGAACCGGGTTTGCCGACAAGGGGGGCGTTGAGGCTTTGCATGGGGCTCGCTATAGGGCAGTGTATGATTATCGTCTATCATACATGCGTATTCCATCGGCAGAAGAGCCAGGGTGAGGGAGAATTTGCATGGAATATGTCCGTCTAGGGGCCACCGGACTGAAGGTGTCGCGCCTGTGCCTTGGCTGCATGACCTATGGCAGCTCCAAGTGGCGCCCCTGGGTGATGGACGAGGCCGAGGCCCGTCCCTTCTTTCGACAGGCCATCGAGGCCGGGATCAATTTCTTCGATACCGCCGACATGTATTCGCTCGGCCAGAGCGAGGTCGTCACCGGCAATGTGCTGAAGGACCTCGCGCCCCGGGACCAGCTCGTCATCGCGACCAAGGTCTACAACCCGATGGGCAAGGGTCCCAACGACCGTGGCCTTTCGCGCAAGCACATCATGCAGGCCATAGACGCCAGCCTCAAGCGGCTGGGCACCGACTATGTCGACCTCTACCAGATCCATCGCTTCGACTACGAGACGCCGATGGAAGAGACCATCGACGCCCTCAACGAGGTCGTCAGGTCCGGAAAGGCGCTCTACATCGGCGCCTCTTCCATGCACGCCTGGCAGTTCATGAAGATGCTGGGCCTGCAGCGCGAAGGGTCGCTCGCCCGCTTTGTCTCGATGCAGCCCCATTACAATCTGCTCTACCGCGAGGAGGAGCGCGAGATGTTCCCGCTCTGCCAGTCGGAAGGCATCGGCGTGATCCCGTGGAGCCCGCTCGCGCGCGGCTTCCTCGCCGGAAACCGCAAGGCCGGCGACAACCCGAGGGCAGCCGAGGCCGCACCGGCCAATGCCGAGACGACGCGTGCCGGCACGGATGAATTCGCGCACGCACTCTACTATCGTCCGCAGGACTTCGAGATCGCTGAACGCCTGACAGCGGTCGCGACAAGGCTTGGCCGCCCCAACGCGCAGGTCGCGCTGGCCTGGATGCTGGCAAAGCCCGTGGTCACAGCGCCGATCATCGGCGCAACCAAGCCCCACCACATCAAGGATGCGGTCGAGGCCCTGTCGCTGAAGCTCGAGGC
>JAGWXR010000032.1 GCA_018969785.1 Alphaproteobacteria bacterium
TGAGCCGCTCGACGCCGCGCTTCGAGCGCGCCACGCCGGCGATACCCGCCCGCTCGTGGCCAAGCAGGAACTTGGCATAGGTCCAGCCTTCGTTCTCCTTGCCGATCAGGTTCGCCACCGGCACGCGGACATTGTCGAGCCACACTTCGTTGACTTCATGCGCGCCGTCCATCGTGATGATCGGCCTGACCGAGACGCCGGGCGTCTTCATGTCGATCAGCAGGAACGAGATGCCTTCCTGCTGCTTGGCCGTCGGGTTCGTACGCACGAGGCAGAAGATCCAGTCGGCATACTGCGCCAGCGTCGTCCAGGTCTTCTGGCCGTTGACGATGTAATGGTCGCCGTCACGAACCGCCGAGGTCTTCAGCGAGGCAAGGTCGGATCCGGCACCCGGTTCCGAATAGCCCTGGCACCACCAGCGTTCGCCCGAGAGGATCTTGGGCAGGTGGTCCTTCTTCTGCTCCTCGGTGCCGAACGTGTAGATCACGGGCCCCACCATGGCCAGGCCAAAGGGCAGCGTCATCGGCGTGTCGGCCGCCGCGCACTCCTCGCCGAAGATGTACTTCTGGGTCGCCGTCCAGCCGGTGCCGCCGTACTGCTTGGGCCACGAGGGCGCCACCCAGCCCTTCTTGAACAGGATCCTGTGCCACGCAAGGAAGTCGTCCTTGGTTGCAAACTCGCCGCGGGACTTGCCCTTGAGATCCTGCGGATAGTTCTCTGCGATGAACTGGCGGACTTCCTTCCGGAAGGCCTCGTCTGCCGGCGTGAAGGCGATGTGCATCCTGATGTTCCCTGCAATGCAAGTGTGCCGAATTGCGCGGGATGATAGCGCCCGGGCTAGCGGATTCAAACAGCATCTTGTGGTGCGGTAGCCCCTCGATTAACAAGGTGCGCATGGTCGGATCGGTTGAAAGTCCCTGCGTGAAGGTGTGCGCAATTGACGCTACGACAGGCTGGTGCCTGGGTTGCGGCCGTTCGATGCGCGAGATTGCCGGCTGGTCCAGCCTGCCGCCGGCCACGCGCACCGCCATCATGGCCGCGCTCGACGATCGAAAGGCGCAGATCGCCGACCGGGAAAACCGTGCCCGCGCCCACAGGTTGCCAGGAACATGACCGCGCCCCGCGTGCTCGCCGTCTGCAAGAGCCCCGGCCACACGATGACAAAGCCTCGCACCAACAGCGTGCGCCTGATCGAGGGCATCGGGATCGAAGGCGACGCCCATGCCGGCGCGACCGTCAAGCACCGCTCCCGCGCCGCCAAGGACCCGACCTTGCCCAACCTGCGGCAGGTCCACCTGATCCACGCCGAACTCTTCGACGAGCTCATGGCAAAGGGCTTTTCGGTCAACCCCGGCCAGATGGGCGAGAACATCACCACGGCCGGCATCGACCTCCTGTCGCTGCCCCGCGGCACGCGCCTGAGGCTCGGGGCCAGCGCCACGATCGAGATCACGGGCCTGCGCAATCCCTGCAGCCAGATCGACGGCATCCAGCCCGGACTGATGGAGGCCGTCCTCGAACGCAAGCCGTCGGGCCTCGTGCGCAAGTCAGGCGTCATGGCCATCGTGCTGGCCTCGGGCGAGGTGCGGCCGGACGACCCGATCGCGATCGCGCTGCCCCCACTCCCGCACGAGCCGCTGAAGCCGGTCTGACGCGAATCAGGACGCGAGGCCCCCGTGGCCGATCTCCTGCCCCTGTAGTAGCATCCCGCGAACGAACGCCCGCCGCCACGGCAAGGGTGCAGGGAGAACGCAGCATGAGCGCACAGCCGCATCGGGCCGACACAACCATCCTCGGCCTGCGCCTCGCGATCGGCCTTGCGCAGGGCGCAGCGCTCTACGTGCTGCTCGAAATGCTGGAAGGCACGCCGCAACCCTTCACAAAGACCTGGCTCTATGCCGCGCTGGTGATCGCGGCAGGCCTTCTGCCCTTCGTCTGGCTTGCCGCTATTGCCTCCATGCGCATGATCACGCTGGGCATCTGGAGCCTCGGCATCATCGCCACGATCATCGCCACCAGCACCCATGCGGCATGGCTCGACACAAGCGACAACGCAACCGACAAGCTCGGCCTCTTTTTCCCGCTTGCGGCAGCGGTCTTCATCGGCCACCACCTTATCGCCGCCGCCGACCACGACCGCAAGCCGCTGGCCAACTATGCGACCTATTTCGACCTCGGCTGGAAGGACGGCGTGCAACTGGTGCTGTGCCTTGCCTTCCTCGCGGCCTTCTGGCTCCTGCTGTGGCTTGGCGCGAGCCTCTTTGAGCTCATCGGAATCACGGCAATCCGGGACCTGATCACCGAGCGCCCCTTCGCCTTTCTGGCATCGGCCGCCGTGTTTGCGCTCGCCGTCCACATCACCGACACGCGCATGTCGCTCGTCATCGGCGCCCGCACGATCGCGCTCATCCTGTTGAGCTGGCTCCTGCCACTGCTCGCGCTGTTCGCCTGGGCGTTCCTGGCGAGCCTGTTCTTCACGGGCCTCGCCCCGCTCTGGGCCACCGGACGGGCGACCGCACTGTTGGTGACGGCCGGTGCCGCCCTCGTCATCCTGATCAACGCCAACTACCAGGACGGCGACGACGAGCGCTCCCCCCCGGGCATCCTGAAGCTCGCTGTACGCGCCGCGGCACTGGCCTTGGTGCCCATCGCGATCCTTGCCTTTTATTCGGTCTGGCTGCGCGTGGGCCAGTACGGCCTCACGCCAGAGCGCGTGGCGGGCCTCGCCATCGTCGGCGTTGGCGCCATCTATGCGACGGGCTATGCCGTCGCAGCCCTCTGGCCCGGCCGGTGGATGCAACCGCTCCAGCCGGCAAATGTCGCAGCCGCCTTTGCCTGGATCGCACTGATCATCGGCATGCTCACCCCCATCGCCGACCCGGCCCGCCTGTCGGTCGACAACCAGGTCAACCGCCTTCTGTCGGGGGCCGTCACGCCGGACAAGTTCGACTTCGACGCGCTGCGCTTTGACACCTACAGATATGGCAGGGAGGCGCTCGAACGCCTTGCCGCAGACCGCTCCTCACCCTTTCGCATTGACATCGCCGACAGGGCTGCCGAAGCCCTGAAGCGCACGGCCCGCAAGTCACGCCCAGCCGAGGACAGGCTGACCGCAGACGCCCTGCGCGCCGGCGTCACCGTCTTCCCCGCCGGAAGCACGCTGCCCGACAGCCTCCTGTCCGAGGACTGGAGCGGCAGGGCAAGCAACCCGCTCGAGAACTGCGTGCGCAACGCCATCAAGCCGCCCGGCTGCCAGGCGCTTCTCGGCGACCTCGACAACGATGGTCGCACCGATGTCCTGCTGCGCGAAAACGCCTGGTCGATCATCGCGCTTGGCCAGGACGCGAACGGCAAGTGGGTCGAGCGTGGCACCTTCGTGACCGGTCAGTGCAACGCACCCTATTTCGATTTTTCGACCCCCGGCGTCAGCCTCGCTCCGCCGCGGCCAGCCCCGCTGGAACTCGACGTCAACGGCAAGCGCTTCCAGATGACGCCCGCCTGCAACCCCTGACGCGGGACGCGTCAGGGAACACCGCGCTCGCCTGCAGCCATCGCCCGCAGCGCCGGCCCGACAACCTCGGTCGGCTGCGACAGGATGATGTCGAAGAACGACTTCATGAGCCGGCACGTCTTGCCCGCGGCCCCGGACGCCACGTCGCCGCCGCCTGACAGCAGCAGTTCGATCTCGTTCGGCGACACACCCGACGTCTGCGACGCCATGGCAAAGGCCTGCGCCGCCAGCGCCTGGAAGGGTTCCTGCGCCAGGCGGGATGCATTCGGATCTGCCGGCGTTGCGATGATGTTGACGATCAGCGAACGCTGCCGGATCACAAGCTCGAGGTTCAGGCGCTCCTCGATGTCCCCACGGATGCGTCCCAGGGCAAGGTCGCGACAGGCCTCGTGGTCCTGCTGGGCATCGAGATACGCCATCACGTCCCGCTGCAGGGCATAATAGTCGCGCACCAGCAGATCCGGCATCGATGCGACCTTGTCGGCCGCCTGCGAGAGGACCTGCGACACCGCATTGCGCCGGACCTCGTCCTCGCTGCGCCCCTCCTCACGATCCCGCTGGATCAGCGTGACCAGCCGCTCATAGAGCGCATCCTCGACCGGCCTGATCTTTCCGATCGGCTTGAACGCTTCCATGTAAGGCGTCACCGCATTGATCGGCACCGGTGTCGAGAACCGCACCAGGCTCGCAGGCCACCCCGTGATAACCATCAGCGAGACCAGGACCCCCGCAAGCCCCCCGATGCCCGCCAGCCGCACGAGCGGCCAGGTCGGGCCAAGAAAGCGCCGGTAGGCAAAGGCAGCCGCACAGGCAAGGCCTGCAGCCGCAAGGCCGCTGCCCGCCACGATGATCATTGCTGCTGTCTCCATGGCCCATCAACCCGCTTGGCTATTGTCCTGCGGCAAGGCTGACGGCCTGCGAGGCCTGCGTCAACTGATACGATATGCTACTTGTGGTAGGCTCATCCGCTGTCCGCATTGCCGAAAGCCACTTCCATGTCGCCCCGCAAGCCCAAGATCGACAACCGCAAGCGCATCCTGCCCCCCAGCTATCGCCTGCCCGCGCTCGACCCGGACTTCCTGCTCGGCGATTCGATGCGCGGCGTGCGCTTCATGCTCGAATATGCCAAGGCCGAGGAGATGCTTCGCCGGGCCGGCATCCGCTCGACCGTCGTCGTCTTCGGTTCGGCCCGCGCGAAGCCGGGCTCGCACCACTACGAGCAGGCCCGCGTCTTCGGCCGCATCGCCTCCGAGCGGGGCGGCGCCCTGATCCGCAATGGCGGCCTGCACGACAATGTCATCGCCACCGGCGGCGGCCCCGGGATCATGGAAGCCGCCAACCGCGGTGCAGCCGACGCCGGCGCGCTGTCGGTCGGCTTCAACATCCGCCTGCCTCACGAGCAGGAGCCCAATCCCTATTCGACCGCGGACCTGACCTTCCAGTTCCACTATTTCGCCATGCGCAAGATGCACCTCGCGATGCGCGCCAACGGCCTTGTCGTGTTCCCCGGCGGCTTCGGCACGCTCGACGAACTCTTCGAGATGCTCACCCTTCTCCAGACCGAGAAGATCGACCACCTGCCCGTCGTGCTCTTCGACCGGCAATTCTGGGACAGGCTCGTGAACTTCAACCACCTCGTCGACGAGGGCATGATCACCGCCGAAGACCTCAAGCTCTTCACCTACGCCGAGAGCGCCGAGGAGATCTGGTCGAACATGATCAAGTCGGGACTGTCGATGCACGCCGTGCGCAGCGCCAGCGATTAGCCTAGCGGCGCGGCGCGCAGACCGGGTCGCTTGCGCCCTCCGGCAGCACGCATTCCATGCCCGCATCGCCTTCGGTCGCACGCGCCACGGCATCCGACAGGGACAGGCGCACCCCGTCCTTTGCGCTGGCCTTCAGAAGCTTCTCGATCTGGCCAGACGACAGCAAGGCCCCGTCAGCTTCCGTGCGCCGGAAAAACCAGCTGCGCCGCCGCGGTGCGGGCTTGCCCGCAAGCCCCAGCACCGTGTTCAGGAGCGAGGGTTTGCGCGCCGGCAATGTCTGCTCGATCTGCGCCAGCAGCGTGCCGGCCTGGTTCAGCGTGGCCGAAAGCTGCGCCCGCGCACCATGCAGCGACGAGGAAGGCCCGTCATCGCGCTTGCGCCGCGCATCCTCGACAAGCTTGCTGACAAGGTCTGCGACCGGTGTTTCGTTCTTGCGATTGCGCGACATGGTCACATTACCTCACATGCTGTGGCGGACCCACTCGGCCCGCCCCTTCGTCATCCTGATGGCCAGGATCGGCTGCGCCACCGACTGGCTGCCCGTCAGTTCATGCTCGATCACCGACAGCACGATCATCTTCGTCGCGTGCTCGGCCAGTTGCTCGGGCGGCGATGAATTCACGACGTCTGCCACGCGCATCTCCATGGCATGGCGCGCAATGTCGTCCCCCGCCATCAGGATCGCCCGCGACAGCGCCAGCGGCGCCTGCGAGAACGTCTGCTTCACCGACTTGCCGAGCCCCGCGTCCTTCTTGGCCACTTCGTCCGAAACCGAATTGATGAGCTGGTCGATGCCCTGGCGCATCAGCTGGAACATCAGGTACTTGTAGCCCGGCTGCGCGCCCCTCAGCAGCGCGTCGATCAGGTCGGCCTGCGCATAGGACTGGATGATCGCAGGCTCCGCGTTCGACGGTGTCCCCGCAGAAACCAGCTGGTGCTTCACGATCCCGCCAAAGGCCGACCCGATCCGAAGGTCGACATAGGACGGACGGATCTCTTCCGTGCCGAAGCCCGCCAGCACCACGCCGGTCTGCGGCACGCCCGGCGCCATCCAGTCGGTCAGGCACGAGCCTACGGCAACTTCCGCCAGCTGCGTCTTCAGCCCGGCCGGCAGCACGCCCGGACCGAACAGCGCATCGCTCATCCCGTCGATCAGCCGCGGCAGCAGCGTCTCGATCAGCTGCACCAGACGCGGCGAGCTCTCGCCGATCAGCGGGCGCTTCTGCGGCGGCGTCCCGAGCGGCAGGAAGAGGTTCTGGAAATATGTCCCCGCGTACTGCGTCTCGAAGCGCAGCATGTCGAGCGCCCGCGTCAGCACCGCCTCGTCGCCCCGCCCCTTCCGGTCGGCAGAAAGCTCGATGCATTGCTGGTAACGCTGCAGCATCGCCGCGACGTAGATCGCAAAGTTCAGGCGCTCCTGCCCCTCGTCGACCGGCAGCAGCTTGTTGGCCCGGGCATCCGCCCCGGACGTCCAGCGCCCGAGGAACCGCACCATCGCCTCTGCCACCAGCGGCACGCTGTTGCCGCGCGAGGCCGTGGTCGTGCGGAAGGTCTCGAAGATCGTGCCCCACGGATAGCGGTAGAACTCCGCCACGTCGAAGATCATCGCCGCCACCGGCATCTTCTCGTCGAGCAGGTACACCTTGTCGACGCCGCTCTGGTAGCGGACCGTCGCCGTTCCATCCGGATGATATTCGATGGCCGTCAGCGCGCTGTCGGCGGCAAGCGCAGCCCCCTGCACGTTCAGCAGCATGACCTCTGATGTCATCTGACCCCACATCCCCCGCTTGGACACGCAAGATGCCGGCCGGCACCCGTGCCGCGTGCGCCGGGCCCCAACCCTCGGCACGCCCCCAAATAGAGCCAACAATCGCGGTAAAGGGCAATCAAAAACGCCGACAGGCCGCAGGATCGGACTCGCCTGTCAGGAGAAATGTCGGGGAACCCGCCGCCCGGCCCCGCATTTTCCGGGGCATCACGGCATCAGGGCAACAGCGCCTCTTCGACAAAGTCCATGCGGTCCTGACCGAAGAACAGCTCGCCGTTCACGAAGAACGACGGCGCGCCGAACACCCCGCGCGCAACCGCACCCTCGGTGTTGGCCTTCAGCCGTTCCTTGACATCGGGCCTGTCGATGCGGGCCATGAAGTCCTCCGCCTTGACCCCGATGTCGCGCAGCACATGGGCAATCTCGCCGGGATCATTCAGGTTGCGCGGATGGGACCACATCGCGTCGAACATCGCGTTGACATAGATGTCGAACAGCGGCGTCTGCTGGTAAGCCACCGCCCCGCGCATGAGCGGCAGCGTATTGACCGGGAAATGCGCATTCATGTTCAGGACAACGCCATAGCGCTTGGCGAACCGCTGCAGGTCCGCGCCCATGTAGCGCGCCTTCGAGGGGATCATCGCCGGCGATGAATTGCCCGTCGCCTTGAAGACTGCCCCGAGCAGGATCGGCGTCCAGGTGATCCGCGCCCCATGCCTCGCCGCGATCTTCGGCAGCTGCTTGTAGGCGAGAAAAGTCGTGGGGCTTCCAAAGTCGAACAGGAACTCGACGCTCTTGGTCATCGTTTCACCATGGCAGGACCGCGCGCGGGACACGAACGCCCCGCTGTCACGCCAGTGTGCAGCATCCGGCGCGCGCCTGCAATCAGCCCGACCCCGCGCCCCTACCCCTCCGCCGCCACGAAGGCCAGCGCCTGTGTTGCCATCCTCAGCCCGTGGTGCTGCTTGATCCCCGTGTTGAGGTAGCGGTTCGTGGCCGCCGCCAGCAGCGCGGCAAGCGGCCCGCGGCCCGCCCAAGCAATCTCCTCGGCTACGGCAGCAAGAACCTTCACCCGGTGGCTGGAGAAGATCGGATCCCTCAGGCCATGGTCGTGGAGCCGCTCGCGCTCAAGCGCAAGGAAGGCATCGATGTCCTCCACATCCCATCCGGGCGCGGCCTCGCGCGTCATGAAGGGTGACACACGCCCCAGGAAGCACCCCATCTGCAGCAGCGCCTGCGGCCAGAGCGTCGGATCCTCGTCACACATGCGCCGAACCGCATTCGCGAAGGTCAGCATATGCGTGAAATCAAGCCAGCCGACATTGTGCGACACCGGCTTGTCGACATGCACGCTGACCGACAGGTCGAAGCGAAGCATCGCCATGGCGCTCGCCGCAAGCAGGATGCGATAGCGATCTGCAGGATCACCGCCGAGCTCCAGCACACGCTCAAGCGTCGCAGGCACCGAGAGGTGCAGAAAGTCCCCGGGTTCAAGCCCCGGCCGGCGCACCGCCGCCTCCCACCGCGCCAGGGCCGGCGCATAGCTGCGAAACTCCGGGATCCGATCCTCGCGGTTCGCATAGACAATGCTGCGGACAAGCGAGAGAAGGACAGGCTCCGCGGCCTCGGTGCCAAGCAGGCCGATCAGTTCGAACGCCTTCACGGTATAGATCGCCGAGTGCCCATAGTCCTGGTAATGCGAAAGCGCCGCCCTGCCGAAGGCCCGCTGCAGTTCGGCCAGTGGCAATGTGGCAGCCAGCGCCCCGCGCACATAGGACCCGGCGAGATCCTCCTGCTCGCGCTCCATCGCATCAAGGAAACCCTCCAGGCGCCATGGCCTGCTGTCGGCAGCAAACGGCTTGGCAGGCTGGCGCAACGTATCCCACGCAACATGCGACACGGTTTCGGACAGGGCGACCAGGCCTCGCGCATCGTCGGACGCATTCCGGTGCAGGCCGATCCAGTCCGCCATCGCCGCGAACCCGTGCGCCATGCCGTATTCGTGGCGGTTAGCGCGAGCAGCGACCACGGCACGCAAGCCCGCCATCGGATCGCCACCCGCCTTCAGGAACCGCGCCAGGTCGCGCGCGATACGGCCGCGGTCATCGTCCTCGACGGCTGCAAGCAGTTGCGCGATCGCCCGCGCCTGCATTTCCGTTGCAGGAGGATCCGAGACATCGACGAGAATTCGCCCGTCTCGCACGTCGACCGGATAAAGCCTGAGCTTGTCGCCGCCCACCAGCGCCTCGCCGGACGTGAGGTCGAACTTCCAGTTATGCCAGTTGCACGTGAGCGTGCAGGCCTCGCCCGACGCCCCTCCGCCCAGCGTCCCCTCGCTCAGCGGATAACCTTCATGCGGGCACCGGTTGTTGCAGGCAACAATCCGGTCGCCGGCCTTGATGAGCAACAGCTGCCGTCCGCCCGCCTTGAACACGCGTCGCCCGCGCGCCGACAGGTCCTCGAGGCTTCCGGCATCGACCCAGTTTCCCACGGCATCTCCTTTAAGAAAGTATTTGCTTACATAAATATGATCCCGCCCATTGATTTACGCAAGCACTTTATTTATGAAATATCCATGAGCACCGTGACCGCCACCGCCGCCCAGCGCAACATCCTCGACCACCTCAAGCGCACCGGACCCGCGGGTGCCGCGGCCCTCGCCACGACGCTCGGCGTGACCTCCGTCGCCGTGCGCCAGCATCTCGCCGCGCTCGAACAGGCAGGCCTTGTCGTCATGGAAGAGGCCCGCAAGGAAGGCTCAAGGGGAAGGCCATCCGCCCGTTGGCGCCTGACCCCGCTCGCAGACGCCGTCTTTGCAGACACCCACGCCGAACTGTCGGTCGAACTGGTGGCCAACGTACGCGAGGTCTTCGGCGAGACCGGCCTCACCCAGCTGATCGAGGCCAGGACCACGCAGCAGGCCGCCACCTACAAGGCAGCCATGCAGGGCGCCGCGTCGCTGAAGGAAAGGGTCCGCCGCCTCGCCAGGCTGCGCACCGACGCGGGCTACATGGCCGAGATGAAGACAACCGCCGACGGCTTCCTGCTGATCGAGAACCACTGCCCGATCTGCCGCGCCGCCCGTGCCTGCAACGCCCTGTGCCGGCAGGAACAGGACGTCTTCCGCTCAACGCTCGGGCCCGACGTCAGCATCGAGCGCACCGAGCACATCATCGCAGGCGCCCGGCGCTGCACCTACGCCATCCGCCAGAAGAAGGCGTCCTGAGGCACGTCCTGTCACCACTTCTCGATCCAGGGCCTGAGGTCCAGCTCGTGCGTCCACGCATCGCGCGGCTGGGCATGCAGCATCCAGTACATGTCGGCAATATGATCAGGTGACAGGATGCCGTCGCTTTCCTTCAGCGCATAGGCTTGCGGGAAATTGTCCCGGATGAAGGCCGTGTCGATGGCCCCGTCCACGACGACATGCGCGACATGGATGCCCTGTGGCCCGAGTTCCCGCGCCATGCTCTGCGCGAGCGCGCGCAGCGCGTGCTTGCCGCCGGCAAAGGCCGCAAAGCCCGCCCCGCCCCTGAGGCTCGCCGTCGCGCCCGTGAACAGGATCGTGCCCCGCTTGCGCGGCAGCATCCGCTTTGCTGCCTCGCGCCCCATCAGGAACCCGCCCAGCGCACACATCTCCCAGACCTTGGTGTAGACCCGCGCGCTCGTCTCGGTGATCGGGAAGCGCACATTGCCACCAATGTTGAACACCGCAACCTCGACGGGGCCGATGTCGCGCTCAATCGTCTCGAACAGCTCCACGACCGCCGCCTCGTCACGTGCATCCGAACCGAAGCCATGCGCGACACCGCCCGCAGCAGCGATCTGTGCGAGCAGCGGCTCAAGCCGCGACTTCTCGCGCCGCGTGACACAGGCCGCATAGCCCTCACGCGCGAAACGACGGGCGATCGCCCCACCCGTGGCATCGCCGGCACCGATAACGAGCGCCACACCTGCAGCTGAATGTTTCAAATGAAACTCCCCCCGAAAGATGGTTACGCGCTTGAGACACCCCGCCCCGCGCGGCCAGTCCAAGCAAGTCAAACTCAAGCGATTCGCGGTATCTGACGCCATTTCTCCGCGTCAGGACAGTGAAACCGCAGAGGGATACTGGCCCGTTAAGCAATTTGAGCGCGCACATCTGCGCTTTGCTTATCCTCAAAGGCGCGGTATGAATCAGGCTGTCAACAGAAATCGTCGCCCGCAACCAGGCGGCCGGCGGCATCACGGATGAACTGCGCAAGGACTGGCTACTGACGATGCGAAAGACGGGAACTGTAAAGTGGTTCAATCAGGCAAAGGGCTTTGGCTTCATCCTTCCTGATGGCGGTGGTTCGGACGTGTTCGTCCATGTGTCGGCAGTATCGGCCGCAGGCGCACAGTCCCTCGGCGAAGGACAGCGTGTATCCTTCGAGGTCGCGCAGGACCGTGGCAAGACCATGGCCTCCGAACTCAAGCTCGAAGGCCCCGCCCCGGCCCCGCAGGGACGCGGCGGCTTCGGCGGTGACCGTGGCGACCGCGGCGGTTTTGATCGTGGCGACCGCGGTGGCTTCGATCGCGGCGGCGACCGTGGGGGCTTCGACCGTGGTGGTGACCGTGGCGGCTTCGGCGGCCGTGGTCCCCGCGAAGGTGGCGGCAGGCCCTTCGGCCCCCGTTCGGGTCCCGGCGGCCCGGGTGCAGGCCCGCGCCCCCATGCGGGCATCTTCGACGCACTCAACATGGTGGTCATGCGCGTGAAGGACCTGCGCGTCGCACGCGCCTGGTACGAGCGCGTGCTCGAACTCCATGCGGTAGAGGAAAACGCCGCCGGCCAGACCGTGATCCTCGACCTCGGTCGTGGCGCCAATCTCTGCCTCTGGCAGCTCGCCGTCGACGAAACCCTGGCAACGGCCCCCACGGCCGCCGCCTTCCCGAACTTCCGGACCGGCGACGTCGATGGCACCCATGCCAAGCTCGAGGCCCTCGGCGTCCACGTCACCCCGCTCCGCGACACGGGCGGCACCAAGTGGTTCTCGTTCTTCGATCCGGATGGCAACCGCATCGACGTGATGCAGAACCGCCCGCGCTCCTTCTAGGACCGCCAGTTTCCTCATGAAATCGTGCCCGACGCCCCGGCCCAAAACCGGGGCGTTCAGCCATTCTTAGCCCTCGTGTCGTACCGTATTGCCAGAAGGCATCGCAAGGCCAGCAGTCCTAACGGACCGTAAACCTGCAGGTGCCCGGGGGCAGGCAGTCGCAATGCGTGGGGCAGTGATCATTCTGGCATCGGCACTTGGGGCTGCCGCCGTCGCGGCGACGCCCGTGTCGGCCGCTGCGCCCGGCGCCAGCATCGAGGACGTCGCCCGCGAGAAACTCGCCGCCGTCACGCTGGTCCGCTCCAAGGCCCGACGCTACACCGCCGCCATCGCCAACGGACGCCTGCTGCAGGCCTACCTCTCCGCAGCCACCACCGCCGAGGCCGAGCGCGTGAAGACGCGCATCGTGTCATCGATGAAGGCCATGCAGGACCGTCACGGCCTCACGCGCATCCGGATTCTCTGGCGCGACGGCAGGCGTCTCGCGGAAACCGGAACGCCGGACAAGGGCCCCGGACAGGACCGGATCGTGAAGGACGCCCTCGCCCACGATCCCGGGACGATTTCATCGACCCTTTACGGCGACACGCTGAATTGGGCAGCCCAGGTCGACCATGGCGGACAGGGCGAACTCGTGGTCTCGGTCGGGCAGGACACCGCCGCCTACGAGCGCGCCCTCCTTCATGGCCTCGGATCTGCCCTTCAGGTCATCGTCGTGAACGACAAGGGCAAGGTCGTGTCCGACAGCGACGGCGCCTCCACGCCAGGCAAGCCGGCCATGATTGCAGGCCTGACACTCGAGGCCCTGCGCCAGAACCTCGGCATCGGCGGCCCCGCAGGCGCAGGCGTCGTCGAACTTGACGGCCACCCGGTGAGGATCGCCCTCCAGTCAGCCGATGGCTGGACCGTCATCGCCATGGACAAGCCCGCCGCCACCGCGCGCTGCACCGGGAGCAACGACGCGCCATGTCGCTGAGGCTGCGCATCATCGCCGTGTTCACGGCCTGCATCGCCCTGCCCGTTGCGGCGGGCTGGGCCAGCCTGTGGCTGTCGGCCAGCAACGCAACCCGAACGCAAGCCGCCACCACCCTGCAGGCCGACGCACGCGCCGCCATGCGCACCGTCGAGGAGCACCTCGCCCGCAACCTCGCCCACCTGAAGGCATGGAGCACCATGCCCATGATGCAGGAGGTCCTGATCAACGACGACGGTGGCGAACTGGCACAGGCCCTCGCCGACCTCGCCCGCGCCTATCCCGACTTCGAAAGCCTGACGATCACCGACGCGCGCGGCGCAATCGTGGCGACCACCGACCGCACGCTCGCCAGGGCCGCGTCCTACGAGGCCGGCGGCACAAGGGCCGCAATCTCGGGGCGCACGACACAGGAAACGCTGCCAGGCCGACATTCCCTCGCCGTTCGCTTCACCGTACCGCTGGTGGCGGGCTACGACCGCAGGACCGTGATCGGAACCCTCACAGGCATGGTCGGCCTCTCTTCGATTTTCGGGGACATGATAAAGGCCGTGCGCGCGGAACAGGCTGCGCCCGGATACGCCCTTGCCACGAAGGAGCCGCGCCAGGTCCTGTTTGCGACAGCCCGGGCCGAAGCGATGGCCCCTGTCGCCCGCAGCCTTGACCTCGCGGCCAGGCCCCGGCCGGTCAATGTCACCATCGCAGGTGAAGCGGGCCTCGCAGCCATTGCCGGTTCGGGATCAAGGATCCTCGGACAGGACCCGGGCCTTGCTGTCATCGCCTTCCAGTCCCGGTTGGCGATGGCAGCCCCCGCCGCCAGCCTGTCGGACACGTTCCTTGCCGTATCGATCCTCGCAGCCATGGCGTCCCTGTGCATTGCCTGGCGGTGGGCAACGCCCCTTGTCAGGCTGGACCGCGAGGCATCCGCCGTGTTCAAGGCCCCACGCGCCGCCCCAGGCGAGCCGCCCACGCCGCAGGACAGCTTCGCACCGCTTGCCCGCGCCTTTGCCCGGTTGAAGCAGGCACGCGAGGAACGTGACGCGCTGGCCGCCCGTGCGCAGGAACTGGCCCTCGCCATCGCCGTCGCCCGCGACCACGCACGCGACAGCAATGAGCGCCTGAGGCAGATCGCCGGGGGCCTGACCGCGCACATGACAGAGGTCACCGGCCTCGTCGAACTGATCAACCGCGAGAACATCGCGGCTGCAGGCCGACGCCAGCCCCAGCCGCGCCTTGACGAGCTCAACCGCGCCGCGCTCGACCTGCTCGAGGTAATCCGTGAAGCTGTCGAAGCCGTGACGGACGAAGCCGGGGAAACTCAATCTGTCCCCCCATCATCGCGCCTGCCGCACCGGCAACAGTCAGCCTGAAGCCGCTGCGTCCATCTGCCGGAACATCTGCTCGGTCGCCGCGTCGGCTGGAAAGAAACTTTCGATGGCCAGTTCGTTGGCCGTCGCATCCTGCGCGGTACCGAACGTCGAGATCACCGTGAAGAAGGACACCTTCACGCCATCCTTGACGATCTCGACCGGCAGCACCGGCACGAGCGGAACGTCTTCGCCCGACCACAAGGTCTCGGCGCTCTGGAACTCGCTGAGCCCCGCCAGCAGCGCGCGGACGTCCTCGCCTCCGGCCGCCTCCGCCTCCCGTCGCGCCCGGTGCCACAGCAGCGGGGCGATCGCGTCCCAGTTGGCGATGAAGGGCCTCAGGCCCGCTGGATGGAAGAACAGGGCCATCAGGTTCCTGTCGGCCCCGCCGATCCGGGTCCAGATGTCGGTCCCCAGCATCGCCGCCAGCCTGTCGAACGGCGCGTTCGTCATCCGGATGTTCCACACACGGTCGACGGCCAGCGCCGGAAACGGCGCATGGTTCGAAAGCATCATGCGCACCGCCGCCAGCACCTGCGCCATCTGCGGGTCGTCGAGCGGCCGTGCCCGGAATATCGGGGCAAAGCCGGCGGCAAGCAGCAGCTCGTTGCGCTCCCGCAGCGGCACGTCCAGCGCCTCGCTGAGCTGGAGGATCATCGAACGGCTCGGCCGCGAGCGCCCGGACTCCAGGAAGCTGACATGCCGCTGGGACACCCCGCTGTTCAGCGCCAGCTGAAGCTGCGACAGTCGCCGCCGCGTGCGCCAGGCCCTGAGCATTTCGGGAAAGGCAAGGCGCGGTTCCGGACCCGCCGGTCCGGGCGCCGGGAAAGTCATCTCGCTCATGGGTTCACCCTGGTTCATTCCATGATGCCCAAGGACAGGTGCATCCTGCAATTACCTCGCGGGTAAGCAGGGTGGCGATGGGGGACGGAACCGCCAGCCGCCTCAGCCCACCGACCGGGACACAAACCAGAACACCCCCAGGGCAAACAGCAGCGCCGCCGAAAGCTCCAGCGCGACGCCCGGCAGCGCAACGCGCGCGGCTCTCAATCCCGCCAGGAAGGCAGCCACGACCCCGACCGCAACCAGCTGCCCCGCCTCGACACCCAGGTTGAACGACAGCAGCGTCCAGACCAGGTTCTCCGGCGCGATCTTCAGGTCCAGCAGCGGCCCGGCAAACCCCGCCCCATGCGCCAGCCCGAACAGCGTCGCCACCGCCGGCGCGATCCGTCCGGCATCCAGGCTGCGCGCCAGTGCCATCGTGCCGGCAAACGCCGCAAGCCCCATCATGACGACCAGCGGCACCTGCAGAAGCCCCAGGCTCGACGCCCCCGCCGCCATCACCGCGATGCCGACGGCACCGGCTATTCCGGGGACAGGCGAAAGCCCCCGTGCGCGCGCCAGCGCATCGCCCGCCGCCCACGCAACCGTGAAGCCGATGATCGCCTCGATCGCTGCCGTATCCGGCCTCAGCACGCCCATCGCGACGAGCCCAAGCGTGACCGAGTGCCCCAGCGTGAACCCCGTCACCGCCCAGATCGTCTGGCGAACCCCGCCCGCAAGCATGATCAGCGCCAGCAGGAAGGCGATATGGTCAATCCCGCTCAGCACATGCTC
>JAGWXR010000033.1 GCA_018969785.1 Alphaproteobacteria bacterium
ACTGCGGCAAGGCCGTGATGCCATCCATCTCCGGCATCTCGATGTCCAGCACGATGATATCGGGCTGCAGGGCCACCACGCGTTTCACGGCATCGCTGCCATTGACCGCAACGCCGGCGAGCACCATCTCGCCCGACGCATCGATCCATCGAGAGACAATGCCGCGGATGACCGACGAGTCATCGACGACCATCACCCGGATCGGCTCACCCGATGGGGACGCAACGTTCTCGCGCGGGGCGGTTGAAAGGGTCATCTCGACGGCATGCCCACCTAGCGAAGTCCCACTTCGGACAGCTTCGATTCGATGATCTCTCGGTCAAACGGCTTCATGATGTACTCGTTCGCACCGGCCTCGATGGCCTGCGTCATGAACGACAATTCGTTTTCTGTCGTGCAGAAGAGGACGATCGGGCGATCACCCCCCTGCTCCTTGCGGAGCGCGCGCAGGAACTCTATGCCGTTCATGTTCGGCATGTTCCAGTCCAGCAGGATCGCATCCGGCATGTGTCGCCGGCAGGCATCGAGCGCAACCTGTCCATCCTCAGCCTCGCTGATCTGGAAGGAAAGCTGCTCGAGGATCTGCCGCGCAACCTTGCGCACCACACGGCTGTCATCGACGATCAGAAATTCCTGCATCTGCACACTTCCCTGCGCATGCCTCGGTCAGCCGGCTGCACGCCGGACCCGAAGGACGAACCAAGCAACTGTTTGAGACTAGGCCAAAGGCGTAAAGACGCCTTGAAGGAAAGGATGGAAGACCAACCCCTCGTTAGCGATCTGTTAGGGACGTGCGATTGCGTCTCAGGCCGCAGCCTTGCGGCCGAAGTCCAGGAGGATGCTCACGTCCAGCAGGACCAGCAGCCCGCTCTCCATGCGGAACACGCCCTTCGACACCTTCTTCCAGTGCGGATCGAGGTTCACCGGCGGCGGCTCGATCTGTTCCTGCGAGAAGCGAAGCACCTCGCCGGCACCGTCGAACAGCAAGCCGTAATGGTCCCCGTCCCGCTCCACGCCGACGGCCATGTGGTCCTGCACGCCGTCGCCGGCAGCAATGCCAAGACGGCGCCGGCAATCGATCATGGTCACGATGCGACCACGCAGGTTGAGCACCCCCGCGATGTCGGGATGCGACAGCGGTACCGGCGTCAGGCGCTCGGGCTTGAAGATCTCGTTCACCAGCCCGATCGCGATGCCGAACATCTGCGACCCGATCATGACGGTGACATATTCGTTCCCGACAGCAGCAACCCTGCTCATGCCGCGCGCTCCTGCGTGTGGATGAAACCGTTGATCGTCTGGATCAGCCCCTCGCGATCGAATTTGCGCGTCAGGGCATCAAAGACACCAGGATCATTCTCGTCCGTGTCGGCTGCAAGCCCGACCACCGGCGTTTCCCGCCAACCCGGATCCCGCTTCACCGCAGCCGCAAACTGACGGCCGTCCATGCCGGGCATGCTGATGTCGCTGAGGATGATGTCGAAGGACTTTCCCTCTCCCATGAGCCGCAGGGCAAGCTCGGCATTACCCGCCTCGGTCACGTCATAGCCCGCCGCCATGAGTTGCGGCGCAACCATCGTCCGGAAGAAAGGACTGTCATCGACCAGCAGCACGCTGGGCCGTGCCCGTCCCTGGGCCCCCTTGGCAAACCACGACTGGAAGACCTCACTGACATGATAGGCGATGTCGATGACCTCGGTCGCCCGGCCCTTGACCACCGACGTGCCGATCACGCCCGAACCGGAAGCAGACAATTCGAACTTCAGCGTGGCATCAACGATATCGAGGATCTCGTCCACGGCAACGCCCACCGTGTGCTCGCCCTCGCTGAACACGAGGATCGGCTGCGCACCCTCCGCGCACAGCGAACCGGCAAGCGACGTAACGACCGGCATCAGGTTGCCGCGATACTGCAGCACATGGCGGCCATCCGAACGCTCGATCTTCTGCGCATCCACCATTTCAAGCCGCGTGACGGCACCAAGCAGCACAGCCTTCGGTTCGGCCGAGCCGGCGCGGAACAGCAGCAGCGACTGCTTCGGTTCGCTGTCCACCACCACGCCGCCCAGCGCATCCTCCGCAGCATTGCGCGTCCCGATCTCCCCGGCGACCGCAGCGGCGACGCCATTCGGATCGAGGATCATGATCACGCTGCCGTCACCGAGGATCGTATTTCCGGAGAACACCGGAATGTCCTTCAGGATCGAGCACACCGGCTTCACGACGATTTCGCCCGTGTCGAACACGGTGTCGACCACGATGCCGAAAGTCTGCCCCGCCGCCTGCGCGACGACGATGTAGGCCTCGGCCGGATCCTCACCCTGTCCGCTGCCAACCTTGAGCACCTCCGACAGCCGCACCAGCGGCAACAGCCTGTCGCGCAGGCGCAGCACGCTGGTCCGGTTGATGCGCTCTATCTTCGTGTCCGAGCCCTCGGACGCCCGCACGAGTTCGCGCACGCAGATCTGGGGTATCGCAAACCGCATCTCGCTGACACCTACGATCAGCGCCGAGATGATGGCCATCGTCAGCGGGATCTTGATCGTAAAGGTGGTGCCATGTCCCTCGCGCGATTTCAGGTCGATCGACCCGCCAATCAGCTCGATGTTCGAACGCACGACATCCATGCCGACACCGCGGCCCGACACATTGGTCACCTTCTGCGCCGTCGACAGGCCGGCGTGGAAGATGAAGCGCTGGACCTGCGCCTCGCTCATGCGACCAAGCTCGCTTTCGCTTACGAGGCCGTTTGCGAGCGCCTTGGCCTTGATCTTGTCGAGCGGCAGCCCGCGGCCATCATCCGCGATCTCGACGATGATGTGGCCACCTTCATGGAACGCGCGGAGCGTGATGGTTCCCTGTTCGGGCTTGCCTGAAGCCTTCCGCTCGGCCGGGGTCTCAAGCCCGTGGTCAGCCGAGTTTCGCACCATGTGCGTCAGCGGATCCTTGATGAGCTCGAGGACCTGCCGGTCAAGCTCGGTCTCGGCACCGTGCATCTGCAGCTCGATCTTCTTGCCGAGTTCCGCACCCAGGTCGCGCACGATGCGCGGCAGCTTGGCCCAGGCATTGCCGATGGGCTGCATGCGCGTCTTCATGACGCTTTCCTGCAACTCGGCCGTCACATTCGACAGCCGCTGCAGCGGTACCTTGAACTCGCTGTCATTCGAGTGGCGCACCATCTCGAGCAGCTGGTTGCGGGTCAGCACCAGCTCGCTGACCATGACGATCAGCTGCTCGATCACATCGACATTCACGCGGATCGACTGGTTCGCAAGCGGCGCATCGCCGGACTTGGCGGCGACCGGCGCCGCAGCCTCGACGACGACGGCCTCGCCAGCCGTCGCCCGCACAGCATCCGCTGGCGCAGCCGCATGTGCCGTCTCCGGCGCAGGCGCGGCAGTCCCTTGCGCAAAAAGCCCCGCCGCAGCATCGGCGCCGGGATCCGCGCTGTCCTGCCCGTCAAGCGCCGCAAGCACGCCCAGCCTCTCGATCAGGTCGGTGTCGTCTCCCGCAGGCTCGCTTTCGGTCTGCTCGATGCCGGCCAGGATTTCCTTGATGCGGTCGAGAGATTCAAAGATCAGCGTGACGGATCCCGGCGTGACCCTTGTGACGCCATCACGGAACTTGCCGAGCACGTTTTCAGCGGCATGCGCCACCTTCTCGAGGCGCGGAAGCCCGATGAAGCCGCACGTGCCCTTGATCGTGTGCACGAGGCGAAAGATCTTCTGCAAAACCTCACGGTTGTTCGGATCGGCCTCGAGCTTCACCATCTCGCCATCGACGACGGTCAGGCTCTCGCCGGATTCAGTCAGGAAGTCGCGAAGCAGTTCATCCATGGGGCACCCGGCACAAACACAGGAAACAGCAGATCGAGGACATGATTCCCCGACCCAGCGATTGTTGGGTCAGTTTCCTTAACAACCTCTGATGACGCGAAAGGATTGCATTGCAGCCCCGGGAGCCGTGACACACAAGCCACGCCCCAGCCGGATTGCGATACGAAGCGCGCCGTGGAGAATCAGGTGGCCGAGGCGCGCGGGAAGTTGGCTTCGAACGTGACGGTATCGTCGACGACGCCATACTTGATTTCGCCACCGATCTTGCGGGCAAGCAGTGCCGTCACGAAGGGCGCAATCGTGCGGCCGGTCAGGTCTTCCAGCGGCAATTCAAGCGCCAGCCCCTCGCGGATGTCAGGCGCGAGGCTCGCCTTGAGGCCCTTGGCGGTGATGACCACGCGAAAGACCTGCCGCGCCTGCTCGCCCCTCACGGTCAGCGCGCCGCCGCGCGGAATGCAGTCGGCCCCCAGCGCCGTGAGGTTCAGGATGACGCGGATGATCTCCTTGTCGATTGCGATCGCAGGCATCTGCCAGTCGAGCCGCGCCTTACCGGTGCGGAAGAAGTCGGCTGCGACCTGCCCCACTTCACGCAGGTCGATTTCCGTGCCCGCCGATCCCATCGCACCAAAAGCCAGTCGCGCAAACAGCAAACGCGCCTTGGCCTGTCCCACGCTGTGCTCGATGAGCCGCATCGCCTGGGCCTTCATTGTGGCGTCTTCTTCGTCGGCCAGGATCTCGAGCCCGTTCGAGATGGCAGCCACGGGGCTGATGAGGTCATGGCACACGCGGGACACCAGAAGCGCGCCCAGATCGAGTTCGTGCATCGTTTGCTGACTCTTGCTGCCCGGGTCCGGGTTTGTGCCGGAAGCGGAGGAATTGTATGGTTCGCGGAGATGTAACATCAGGCTAACGAGCCAGAGTTGACTTAATAAACGCTTAAGTCGCTCCATCCACAAGGAACATCAAGCACCGTGACACGCGAGGAACTCGTCACAAGGCTGCTGGAAGTTGCACGCGGGGCCGGTGCCATCATCATGCGCCACTACACGGGCGCGGCTGCCGTGCGCACCAAGTCCGACCGGTCGCCCGTCACCGCCGCAGACGAGCAGGCAGAGGAATTCATTCTTCCCCTCTTGCACGAAATCGCCCCCGCACTGCCCGTGCTGGCCGAGGAAAGCGCGGCGGCAGGCCGCCTGCCCGATCTGTCGTCCGGCACGTTCTTCCTCGTCGACCCGCTCGATGGCACGCGAGAGTTCCTCGATCGCAACGGCGAGTTCACGGTGAACATCGCCCTCGTCGAGAAGGGCAGGCCCGTGGCCGGCGTCGTCTTTGCCCCCGCGGCCGGTCGCATGTTCTTCGGCTGGGACACTGCCGCCTTCGAACAGGACGGCCCCGGAGCCCCCGCCCGCCCGATCCGCACGCGCGCACCGGTCGCAGGCGCAATGCGCGCCGTTGCAAGCCGCTCGCACCGTGACGCAGGAACCGACCTCTTCCTCGCGCGCCATGGCGTTTCGGACATCGTGTCCGCGGGATCGTCACTCAAGTTCTGTCTTCTGGCCGCGGGCGAAGCCGATCTCTACCCGCGCATGGGCCCGACCATGGAATGGGACACGGCCGCAGGGCACGCAGTCCTGCTTGCCGCTGGCGGCCGCGTGACGCTCGAGGACGAAAGGACTGCCCTTGCCTACGGCAAGGCTGGTTCGGGCTATCGAAACCCGAACTTCATTGCGTGGGGACGCTGACAGGCCTGACGACGAGAAGCGTGCTCTCGGCATAGGCCACGCTCACGCGCGCACCCTCCTTCAGGTCGCTGCCATCGACTGAACGCGCAGCCCAGCGCGTATCGCCAAGCATCACGCCGCCCGTGCCACCCTGGAAGTCACCCGCAACGATCGCTGTCTGGCCAACAAGCTGGTCCATGCGCTGGTTGAGCAACCCGGCCGCGTCGCCCTGCTTGGGCGGGAACAGGCGATGTGAGACGACAGTCAGGCCAACAGCGAGCAAGGAAAAGACAGCAACCTCGCCAGCCACCGGGATATCGACAAGAAACCCGATCAGGCCGACAAAGGCCGCCGCCAGCGCCGGCCACATGAGGTACTGCGTCGGCATCACCATCTCGACGGCGATCAGCAACGCAGCCAGCGCCAGCCAGTGATAGGGGCCGATGTCGAGCACGGCCTGCATGAACGTTTCCATGTCTCTCTCCAAAACCCGGGAACAGGTGCCATGCCTCACCTGACCGTCGGAACGGATCCGGACGCGCGCGGCGGCATATTGGCAGACTTTTCCGACGCAAGCTTGGCAATCTCGCCAATACCCGCGATGGACCCAAGGATTCCCGCGGATTCCATGGGAATGAGCACGAATTTCTGGTTGTTCGACGCCGCCAGCTCCTTGAACGCCTCGATGTATTTCAGGCCAAGGAAATAGTTGATGGCATGGACCTCGCCGCGCGCGATCGCCTCCGACACCATGGCCGTCGCCTTGGCTTCGGCCTCTGCCGCACGCTCGCGCGCCTCGGCATCGCGATAGGCTGCTTCCCGGCGGCCTTCAGCCTCGAGGATGGCAGACTGCTTGCTGCCCTCGGCACGCAGCACGGCGGCCTGCTTCTGCCCGTCGGCCGTCAGCACTTCGGCGCGGCGCTCGCGCTCGGCCTTCATCTGGCGCGCCATCGATTCCGTGATGTCGCTGGGCGGCGAGAGGTCCTTGATCTCGATGCGTGTCGCCTTCACGCCCCAGGGCTGTGTCGCCGTATCAATCACGCGCAGCAGGCGCGAATTGATGTCATCGCGCTTCGACAGCACCTCGTCGAGGTCCATCGAACCGATCACCGTGCGCACATTGGTAAGGGCGAGGTTCGCAATCGCGCGCTTCAGGTCCTCCACCTCATAGGCAGCCCGAGCGGCATCGACCACCTGGATGAAGGCGATCGCATCGGCCGTGACCTGCGCGTTGTCCTTCGTGATGACATCCTGGCTCGGGATGTCGAGCACCGTCTCCATCATCGACATCTTGCGGCCAATCCGGTCGAAGAGCGGATTGACAAGCCCGAGACCCGGTTTCAGCGTCCGCGTGTAGCGACCGAAACGTTCCACCGTCCACTCGAAGCCCTGGGGCACGAACTTGATGGCCCGAAACACGAGCACGATCGCAGCAATCAGCAGAAACGTGACAAATGCCGTGCCAAAATCCTCGAACATCGATTACCCCTCTGGTTGCGCTGGCGATCGCTGGCGGAAAAGCGCCACGAATCGCCGGTCATCATAGCGAACGTCACCAGACTTGGCCTTGATCGAGCGGTCCGTTATGGCATATGGCCCTTGGCGTGGGGTGCAGAAGGACTTGAAAGGGACAAATCGATGTCAGACAGCAAGCTAAACCGCCGCCAGATCCTGAAAACGGGCACGAATGGCGCCATCTCGCTGGCCGCCGCCATGGCCCTCCTGAACGAGCCGGCCTTTGCCGACGAAACCTACTCAAAGAGCGAGATCGTCAACAAGGTCGCCGGGTTCTTCGGCGTCGCCGCCAGGACAGCAGCCGAGATCGTGGAACACATCTTTGCCGACCTGGGCCAACCCAACGCCTACATCACCGGCGACGAGGGCTCGGGCGCCATCGGCGTGGGCCTGCGATATGGCAAGGGCACGATGTATCGCAAGAACTACAAGAACCAGCGCGTCTACTGGCAGGGCCCGTCGGTCGGCTTCGACGTGGGCGGCAACGCATCCAAGTGCTTCACCCTCGTCTACCAGATCCGTCGCCAGGAAGAGATCTACCAGCGCTTCCCGGGTGTGGAAGGCAGCGCCTATTTCATCGGCGGCCTCGGCGTGAACTACCAGCGCACCGGCCGCATCTCGCTGGCCCCCATCCGCGCCGGCGTCGGTTTCCGCACCGGGGTCAACATCGGCTACCTGAGCTACACCCGCGAGCGCGATATCCTTCCGTTCTGATCCGGCACGACAGATTGCCGACAACGAAAAAACCGCCCACCTTTGAAAGGTGGGCGGTTTCATTTTGGAACCGTGATCAGTCCTTACTGGGCCAGCCAGTAGGTCATGCTGGCATTGGGACGACCCACGAAGCACTGCCGGTTCAGGCGATAGTACCGGATGATCTCCTCGGCACGGCGGGCGTCCGCCTCGTTGCTGCCGGTGTCGAGCATCCAGTGGCTGCCATCGACCACCTTCCAGCGGCCACCGATGCGCGCGGCCTGCGTCGTGTCAGGGTTGTTTGTCACGCAGTCCTGCCCGGGCATGCTGCCGGAAGGAACGCCGCTGCCGCGCTTCCAGTACGCCATCGCCGCATTCGGGCGGCCGACGAAGCACTGCTGCGTGAAGCGATAGCTGCGGATGATGTTGGCGGCCTTCTGCGCCTCCATCATGCGCGGACCGAACGACAGCATCCACATCGACCCGTCGACGACCTTCCACTCGCCGCCAACGAACGACGCCTGCACGTTGCTCCAGTTGAAGTTGATGCAATCCTCGGCAAAGCTCAGGCCGCCACCCGGCCCACCGGGACCACCAGGTCCACCAGGTCCACCAGGACCACCGGGTCCGCCGGGTCCGCCCGGACCACCACCCGGAGGCCACGGGAACCCACCGCCCGGAGGCCAGCCCGGCCAGCCGCCGAAGTGCTTCCGCAGCGTGCCGCTGGTCGTATAGGGATTGCGCCCCGAACCATCGGTGAAGCGCGTGAACAGCGTATACTGCAACCTGTCACCGGGAAGATCCTTCAGGTGCAGGATCGTCTGCGCAAAGCCCGGATTGAAGGTGACGGTCAGGTCAGTGGCGCGAACCACGGGGTTCTGCCCCGGGCTCGGCGAATACGCGATCGCCTGCTCTGAGCCCCAGTCGCAATCCGACGGCGTGCACTGGCCCCACACCCGCACGTTCAGGCCACCACCGCCAGCCTGCACGCGAACGCGGGTGATGCTTGATGTCCCGCTATCCTCGTTTCGCCAGTCCCCGGTGAACTCGCCGTATCCGGCCGCCATGACCGGACTGGCAGACATCGCAGCAACCGCTGCAATGATGAGCGCCTTGAAGCGCATGTTCCTCTCCATCTTCTTTGTGTTTCAACCGCGCACCACGCCCGGCCAACGGAAACAATTTAGATGCTGTCACGCATTAAACTAGGCGACATTGATCACACTCAACCATGTTGCCTGCCGTTCATCTTGCGGGCGAATTGATGCCGCAGGTGCGAAAACCATTTGACCGCAAGGGCGGAATCGCGCGAAAAAGCATGTGGGACACGTCCCCCCAACGGGACGCGCTCATTCTGGAAGGAATGGATTATGACAGCCAAGCCTGCCCTCCGGCCGCAACGGCCGCATTTTTCTTCTGGCCCCTGCGCAAAGCGCCCGGGCTGGTCCGCCCAGCAACTCAACACCGAAAGTCTCGGCCGGTCGCACCGCTCAAAGCTCGGCAAGGCACGCCTTGAACGCGCCATTGCCGAGACGCGGCGCATCCTGGGTGTCCCTGCAGACTACCGGATCGGCATCGTTCCGGCATCCGACACGGGCGCCGTCGAAATGTGCCTCTGGTCGATGCTGGGACCAAGGCCGGTGGATGTCCTTGTCTGGGAAAGCTTCGGCCAGGAATGGGCAACCGACATCGTCAAGCAGCTCAAGCTGCCAGACGCAAGGGTGACCAAGGCCGCCTACGGCGCGCTGCCCGACCTTGCGCAGGTCAACCCCGCACATGACATCGTCTTCACATGGAACGGTACAACTTCAGGCGTGCGCGTACCCAATGGCGACTGGATCGCCGATGCGCGTGAAGGCCTGACCATCTGTGACGCAACCTCCGCAGCCTTCGCGCAGGACCTGCCCTGGCCCAAGCTGGACGTTGTCACCTTCTCCTGGCAGAAGGCGCTGGGTGGTGAAGGCGCGCACGGCGTGCTTATCCTGTCCCCGCGCGCCGTGGCCCGCCTCGAGGGCTACAAGCCCGCCTGGCCGATCCCCAAGATCTTCCGCATGACCAAGGACGGCAAGCTGATCGAGGGCATCTTCAAGGGCGAAACCATCAACACGCCATCGATGCTCTGCGTCGAGGACTACCTCGATGCCCTCGCCTGGGCCGACGGCGTCGGTGGACTGAAGGCCCTCATGGCACGCGCCGATGAGAACCTGCACGTCATCGACCGCTGGATGAAGGCCTCCGGCTGGTGCGACTACCTTGCGGCCCATCCGGCAACACGGTCGAACACATCCGTCTGCCTGAAGATCGTCGACCCCTGGTTCACCGCGAAGGACGCCGACGGCCAGGCTGCCGCCGCAAAGAAGGTCGCCGACCTCCTCGAGAAGGAAGGCGTGGCCTTCGACATCGGCGCCTACCGCGACGCCCCGCCTGGCCTGCGCATCTGGGCCGGCGCCACCGTCGAGAACAGCGACATGAAAGCCCTCATGCCATGGCTCGACTGGGCCTGGTCGCAAGTCAAGGCCGCCTGATCTGCCGGGAGCGCGGGCATCCTGCCCGCTCTTTCGCCCCGTCCCCACATTCCCTGCCAGGAAAACCCCATGCCCAAGGTTCTCATTTCCGATCAATTGTCCCCCGCTGCCGTCCAGATCTTCAAGGATCGCGGCGTCGAGGTCGACGTCAAGGTCGGCCTCTCCAAGGACGAACTCAAGTCCATCATCGCCCGCTATGACGGCCTTGCCATCCGCTCGGCAACCAAGGTAACCGCCGATGTCCTGGCTGCAGCCACGAACCTGAAGGTCGTCGGCCGCGCCGGCATCGGCGTCGACAACGTCGACATCCCCGCCGCAACCGGCCGCGGCGTGATCGTCATGAACACGCCGCACGGCAACTCGATCACGACGGCAGAACACGCCATCGCCCTCATGTTCGCCCTCGCCCGCGAGATCCCCGCCGCCAACGCCTCGACCCACGCCGGCAAGTGGGAAAAGAACCGCTTCATGGGCGTCGAGCTGACAGGCAAGACACTCGGCATCATCGGCTGCGGCAACATCGGCTCGATCGTTGCCGAGCGCGCCAAGGGCCTGCGCATGAAGGTGGCCGCCTTCGACCCCTATCTCAGCCCCGAGCGCGCCGAGACGCTGGGCGTCGACAAGGTCGAGCTCGATGAACTCCTGGCACGCGCCGATTTCATCACGCTCCACACCCCGCTGACCGAGAAGACCCGCAACATCATTGACACGCGCGCGCTGGCCCGGGCGAAGAAGGGTGTGCGCATCATCAACTGCGCCCGCGGTGGCCTGATCGATGAAGCCGCCCTGAAGGCAGCCATTGACAGCGGTCATGTGGCTGGCGCCGCTCTCGACGTGTTCGAGGTCGAGCCCGCAAAGGAGAATGCCCTCTTTGGATCAGACAAGGTCGTGGTGACGCCGCATCTTGGCGCCTCCACGACGGAAGCCCAGGAAAACGTGGCCCTTCAGGTCGCCGAGCAGATGTCGGACTATCTGCTGACAGGCGCCATCACCAACGCCATCAACATGCCCTCGATCACAGCCGACCAGGCTGCGATCATGAAGCCGTGGATCGCGCTCGCCGAGAAGCTCGGCGCCTTCGCCGGCCAGCTCACCGAAACCAGCATCAAGTCGGTCGAGATCATCTTCGAGGGCAACGTCGCCGAACTCAACACCCGCGCCCTGACGCAGGCAGCGCTCGCCGGCCTGCTGAAGCCCAACCTCTCCGACGTCAACATGGTCAACGCGCCCGTCGTCGCCAGGGAACGCGGCATCCAGGTCAGCGAAGTGCGCCGCACGCAGGCAGGCGCCTACGAAGGCTACCTGATGCTCAAGGTGATGACCGAGCGCCAGACGCGTGACGTAGCCGGTACCGTCTTTTCCAACGGCGTGCCCCGCCTCATCCAGATCAAGGGCATCGACATGGAGTCGCACTTCACGCCGCACATGCTTTATGTGACCAACGAGGACAAGCCGGGCTTCATCGGTCGCCTCGGCACGCTCCTCGGCGACGCAAAGGTCAACATCGCCTCCTTCAACCTCGGCCGCACCGGTCCCGGCGGCGATGCCATCGCACTCGTCGAAGTGGACGGCCCCGTCCCCGAAACCGTCCTGGCAGCGCTGCGCGCGCTTCCCGTCGTCAAGCAGGCCAAGGCACTGGTGTTCTGATGACAGGCGTTGCGGTAATCGGCGCCCAGTGGGGCGATGAAGGCAAGGGCAAGATCGTTGACTGGCTGTGCGAGCGCGCAAGCGTTGTCGTCCGCTTCCAGGGAGGACACAACGCGGGCCATACGCTGGTCATCAACGGCAAGACCTACAAGTTCTCGCTGCTGCCTTCAGGCATCGCCCGCGAAGGCAAGCTGTCCGTAATCGGCAATGGTGTCGTGGTCGACCCCTGGGCCCTCATCGCCGAGATCGACCGCATGACGGAACAGGGCCTGAAGATCACGCCGGCAAACCTCATGGTCGCCGAAAACGCCCCGCTGATCCTGCCGCTTCACGGCGAGCTCGATACCTTGCGAGAGACCTCGAATTCGGGGACACGGATCGGAACGACGAAGCGCGGCATCGGTCCGGCCTACGAAGACAAGGTGGGCAGGCGCGCCCTGCGCGCCATCGACCTCGCCGACACAAGTTCCTTGCCCGCCAAGGTCGATAATCTGCTCGCCCACCACAACGCCCTGCGGCGCGGACACGGCCAACCCGAGATCGATGGCGCGGCGCTGGTAGCACAACTCACCGGGATCGCGCCGAAGATCGTCCCCTTCCTCGCTCCCGTCTGGAAGCGCCTGCACGAAATCCGCATGCGCGGCGAACGCATCCTGTTCGAAGGCGCGCAAGGCGCGCTGCTCGACATCGACCACGGCACCTATCCATATGTGACGTCGTCGAACACGGTCGCCGGTCAGGCCGCAGCCGGTGCCGGCATTGCCCCACGTGCGATCAGCTACGTGCTCGGCATCGCCAAGGCTTACACCACGCGCGTGGGTGAAGGCCCCTTCCCTGCCGAACTCACCGACGAGATCGGAGAACGCCTCGGCCAGCGCGGCCATGAATTCGGAACGGTCACAGGCCGCAAGCGCCGCTGTGGCTGGTTCGACGCCGTGCTGGTGCGCCAGACCGTTATCACCGGCGGCATCGACGGCATCGCCTTCACCAAGCTCGACGTGCTCGATGGCCTGAAGGAGATCAAGGTCGTCGTCGCCTACGAACTCGACGGCAGGCGCATCGACCACCTGCCCGCCGCCGCCGACGCCCAGCGCCGCGTGAAGCCCGTCTACGAAACCATGGAAGGCTGGAGCGAATCCACGCAAGGTGCCCGCCGCTGGGCTGACCTGCCCGCCGCCGCGATCAAGTATGTCCGCCGCGTCGAGGAACTCATCGGCGCACCCGTGGCCAGCGTCTCCACCAGCCCCGAGCGCGACGACACCATCCTCGTCCGCGACCCCTTCGCTGCATGACACGCGGAATGGCCGGGCTTGACCGTCATGGCCGGGCTTGACCCGGCCACCCAGCCCTTCCATCAACACCGCAAAACAAGCGGGCCAAGCCTACCGCGCCGGCAGCGCCGCCGTCGCCTCAGCCCCACCACCCACGCGCTTGGCTTTCGCCGCATCGCGGATGGCCGTCTGCAGCTTCTCGAACGCCCGAACCTCGATCTGGCGCACGCGCTCGCGGCTGATGCCGTATTCCTTCGACAGGTCCTCAAGCGTCGCCGGCTCGTCCTGCAGGCGGCGTGCCGTCAGGATGCGACGCTCGCGGTCATTCAGCGCCTTCATGCCTTCGACCAGAAGTTCGCTGCGGTCATCCTTCTGCTCGCGCTCGGCCAGCAGCGTTTCCTGGTTCGGTGAATCATCGACCAGCCAGTCCTGCCACTCGCCTTCCGAGTCCGCGCGCATCGGCGCATTCAGCGAATGGTCGGGCGCCGCCAGGCGGCGGTTCATCGACACGACTTCCTCCTCCGAGACGCCAAGCTTGGTCGCAATCAGCTTGACCTGCTCGGGCCTGAGGTCACCGTCCTCGATCGCCTTGATGTGTCCCTTGGCCTTGCGCAGGTTGAAGAACAGCTTCTTCTGCGCCGCCGTCGTGCCGATCTTCACAAGGCTCCACGAACGCAGGATGTATTCCTGGATCGAGGCCTTGATCCACCACATCGCATAGGTCGCAAGGCGGAAGCCCTTGTCGGGTTCGAAGCGCTTCACGGCCTGCATCAGGCCGACATTGCCCTCGGAAATGATCTCGTTCACCGGCAGCCCATAGCCGCGATAGCCCATCGCGATCTTCGCCACGAGGCGCAGGTGGCTGGTCACAAGCTTGTGTGCGGCGGACGAGTCCTCATGCTCGCGCCAGCGCTTGGCGAGCATGTATTCCTCTTCCGGTTCCAGCATCGGAAAGTTGCGGATTTCAGTCAGATAGCGGCTCAATCCGCCTTCAGTAAGCGCCAGATAGCCAGCAGCCATTTCAGTCTCCCCTGCGTAAGGACCTCCCGATCCGCCCCCACATGAAGCTGCGGACCCAAGGCCAAACCAACGCACCCGGCCAATACGAGGCCCGGGCGTGACTGGTTTATATAGTCCTGATTTGGGAAATTTTAAGACCCGCGGATGCCTGCCGCAAAACCGCGCAATTTGTCGAGGGTTTCACGAAAATCTGCGGGCAATTCACTCTCGAAAAGGACAGGTTTGTCGAGGCCAGGATGGTGAAAACCCAGCACCGCCGCGTGCAGCGCCTGCCGCCCGATGTCGAGCGAAAGTCCCGGGATCGACCGCGGCCGTCCATAGACCGGATCGCCAATCAGCGGATGCCCCAGGTGCGCCATGTGAACGCGCACCTGATGGGTGCGCCCGGTTTCGAGCCTGCATTCAACCAGCGCGGCCGTCGCCCCGAAGGTCTCCACGACCTTGTAGTGGGTCCGTGCGGGCTTGCCCCCGATCCGCAGCACGGCCACCTTCTGCCGGTTCAGCGGGCTGCGCCCGAGGTCCGCGTCGATCGTGCCCGCAAGCATCCGCGGCACGCCCCACACCAGCGCCTTGTAGACCCGCGTGACGGCATGGGCGGCGAACTGCTTGCCGAGGCTCGTATGCGCCTTCTCGGTCTTGGCAACCACCATGAGCCCGGTTGTGTCCTTGTCGATTCGGTGGACGATGCCCGGCCTCAGTTCCCCCCCGATACCCGACAGCGTGTTGCCGCAATGCGCGATCAGCGCATTCACAAGCGTCCCCTCGCGATTGCCAGCCGCAGGATGCACGACAAGCCCCGCCTGCTTGTCGATCACGATGACGTGCTTGTCCTCGAACACGATATCGAGGGGAATGTCCTCGCCCTGCGGCGTCGCGGGCGCAGGCGCAGGCACCACCAGTTCAACCTGCTGGCCCAGCCGGGTCTTCGCGGCCGGATCGCCAGCGGGCCGCCCGTCAACGGAAAGAGCCCCGGCTTCGATTAACTGTTTCAGCCGCGACCGCGAGATTTCTGGCCAGGAAGCCGCAAGCACCCGGTCCAGGCGGTCGCCCGCTTGGCTCTCGCTGACAGTCAGTGTACGACGCTCGTCATCCGCAGAGGAACTTGCCATGACCGACGTCGTACCCGAAACCCCGCCGCCCGCCAACCGCGGCCTCTGGATGCTGGTAATCGGGCTCGGCATCGCAATCCTGATCGTGGTGGCCGCGATGATCGGGCTGGCCATCAGGCGGGCCACGATGGATCCGCAGCTGCCACCGTCGGCCGCAGCCGTCCCCGCACCCGTGGCGGCCCCTGCCCAGCCAGCACGTCCGGGAGAGGCAATCGAGCTCAACATCAACCTCGCCCCCGGCGAGGCCGTGGCCGACGCCCGCCTCGAGAACGGCACGCTGGTCGTGCGCATCACATCGCCCGCCGCCGACCAGCTGCTGCTGATCGACCCCGCCTCCTCGCGGGTACTCAACCGCATCCGCTTCAACCGCACGCCCGAAAAACCCTAGGGCCGGGCCAAGCCGCCGGAATGACACGCGAAAAGAGTGCGGCAAATGCGGGCACGCATCTTGATCGGCGCGCCCCCCTCGCTTATAGCCTTCCCCTCGCCGCTGTCCCCATCGTCTAGCGGTCAGGACGTCGCCCT
>JAGWXR010000191.1 GCA_018969785.1 Alphaproteobacteria bacterium
TCCGCAATGCGCGACAGGAATTCGGGCGGAATGCCGATCCCCGTATCCGACACCCACAGCCGGATGTCCGCTTCCCCGGCAGTAGCACCCAGTTCGATGCGCCCGCCCGCATCCGTGAACTTGACCGCATTGGACATGAGGTTGAGCAGGATCTGCGTCAGCACCCGCTTGTCCGCTACCGCGCGCAGGTCGGGGGGCGTGAGCCGGGTCTCGATGGCGATCTTCTTTTCCATGGCCCGGGTCGACAGCATCTGCACGACTGCGTCGATGGGTTCGCGGATGTCGAATGCTTCGACATTGAGCCGGTACTTGCCCGCCTCGATCCGCGACATGTCCAGCACGTCATTGATGAGGTCGAGCAGCAGGGCGCCGGACTCGTTCACGATGCGCACGTAGTCCGCATAACGCTCGTTCCCGATCGGGCCAAACATCTCGCGCAGCATGATGTCCGAGAAGCCGATGATGGCATTGAGCGGCGTGCGCAACTCATGGCTCATGTTGGCCAGGAACCGGGACTTCGTCTTGCTCGCAAGCTCCGCGCGCTCGCGCGCCGCGAGCAGTTCCTGCTCGAACTCCTTGCGCTCGCCGATCTCGCGGCTGATGGCAATGGCGCCGTCCGGCGCGCCCGTCTGCGGATGCACCAGGAACCGCACGCGCGACTCCAGCCAGACGTAATGGCCGTCGCGGTGGCGCCGCCGGTGTTCGAAGGTTGCCATCGAGCCGTTGGCCTGCGCCTCGCGCGTCGCCGCAATGACCGAGGGCAGGTCATCCGGATGCGCGAAGTCGATGCTCCTCTGACCGATGATTTCCGCGGGTTCATAGCCCAGGATCTGACGAACCGCCGGCGACGCCAGCGTCGTTGTTCCGTCCGGTTCCAGGCGGGTGATCATGTCGGTCGCCTCTTCGAGGATCAGCCGATAGGTCGCCTCCGACGCCTGCAACCGGCGCTGCGCCTCGACCTCGGTTGTCACCTCGCGCACGACGCCCAGCAGCGCGATGATGCGCCCGTCCGCGTCCCGCTCGGCTTCGCCATGCGTGTCGAAGATCCGTTCGGCAGATGGCATGTTCCACGACCGGACGCGGAAGTGGAAAGGATTGCCGGTTGCCTCGGCGTCAACCAGCGCGCGCCTCACGGCCTTGCGGTCATCCGGGTGGATCCGTTCCATCAGGTATTCTGATGACGGCGTCGTCGTGTCAGGGTCAAACCCGATCAGGGCAAACAGGCCCGGCGACCAGAACGGAGGCCGGGGTCCGATTTCCTGCCGCCAGTAGCCGATCTGTGCTGCACGCTCTGCAAGCGAGAAGTTGAAGTCACGGGGAAACGCATGACTGATCCTGCCGACGCTGGGCGCCGGGGAAGGTCTGCTCAATGCGGGTGATGTCTGGACCATCGGATGCAGGCAACGAAGTGCACGATGGCCCCAAAATACACCGCGGCTGCGTAACAAGCCGTTGACGGCAGGGCTGCGCGCGGCGTCGTGCAGGCGAGTGAATGGCGCCTGTTTTCAGCGCACAGGCGCCATTGCGCCCACCCCCGGTAACTTCCTGGCAACCAGACGCGGAAAATCAGCCGACCTGCTGCGCAAGCCGCCATGCATGCGCCGCAAGGAACTGGCACATGTTCCCGTAGAGCGCCGCGGTCTCCGAGCTGGCATTCCCGTCCAGCCCGCGCTTGTAGACCCCCTGCGAGATCGAGGCGAGCCGGAACAGGGAGAAACTCACATAGAAGGGCCACTTCTCGATGGTCCCGCGCCCGGTGCGCTCGCAATAGCGCCGTACATACTCGGCCTCGGTTGGAATTCCCATGGCCGCAAGGTCGATGTCGACAAGCCCGCCCTGGCGCGGGTGGGTGTAATGATAGCCGAGGCAGTTATAGGCAAGGTCCGCCAGCGGGTGGCCGATCGTCGAAAGCTCCCAGTCCAGCACCGCAATCATGCGCGGCTCTGTCGGGTGGAAGATCGTGTTCTCGAGCCGATAGTCACCGTGCGCGATCGATACGCTGTCCTCGACCGGTATGTTCCCCGGCAGCCAAGCGATCAGTTCCTCCATCTGCGGGATCTGCTCGGTCTGCGCGGCGCGGTACTGCTGGATGAAGCGCGAGATCTGGCGCTCGAAATAGTTTCCCGGGCGGCCGAAATCGCCAAGCCCGATACCCTCGAAGTCGACCTTGTGCAGCCGCGCCAGCACGTCATTCATGCTGTCAAAGACCGCCGCCCGCTCTGCACGCGACGAACCGGGCATCTGCGGATCGCGGAAGATCCGCCCCTCGAGATACGCCATCACGTAGAACGCTGTCCCGATGACGCTCTCGTCTTCGCACAGCACGACCATGCGCGGCACGGGCACATCGGTTGATGCCAGCGCCTTCATGATCCTGTACTCGCGGTCGACCTGGTGCGCGCTCTTCAGCAGCTTTCCCGGCGGCTTCTTCCGCAGAACAAAGCGATTGGACCCCGAGGTAAGCAGGAAGGTCGGGTTCGACTGTCCACCGGCGAACTGCTGAACCAAAAGCCCTGCCGCCGGAAAGCCGGCCTC
>JAGWXR010000034.1 GCA_018969785.1 Alphaproteobacteria bacterium
CATTGACCCGCGCACCATGATGACCTCGCTGCCCGGCGTCTTTGCTGCCGGCGACATCGTGCGCGGTGCGTCCCTCGTTGTCTGGGCCATCCGCGACGGACGCGACGCCGCAGAATCGATCCATTCCTGGCTGGAAACCGCGGCGCAGGGCGCGCGGGCCGCAGCGGAGTAGCGACATGAAGGAAGACATCACGCAGGAACTCGCCCGCTACGCCACCAACGCGCAGCACCTCGAGGAAAGCCACTGCTATGACCCGGGCCAGGAGCGCGACGCCTGCGGCGTGGGCCTGGTGGCCGCGATCGACGGCCAGCCGCGCCGCGAAATCGTCCTGCACGCGATCAACGCGCTCAAATGCGTCTGGCACCGCGGCGCCGTCGACGCGGACGGCAAGACAGGTGACGGTGCCGGCATCCACATCCAGGTCCCGCAGGCCTTCTTCGCCGACGAAGTGCGCCTGACGGGCCACCCCCTGCAGTCCGGGCGCATCGGCATCGGCATGATCTTCCTCCCGCGCACCGACTACACCGCGCAGGAAACCTGCCGCACGATCGTCGAAGCCGAGATCCTGCGCTTCGGCTACTACATTTATGGCTGGCGCCAGGTTCCCGTCGACATTTCCGTGATCGGCGAGAAGGCGAACGCCACGCGTCCCGAGATCGAGCAGATCATGTTCGACACCGGTGACACGAAAAGCGTAGAGGAGGTCGAGCGCGATCTCTTCATCATCCGCCGCCGCATCGAGACGCAGGTGCGCCGCGCGTCCATCCCGAACTTCTATGTCTGCTCGCTGTCGACGCGCTCGCTGATCTACAAGGGCATGTTCCTCGCCGAGCAGCTCTCTGTCTTCTATCCCGATCTGATGGACCCGCGCTTTGTCTCGCCCATGGCGATCTTCCATCAGCGCTACTCGACGAACACCTTCCCGACCTGGTACCTCGCCCATCCCTTCCGGATGATCGCCCACAACGGCGAGATCAACACGATCAAGGGCAACACCAACTGGATGAAAAGCCATGAAGTGCGCATGGCCAACGAATCCTTCGGCGACTACCAGGAAGACATCAAGCCGATCATCCAGCCTGGCTCATCGGATTCTGCAGCACTCGACGCTGTATTCGAGGTGCTCTGCCGCGCCGGACGCTCTGCGCCCATGGCCAAGACGCTGCTGATCCCGGAAGCCTGGTCGAAGAACCAGGTCTCGATGCCGGAACCCCACCGTGCCATGTACCAGTATGCCAACGCCGTGATGGAGCCCTGGGATGGCCCGGCGGCGCTGGCGATCACCGATGGCCGCTGGGTCGTCGCCGGTCTCGACCGCAACGGCCTGCGGCCGCTGCGCTATTCGATCACGAAGGACGGCCTTCTGTTCGTCGGTTCCGAAACTGGAATGGTCGTGCTGCACGAGCCGACGATTGCGAGGAAGGGCAGGGTCGGCCCCGGACAGATGATCTGCGTCGACCTCGAGAAGGGGCGCTTCTACGACGACCGCGAGATCAAGGACGAACTGGCGGCCTCTGACAAGTTCGAGGACTGGACCAAGAACATCGTCGAGCTCGACCCCATCATCGGGCCAGGGCCAGAGCCGCGCATGTTCGAGGAGAAGTCAGACCTGCGCCGCCGCCAGCTCGCGGCGGCCATGTCCATGGAAGACCTCGAGATGGTGCTCCATCCGATGGTCGAGGACAGCAAGGAGCCCGTGGGCTCCATGGGCGACGACACGCCTCTTGCGGTGCTCTCCCAGCACTACAGGCCGCTCTCGCACTATTTCCGGCAGAACTTCAGCCAGGTCACGAACCCGCCGATCGACAGCCTGCGCGAAGACCGCGTGATGAGCCTGCGCACACGCTTCAAGAACCTCGGCAACGTGCTGGCCCAGAACAAGTCGCAGCTTGAGGTCTTTACCCTGGAAAGCCCCGTCATCTCGACCGGCATGTACGACCGCATGAAGGAGCATCTCAAGGATCGCTTCTACGAGATCGACTGCACCTTCGAGCTGCGCGACGGAAGGGCTGACGACGGTGCATTGAAGGCTGCCCTCGACATGATCTGCGCACAGGCCGAGGAGGCCGTGCGCAGCGGCTACGCCCACCTGATCCTGACCGACGAACGCGTCGGCCCCACGGTGGCGGCCATGCCCATGATCCTCGCCACGGGCGCCGTGCATTCGCACCTCGTTCGAACGCAGCTGCGCACATTCACCTCGCTCAACGTGCGCTCGGCCGAATGCATGGACACCCACTATTTCGCGGTACTGATCGGCGTCGGTGCAACCACGGTCAACGCCTATCTCGCGCAGGAGTGCATCGCCGACCGCCACGCACGCGGCCTCTTCGGCAATCGCCGGCTCGGCGAGTGCGTGAAGAGCTACCTCGACAGCGTCAGCGCAGGCCTTCTCAAGATAATCTCGAAGATGGGCATCTCGGTCATCTCGTCCTATCGCGGCGGCTACAATTTCGAAGCCGTGGGCCTGTCGCGCTCGATGGTGGCCGAGTACTTCCCCGGCATGCCCTCGCGCATCTCCGGCATCGGCCTTGCAGGCATCCAGAAGCGCATCTGCCGCCAGCATGCCCGCGCCTTTGCGCAGGACGTTGCCGCCCTGCCCATCGGGGGCCTCTATCGCTATCGCTCCGGAGGCGAGGCGCATGCCCACTCCGCCGAGACGATCCACCTCCTGCAGTCATCGGTCACGCAGGAAAGCCGGTCGACATTCCGCAAGTACACCGAGGCCGTCCGCCGCGCCCCGCCGACAAGCCTGCGTCACCTCATGGACTTCCGTCCGCGTGGCGCAGCCCCCATCCCGGCGGAAGACGTCGAATCCATCACCGAGATCAGCAAGCGTTTCGTCACGCCCGGCATGTCGCTCGGTGCGCTGTCGCCCGAGGCGCACGGCACCCTGAACATCGCCATGAACCGCATCGGTGCCAAGTCCGACTCAGGTGAAGGCGGCGAGGACCCCTCCCGCTTCAAGCCAAGCCCCAATGGCGACAACGCAAACTCGGCCATCAAGCAGATCGCCTCGGGCCGCTTCGGTGTCACGGCCGAATACCTCAACCAGTGCCGCGAGATAGAGATCAAGGTGGCCCAGGGCGCCAAGCCCGGCGAAGGTGGCCAGCTGCCCGGCTTCAAGGTCACCGAATTGATCGCGAAGTTCAGGCACGCAACGCCCGGCGTGACGCTGATCTCGCCGCCGCCCCATCACGACATCTACTCGATCGAGGACCTGGCTCAGCTCATCTACGACCTGAAGCAGATCAACCCGATTGCGCGCGTCTGCGTCAAGCTGGTGGCGTCGACCGGCATCGGCACGATCGCCGCCGGTGTTGCCAAGGCAAAGGCCGACGTGATCCTGATCTCGGGCCATGTGGGTGGCACGGGCGCATCGCCCCTGACATCGATCAAGTATGCGGGCGTTCCCTGGGAAATGGGCCTGACCGAGGCCAACCAGGTCCTCACCCTGAACAACCTGCGCCACCGCGTGGTGCTAAGAACCGACGGCGGTCTGCGCACAGGCCGGGACATCGTCATGGCGGCCATGATGGGCGCCGAGGAATTCGGCATCGGTACGGCAGCACTTGTGGCGATGGGTTGCATCATGGTGCGCCAGTGCCATTCGAACACCTGTCCTGTCGGCGTCTGCACCCAGAACGAGGAGCTGCGCCGCAAGTTCACGGGCACGCCCGACAAGGTCGTCAACCTCATGAGCTTCCTTGCAGAAGAGGTCAGGGACATCCTCGCCGGTCTCGGCTTCCGCTCGCTGAAGGAAGTGATCGGCCGCACAGACCTTCTCATGCAGGTCAACCGCGGCGCCCACGACCTCGACGACCTCGACCTGAACCCGCTGCTCGTCCAGGCTGACCCGGGCCCCAACCCGCGCTACTGCACGATCGAGGGGCGCAACGAGGTACCCGACACGCTCGACCAGAAGATCGTGAAGGACGCAGCACGCCTTCTCGAGGATGGCGAGAAGATGCAGCTCACCTACACGGTGCGCAACACGATGCGCGCCATCGGCACGCGCGTGTCTTCGCATATCGTGCGCAAGTACGGCATGAAGGGACTGAACCACGGCCAGCTTACGGTCAAGCTGACGGGTTCAGCCGGCCAGTCGCTCGGGGCCTTCGCGGTGCAGGGCGTCAAGCTCAAGCTCTATGGCGATGCGAACGATTACGTGGGCAAGGGCCTCTCGGGCGGAACGATTGTCGTCAGGCCCATGGTGTCAAGCCTGCTCGAAAGCGAGCAAAACGTGATCATCGGCAATACCGTCCTCTACGGTGCGACCGCAGGAAAGCTGTTTGCCTCGGGTCAGGCCGGCGAGCGCTTTGCCGTTCGCAACTCCGGCGCCCATGCGGTGGTGGAAGGCTGTGGCTCAAACGGCATCGAGTACATGACCGGTGGCGTCGCCGTGATCCTCGGCAACGTCGGCGACAACTTCGCCGCCGGCATGACCGGCGGCATGGCCTTTGTTTACGACCCTCCTGGCGAATTCGGCATAAGGGTGAACCCCGATAGCGTGATCTGGCAGCGCATCGACTCCGCCTGGTGGAACGACCTGCTCGTCTCGCTGATCGAGGAACATGTCGCCGAAACAGGATCGCGTCACGCACGGCGCATCTTGGGCCAGTGGGAAACCGAGCGCCCGCGCTTCTGGCAGGTCTGCCCCAAGGAGATGGTGAACCGGCTTAAACAGCCTCTGAGCGACCGCAAGGCCACCGCAATCGCCTGAGCCGTGAAAAACGGCCGGGCCTGCACGCGCAGGCCTGGCCGCGCCTTGCACTGTGCTGCCGCCCCCGCTTAAGAAGCAGCCATGGGGGAATCACGTACGCCCGTTGAAATACGCCGCTTCAGGGTCGCCGGTCTCGACGACGCAGACGGGGCAGCGCGCGCCGAGCAGGTCCTGATGTCGGTGCCGGGTATCCAGCAGGCCATCGTCGATTTCGAGCACCAGCTCCTGATCGTCCGGACGGCGGACTATGTCACCGACGAGGCGATTGCCGAAGCCGTGGAAGCCGCAGGCTACACGCTGATCGGACGCAAGCAGGCCATGTCCAGCGAGGCGATCGGCGACGCGGGAACAACACCCGCACCACAGGCAGCGCCGGAGGCTGCGCCCGCAGGCCAGTCCGCGGGCTGGACATGGAACCGCGGCACCATCTGGCAGAACCTTCTCTTCTACATCCCGAGGCTTGCGGCCGGTGCCGTCGCCTTTTCTCTCCTGCTGACGCTTGTCTACCGCGTGCTGCCGGTCCCGACGACCATGCTGATGCTCGGCGAGGGCGTCTTCGCCGGCCAGTCAGTCTCCCGGAACTGGGTCCCGCTCGAACAGATCTCTCCCCATCTCATCAGGTCGGTGATTGCCTCCGAGGACGCCGAGTTCTGTCGCCACTGGGGTTTCGACTTCAAGGGCATGCAGGACGCCTGGAAGGAGGCCAGGCGCGGGGAGCGCCTGCGCGGCGCTTCAACCATCAGCCAGCAGACAGCCAAGAATGTGTTCCTCTGGTCCGGCCGCTCGTGGGTGCGCAAGGGCCTCGAGGCCTGGTTCACGGTACTGATCGAGGCACTCTGGCCAAAGCGGCGCATCATGGAGGTCTACCTGAACGTGATCGAGTGGGGCCCCGGCGTCTTCGGCGCGGACGCAGCGGCACGAAAATGGTTCGGCAAGCCCGCCGCGCGGCTCACCCGCCTGGAAGCGGCCCGCCTTGCGGCAATCCTGCCAAACCCCCGGCGCTACCGGGCCAATCCGCCGGGCCCTTACGTGAATAGCCGCAGCTATACAATTTCCGCGCGAGCCCAGAGCGTTGACCTGAACGGCATCGATCGCTGCGCAAGGCCTTGAGCGCAGGCCTGCCGCTCTCCTATCATCCGCAAGCCGATGTTTCGCGTTCATGATTTCATACTGTCCCCGTTTGGCAGGAAGCTGCGACTGGCCCTTGCCGAGAAACATCTCGGCTTCGCCGTGGTGCCCCTGCGCCCATGGGAAGGTGCAATCCCGGTCGAGGAACTCACCCGCCTCGAATTGCCCGACGGCACGGTAATGACGGACGCCGGCGCCTGCGCCGAGTACATCGACGAGATTGAGCCCGAGCCGCGCCTCATGCCCGCCTCACCACTGGCGCGCGCCCAGGCGCGGCGCTGGTCGAACTGGCTGGACGGTCCCCTCTGGCGCTCGGTCACCGACATTGTCCTGCAAGAGCGCGTGCTCGCGCGCCACGGCCGTGCGGTCACCGGGGGGCCCGAAGCCCTGAAGGCAAGCCTTGCCGTGCTGCGTACCTGCCTCGCCCAGGTCGAGCAGCAGGTCGAGCGCGAGGGCTCACTTGTGGACGCCACAACCATTGCCGACCTGTCTCTTGCCGCGCACCTGTCCTGCCTTGATTACTTCGGCGACGTGCCCTGGCAGGCGTGCCCGGCGACGCGCGAATGGTATGCCCGGATCAAGAGCAGGCCCTCCTTCCGGCCGCTCCTGAACGAAACGCTTCCCGGCTTTGCGCCCGTGGCCCATTATGCGGATCTCGATTTCTGACAGGACGCCGCATGACCGCCGACCCCGTGGCCGAGATCCGGTCCGCCGCCCTCGCGCAGGGTTTTGATGCCGTCGGCTTTGCACCAGCACGCCAGTCCGATGACGCGCGTGCAGCACTCGCAGCCTTCCTCGAGGCAGGGTTCCACGGCGACATGGGCTGGCTTGAGGCGCGCCGGAACGAGCGTGCAGACCCGCAAAACCTCTGGCCCGATGCGAGGAGCGCGATTGTCCTCGGTCACTCCTACGCCCCGGCGACCGATCCGCTGCGCGCACTTGAGGACAGGGGCCGTGGCGTCGTGTCGGTCTACGCGCAGGGCAAGGACTATCACGATGTCATGAAGCCGCGGCTGAAGCATGTCGCAAGGCACATCGCGGCGCGCCATGGCGCCGGCGTGAAGGTGTTCGTGGACACGGCCCCGCTCATGGAAAAGCCGCTGGCCCAGGCTGCAGGCCTCGGCTGGCAGGGCAAGCACACCAATCTGGTCAGTCGTGACCATGGCTCGTGGCTGTTCCTCGGCGTGATCCTGACCACGCTCGACCTCGCACCCGATGCTGCCATGGAGGATCACTGCGGCACCTGCTCGCGCTGCCTCGATGCGTGCCCCACATCGGCTTTCGTGGCACCGTACCGGCTCGATGCGCGCCGCTGCATCTCGTACCTGACCATCGAGCACAAGGCGGCCATCGACCGTGACCTGCGTCCCCTGATGGGCAACCGCATCTATGGTTGCGATGACTGCCTCGCCGTGTGTCCCTGGAACAAGTTTGCCACCGCCACCACCGAGCAGGCCTACCAGCCGCGCGAGGCCGGAACGTCGAACGATCTGCAGGTACTCCTGCAGCTCGACGACGCGGCCTTTAGGGAAAGGTTCCGCGGTTCACCGGTCAAGCGCATCGGCCGGGACCGCTTCCTGCGCAACGTGCTCGTGGCCACCGGAAATTCGGGCGACCGCAGCCTCGTGCCTCTTGTGACACGGCTTCTGGATGACCCCGCGGCACTGGTCAGGGGATGCGCCGTCTGGGCGCTCTCGCGCCTCTGCACGGACACGGAGTGGGCAGCCCTCGCGCGGACGCATCAGCCACGGGAACAGGACCCAGGCGTCCTTGAGGAATGGCGCGCCGTCAGCGGCTCTTCTTGACTTCGAGCCGCTCGATCTCGCGGCGCGCACTGGCCGCCGCCGGTCCGTTCGGCGCCTTCTCGAGCACCTTGAGGAAGTCCTGCCGCGCGCCATTGCGATCGCCGTTGGCGGCCCGTATCAGCCCGCGCTCGGCCAGCGCCTCGACATTCTCCGGTTCGAGTATCAGCGCCTGCGTGATGTCACCCTTGGCACCCTGGAGGTTCTTCATCGCGCGCCTGGCACTGCTGCGCAGGACAAGGGCCTCGACATTGCCGGGGTCCGCCACGAGTGCCGTGGAAAGATCCGTCTCGGCCTGCGACCACTTCTTCTGTGCGCCCCACGCCCGCGCCCGGTCGATCAGGTGCAGCGACTCGCCGGGCATCAGCCCGATCGCCGCCGTGAAAGACGCAGCGGCGAACTCGGCCTGGCCAGCAAGAAGCCAAGCATTTCCCGCCTGGTTGAGAAGCTCGGCCCGCATCTCGGTATCGCCAGCCGATCCCTTGCGCGCCAGCGCGTCGAGCCGGCGCGCCGCCTCCGCGTACTGCTTGAGCCCCACAAGCGCCACCGCTGCACAGTGTTCGGCCGTCGGATCCTCGCCGTCCACGAGTGCATTCATGGCCATCTCGAGCGCTTCCGCCGGTTGGCGCTCGCTTCTCTGCAGGCATTGCGGGTATGAAAACGTGCTAGACACGACAAGCGCGCCAGCCGCGAGGATCGGGATGAACATGGCAACAGATTCAACCGCGGCGGCGTCAAATTCAAGTGTTAAACACCGGTAAGGTTGGAAAGGCGCCACAATGCCGGCACTGTTGTGCTTCGGAATGGGATTTTGTGCTGAGGCCCTGGCAGAAAGGCGACGGGCGGCGGGCTGGCGCATTCTGGGAACAGTGCGCTCGGACACGCGCATCAGGGAACTGGCGGGCAGGGGATTTGACGCCTGCACGTTGGACACGCTCGAGACCTCCGGCATGCTCCGCGAGCCCGATCTGCACCTGCTGATCAGCGCGCCGCCGTCGGAAACGGGCGACCCCGTCCTCGCGGTGCTGGCAGACCGCCTGCGCGCCGCATGCCAAACCATTGCCTGGGCGGGCTACCTGTCCACGACAGGCGTCTATGGCGACCACCAGGGCGGCTGGGTCTACGAGGACACGCCCGTGCAGCCCCTGTCCGACAGGACGCGCCGGCGCGTCGAGGCCGAACAGGCATGGCTCGCCTGGGGCAGGGCGGCGAACGTACCCGTCAACGTCTTCCGCCTGGCCGGTATCTATGGACCCGGCAGGAACCAGCTCGTCTCTCTGCGCGAGGGAACGGCAAGGCGCATCATGAAGCCCGGACAGGTCTTCTCGCGCATCCACGTCGACGACATCGCCAGCGTGCTCGAGGCTGCGATGGAGAGGAAACCGCCATCCCGCATCTTCAACGTCTGCGATGACGAGCCGGCGCCACCGCAGGAAGTGGTCGCCTACGCAGCCGGCCTTTTGGGCATCGCCCCGCCGCCGCTCGAGGAGTATGAGGCCGTACGCGCGACCCTGTCCCCGATGGCCGCAGGCTTCTACCAGGAATCCAAGCGCGTCCGGAACGACCGCATCAGGCTGGAACTCGGCGTCAGGCTTGCATGGCCCACCTATCGCGAGGGATTATCAGGCCTGCTTCGCACCCTCGACAACGCGGGACCCGCCTGATGTCCGCACCGCCCGCATCCTCAAGGCCGCTTCGTGTCGTGCAGGTGATCCCGGCGCTCGACGCCGGCGGTGCCGAGCGCACGGCCGTGGATGTTGCAGCCGCCGTGGTCGCCGCGGGCGGTCAGTCCTGGATTGCGACGCAAGGTGGTCGGCTTGCCGCCGAGGCGCAGTCCAAGGGCGCCACGCTTGTCATCGGCGACTTCGCGACGAAGAACCCGTGGCGCATCCTCACGAATGCGACGCGCCTTGCCCGGCTGGTCCAGGCCGAAGGGATCGACATCCTGCACGCCCGCTCGCGCGCCCCAGCCTGGAGCGCCTGGCGCGCGGCCCGCATGGCGAACTGCCGCTACGTGGCGACCTACCATGGCATCTACAACGCACGAAATCCGCTGAAGCGCTGGTACAACGCGATCATGACGCGTGGTGACGCGATCATCGCGAATTCCGCCTTCACCGCAGCACATGTCAGCCGCGAGCATCATGTACCGCTTGAGCGCATCGACGTGATCCCGCGCGGCATCGACATCGACGCCTTCACCCCGGCCCATGTCACCGCGCAGCGCATCGACGCCATCCGCCGCCAGTGGAACCTCGAGGGCACGTCACCCGTCATCCTGCTCCCCGGCCGCCTCACGCGATGGAAGGGACAGCTTGACTTCATCGCGGCCTTGGCCCGCCTGCCGGACCGCAACTTCATCGCTGTCCTCGCCGGTGACGCGCAGGAGCGCGACGGTTACCTCGCCGAACTGCGCGCAGCAATCGCCGCCGCAGGCCTCGAGGCAAATACGCGAATACCCGGTCACTGCAGCGACATGCCGGCCGCCTTCATGGCCGCCGACGTGATCGTGGCCCCGTCAATCGAGCCCGAAGCCTTCGGCCGCGTCGCCGTGGAGGCGCAGGCCATGGGCAAGCCCCTTGTCGCCTCCCGCCTCGGCGCCCAGACCGAGACCGTGCGCGACGGGACGACAGGATTCCTCTTCAATCCCGGAAGCGTGGATGAGCTTTCTGCCGCCCTCGCAAAGGCGCGGGCGCTCACCGCCGACATTCGCACGAGCATGGCCGCAGCCCAGCGTTCCAATGTGCTGGGACAGTACACCGTCGTGGCCATGTGCGCAGCCACGCTTGCAGTCTACGAGCGGATCGGCAGAAAGGGCTGAGGCGACTGCCAGCCTGCCGTGGAGCGCCATGGCGCGCGCAAGCCTAGGCCGCTGCTGCGTCGCAACCCGCCCGGCTGACCGCCCGCCACGCGCGGAAGGCAACCCAGAGGCGCTGAACGTCGAAGGGCCGCGTGCGCCAGTGTTCCAGTGCGGCGCGCCTGAAGTCCAGCCCGCGCGCAAAGCCGCCGATGGACCAGGCATTTTGCCGCGCGAGGAACAGCAGCCAGTACGTGTCGACGGGATAATGCCCTGCGAGCAGGCGGCGATACGCTTCGACATGGGGCAGGTAATCGCCGCCCGGCACAATGGCAGCCACGATCGCGCTGTCATCGAGGCGATGATGGCGCGCGATTGCAGAAAGATCACCCAGCACGTGAGAGAACAATTGTGTGCGCCGCTGCAGGAGGCTCGTGTTCGCCGAATGCCCCCGATACTGCAGCAGCGGATCTTCCAGCCGCACGCAGGGTCCGACTTCGCCCAACCGCCAGCACAGGTCCCGATCCTCCGATGCAAGGAATTGCGGACGATAGCCACCGACGCGCCGAAGCGCCTCGGCGCGGAACATCGGCGTGGGCCCCGGCATCCACTGCACGCGCGGCGGCACGAGGTCCGGCCGGTGCTCGAGCCGGCGCTGCCGGCGCTTGGGATAACGGGCAAGGCGCCCCTCGGCATCCATGCGCCGGATCTCGCTGCCACAGGCCACCACATCCGGATGTGCCTCGAGGTAGCGCACCTGACGCTCGATCCGGTCGGGAACGGAAATGTCGTCATGGTCCATGCGCGCAAGATACCTGCCACGACACAGCGAGATTGCATGGTTGAGCGCACCGACAAGGCCCCGATGCTCGCACACATGCACCTTGAGCCGATTGTCGCTTGCAGCCAGCCGGTGAAGGATGGCCCGCGTCGACTCCTGGCTTCCGTCATCGACAACGACGAGCTCAAGGTCCCGGAAAGTCTGGTCAAGGATCGAGCGAACAGCCGCTTCCAGATAGCGGTCGCCATTGTACGATGGCATGAAGACGGAAACGGTGGGTGGCACGGTCATCCTGCAGCACCCGCTTCCAGCGCAGACCTGACGCAGGCGCCAACGTCCGTGGTGCACCAAAGGGAGCCTTTGGAATGGGGCAGCCTCCTCGACAGGCTGTCCCCGGCAAATGGCGGGCAGGCAGCATCAATGACCGCGATCTCGACCGAGCCATGCGAGCCGGTCACAGGGCGCTCCACGCGCGATCCGGGCAACGCATGTCCAGGGTCGAAGCGGCGGCGTCCGCTGGCCCGGTCCGCATGTGACAGGAAAGGCAACCTGCTTGAGGGAGGCATGGATCTCCGATAGAACTCTCGCATTCTGCGGAACCCGGCTGCATCGTCCGTCGGGGCCCGCGCATCATTGCAAAATTGAGTTACCGGAAGCGGATGGCGATGTCCACGAGCCCAGAGGCACGGCAGCCTGTCAGGAAGGCACCTGTATCCTGCTACATCCGAACCTTGAATGAAGAACGCCTCCTGAAATCCGTCATCGACAGCGCGTTAACCGTTGTGGACGAGGTGGTCATCATCGACAGCGGCTCGAAGGACCGGACGCTCGAGATCGCCCGCGCCGCCGGCGCCCGCATCGTTGACCAGCCCTGGCTGGGCTGGGGCTTCCAGAAGCGCAAGGGCGAGGACGCCTGTTCCCATGACTGGGTCCTCGACCTTGATGCCGATGAAGTCGTCACCCCCGAGCTCGCCGCAGAAATAGCAGCCCTGTTTGTCGACGGCCCACCGTCGAAGCCCGCCTGGCGCTTCCGGCTCATCACGGCTCCGCCCTTCGGCGAGCCCTGGTACAACATCCGTGTCATCGAGCGCACGAAGCTCTACGACCGGCGCGTGGTGCGCATGCCGGCCGACAAGGCATGGGACCAGATGATCGTCCCTGAAAATGTCGAGGTGGGCGAGCTCAGGGGCGTCCTCTTGCACCACTCGTTCCGCGATATCGAGCAACTGCTCGAGAAGTACAACCGCGGCAGCACCAGCATGGCCAAGGTCGGCCGCAAGAAGAAGGGCATGGCTACGATCATCTTCCGCGTGATCTTCGCCAAGCCGTTCTACTTCCTGAAGGCTTATATCGGTCGCGGCTTCTGGCGGGCCGGGCTCTATGGCCTCATCCTTGCCCATGTCTCGGCGATGGGCCGCTGGCTGCGCGACGCGAAGATGTACGAGGCAGACGCCATGGAAGCCGAGCGGCGAAAGCGCGATCAGCAGGGCCAGGGCTGACGGAAAAGCCGCAAGCCCATGGCGCCGGCCTTTCTTGACTTAAGCCAGCCGCCTCCCCAATCTCCCGGCTCCAGCGCGCCGTTTGGCGCGTTTTTCCATCAGGAGTAGCCCCCGTGTCTGCCAGCGCTGCCAACGAGATCCGTATCACCCTGCCTGACGGAGCGGTGCGAACGGTGACGCGTGGCACCACCGGGGCAGACATCGCCGCCTCGATCGGGCCCGGCCTTGCCAAGGCCGCCCTGGCCGTCAAGGTCAACGGCGACCTGAGGGATCTTGACTGGCCGATTGAAGCCGACGCGCGCCTCGAGATCGTCACCCGCAAGAGCGACGACGCCCTCGACCTGATCCGGCACGACACGGCCCATCTCCTCGCTCAGGCCGTGCAGGCGCTCTATCCGGGGACACAAGTCACGATTGGCCCCAACATCGAGGACGGCTTCTACTACGACTTCGCGCGCAACGAACCCTTCACCCCCGACGATTTGCCGAAGATCGAGGCGAAGATGCGCGAGCTTGTCCTGAAGGACCTGCCCACGCGCCGCACGGTCTGGAGCCGCGACGAGGCGGTACGCCACTTCCTCGCACTGGGCGAGACCTACAAGGCCGAGATCATCCGCGACCTGCCCGGCGACGAGGAAATCAGGGTCTATTACCACGGCGACTGGCATGACCTGTGCCGCGGCCCGCATCTCATGTCGACGTCGAAGATCGGCAATGCCTTCAAGCTGACCCGAATCTCGGGCGCCTATTGGCGTGGCGACCAGAACAATGCGCAGCTCCAGCGCATCTATGGCACCGCCTGGCGTGACGAGAAGGAACTGAACGACTACCTGCGCCGCATCGAGGAAGCCGAGAAGCGCGATCATCGCCGCATCGGGCGCGAGATGAACCTCTTCCACGTCCAGGAAGAGGCCGCCGGCCAGGTCTTCTGGCACCCCAAGGGCCACACGCTCTGGCGCACGCTCGAAGCCTATGTCCGTCGCAAGATCGAGAAGAACGACTATGTCGAGGTCAAGACCCCGCTCTTGCTCGACCGCACGCTCTGGGAACGGTCGGGCCATTGGGCCAAGTACCGCGAGAACATGTTCCAGGCCGAAGTGGCAGACGAAAAGCGTACGCTCGCCATCAAGCCCATGAATTGTCCGGGCCACGTGCAGATCTATAATCAGGGCCTTAAGTCCTATCGCGACCTGCCCATCCGCATGGCCGAGTTCGGCGCCTGCCATCGCTACGAGCCTTCGGGCGCGCTGCACGGCATCATGCGCGTGCGCGGCTTCACGCAGGACGATGCCCACATCTTCATGATGCCCGAGCAGATGGTGGACGAGGTCATCGGCGCAAGCCGCCTCATCTTCGAGACCTACCGCGAGCTTGGCTTCGAGAACGTACAGGTCAAGCTGTCGACGCGGCCCGAGAACCGCATCGGCTCGGACGAAGTCTGGGACGCAGCCGAGCATGATCTCGCCGAAGGCTGCAGGCGCATGGGCATCCCCTATACGCTGAACCCCGGCGAAGGCGCCTTCTACGGCCCCAAGCTCGAGTTCACGCTGTTCGATGCCATCGGGCGGGGCTGGCAGTGCGGCACCGTGCAGGTCGACTTCAACCTGCCCGAACGCTTCGAGGCCGAATATGTCGCCGAAGACGGCACCCGCAAGCGCCCGGCCATGCTGCACCGCGCGGTACTGGGATCGATGGAGCGTTTCGTCGGCGTGCTGATCGAGCACTACGCCGGCAAGTTCCCGCTCTGGCTCGCGCCGGTGCAGGCGGTGATCGCCACCATCGTCAACGATGTGGACGGTTACGCGCGCGAGGTGGCCGCCCGCCTGAAGCTCGCGGGCCTGCGCGTTGAGACGGACCTGCGCAACGAGAAGATCAACTACAAGGTCCGCGAGCACTCGCTGGCCAAGGTGCCCTTCATCCTTGTGGCCGGACGAAAGGAAGCCGAAGACGGCACCCTCTCGCTGCGCCGGCTTGGCTCCGACAAGTCAGAGACCCTGAAGCTCGAGGATGTCATCGCGCTGATGGAAGGTGAGGCAATGCCGCCGGATCTGGTCGCAGCAGCCCGCGCTTAGGGCATCGACCCTCCCGTTTTCCGTCGAGCCGGTGCAGCCTTGTACGGCGCCGTCTACGCCTTCGCGCAGATGAAGTCGTCATTGAGGTTCCACACCGGTTGGTATCCAAGAGCGCCCAGTTGGGCAAAAACCGCTTCGCGGAACTGCTCGAAGACCTCGATCTGGATCAGGTAGTGATTGTTAGCAAGTGTCTTGGCGGCGCCACGAAGCACGCTGTCTTCATGTCCCTCGACGTCGATCTTGAGCACAATGATTTCGTCGGCGGCATTGAGCCAGGTGTCCAGGGCAAGGCACCGGACCCGGATCAACTCACCATGATGCGTTTCGCCGGGCTCCTGTACTTTGGTCGTTGTCCGGTGGTCCTGCTCGGCGGACGCCGCCTCAAACTGTACGTAGCTGTCGACATCTGAAACCGCGGCCTGAACGGCCTCGATGCGGCTACTCAGCCGATTCAGGAACAGGTTCGCCTGCAGTTGGCCCATGTTTGTCGGGTCCGGCTCGAAGCAGGCAATGCGCTCAAACAGGCCCGACTTGTAGGCCATGAGGCCGTACCATCCCCAATGCGCACCAACGTCGAGGAACGTCATGCGCTTGTTGAGCCGCTTCTTGAGTTCCGCTGAGCGCCGGAGCAATTCCGAGTACTGCTCGCGCTCATAGTCGCCAAACGCGAGTGTCCACTTGTCCATCGAGTTGTTGATGTCGAACAGGAACCGAAGGGACTGCCGCTTTTCCACGATGTAACGACCCGTCTTGCCCCGGTAGTATCCAAGCCACGTGGCTCTCAGAAGCTTG
>JAGWXR010000035.1 GCA_018969785.1 Alphaproteobacteria bacterium
CCCGCCATACGATGATGCCGAACAGGAAGATGAGAAGCATGCACGCCGCAAGGCCGAACTCCTCGGCAGCGACCGCGAAGATGAAATCGGTATGGGCATCCGGCAACCGGAACTTCAGTTCGCCCTCGCCCGGACCGACGCCCGTGATGCCCCCATGCATGAAGGCATTGAGCGCCGTATTGACCTGGAACCGGTCACCCGCATCCGGATTGATGAAGCGGTCGATGCGGCTGGCCACATGCGGTACCAGCATGTAGGCCGCGGCACTGCCCGCAAGCCCCAGCCCGCCAAACGCCGCAAGCCAGTACCAGCGCAGGCCCGCAAGGAACAGCAGCGCCACGAACACCAGCGACAGGAGCAGCGTCTGCCCGAAATCGGGTTGCAACACCAGGAGCCCCGCGACTGACGCAAACAGCGCGCACGCCACCGCAAGCCCCGGGAACCCCGGCGTCCGGTTTGCTTCGGCCAGCGCCGCAGCCGAAAGCACGACGAACGCAGGCTTTGCAAACTCGGAGGGCTGGATCGAGAACGGCCCGAACTGCAGCCAGCGCTGCGCCCCCTTGATCTCGGGCCCGACGAACAGCGCCAGCACCATCAGCAGCACCGACACGCCATAGATCCCGAGGGCAACCCGCCGCACATCGCGGGGGCCGCACAGCGACATGATGAAGATCATGACCAGCGCCGGAGCGACGAAACTCAGCTGCCGGAAGACGAAATAGAACGGATCAAGCCCGATCCGGCCTGCAACCGCCGGACTCGCCGCAAGCGCCAGGAGCACACCCGAGACAATCAGCGTGACGATGGCCACCAGGGACCACCGGTCGACGGTCCACCACCAGTTGGAAATCACGCTCTGGTCGGTGCGCGACAGCAAGGCCATGGGGTTCTCCTTACGCCTTTTCTTCTTCGGCAATCATCCTGAAGATTTTCTTAAAGGCCTCCCCGCGGTCCTCGAAATCGCGGAACTGGTCGAACGAGGCGCAGGCCGGCGACAGCAGCACCACCCCGCCCCCGGCAGCCTTCGCATCCCCGTAGGCCTCGCGCATCGCCACCGCCAGCGTGCCCGCCTTGAAGCTCTCGATGCGCCCGGCAAGCGTTGTTGCAAAGCTGTCCATCGCCGCCCCGATCAGGTACGCGCGCCGGATGCGCGGGTGGAACGGCTCGAGGCTCTCGATCCCGCCTTCCTTCGCCTTGCCACCGGCAATCCAGTGGATGCCCTCGAAGCAGGCCAGCGCCCGTGCCGCCGCGTCGGCATTGGTCGCCTTGGAGTCATTCACGAACCGGACGCCCTTGAGCATGCCGACCGTCTCGATCCGGTGCTCAAGCCCGGGAAACGATGGCATCGTCGCGGCGATCGTCCCGGCATCGCGCACCAGCGGCTTGACCGCGGCATAGGCAACCGCGAGGTTCTGCCAGTTATGCGCCCCCGGCAGGTGCGACAGGGTCCGAAGGTCCAGCACCTTGCGCGACGTGGCACCGGTCGCGTCGTAGAGCACGCCGTCGATCACGTGGACACCGCGGCCCAGCACCCGACCGACCGATACGGGCAGCACGCTGACATCGCCCTGCGCCGAAAGCCGCGTCGCGATCCGCGCGCACCAGTCGTCGTCGACGCCGATCACGGCATGATCACCGCGCCCCTGGCGCGAGAAGATCCGCGCCTTGACCGCGGCATAGTTCTCCATGGTGCCATGCCGGTCGAGATGGTCGGGCGTCACGTTCAGCAGCACCGCCACGTCCGGATGCAGCGACGGCGTGAGGTCGATCTGGAACGAGGACAGCTCCAGCACATAGGCGCGGGTTGCCGTTGGCGGCGCCAGGTCGAGGACCGGCTTGCCGATATTGCCGCCGACCTCGGCATCGAAGCCCAGCTGCTGCAGCATGTGGCCGGTCAGCGCCGTGGTCGTCGACTTGCCGTTGGTGCCCGTGATGCAGACGATCCGCGCATTCCGGCCGGCCTCGCTCCCGCGCACCGCCCGGAAGAACAGTTCGACATCGCCGATGATTTCGCTGCGCGCGTCGCGGGCCTTCAACACGAAGGGATGCGGTGCCGGATGGGTCAGCGGCACGCCCGGGCTCAGCACGAGGGCCGCCACGCCCTGCCAGTCGATCCCGTTGAGGTCAACGATCCGCACCCCGGCCGCCTCGGCCGCCTGCCGCGCAGGCGCCTTGTCATCCCAGCCCAGCACCTCGGCGCCGCCTGCGGCAAGCGCCAGCGCCGACGAGATGCCCGAACGCGCAAGCCCGAAGACCGCAACCGTCTTGCCGCGGTAGCAATCGACCCCGATCACACCGTCACCGGATCTTCAGCGTCGACAGGCCGATGAGCGCCAGCACGACCGCAATGATCCAGAAGCGGATGACGATCGTGGGCTCGCGCCAGCCCAGTTGCTCGAAGTGATGGTGGATGGGCGCCATCTTGAAAACGCGCTTGCCGGTCAGCTTGAACGAGATCACCTGGATCATCACCGACATGGCTTCAAGCACGAACAGCCCGCCGATGATGCCAAGCACGATCTCGTGCTTGATGGCAACGGCCGTTGCCCCGAGCAGGCCGCCCAGCGCCAGCGATCCGGTATCGCCCATGAACACCATCGCCGGCGGCGCGTTGTACCACAGGAACCCCAGTCCCGCGCCCACGAGCGCCCCGCACAGGACCGCAAGTTCGCCGGTGCCCGGGACGAAGTGGATCTGCAGGTAGGTCGTGTAGTCCGCGCGCCCGACGATGTAGCAGATCAGCGCAAAGCTGGCCGCCGCAATCATGACCGGCATGATTGCAAGCCCGTCAAGCCCGTCCGTCAGGTTGACCGCATTCGAGGCCCCCACGATGACGAGCAGGCCGAAGATGATGAAGAACGGCCCGAGCGCGACCAGAACGTCCTTCAGGAACGGGATCGCGACGGCGCCCGAGAGGGGCTGCGGCCCGGGAGCAAGCTTGTGCAATTCCATGATCGCGATCGTGGCGGCAATCGACACGACCGACTGCCAGACAAGCTTGACCCGGCCGGAGACACCATCGGGCGAACGCTTCGAAACCTTGAGATAGTCATCCCACCACCCCAGCAGGCCGAAGCTCAACGTCACGCCAAGCACGATCCAGACGTAAGGATTGGTCAGGTCCGCCCAGAGCAGCGTCGAGATCGACAGCGCGATCAGGATCATGAGCCCGCCCATCGTCGGCGTGCCTTTCTTCTCCAGCAGGTGGCGCTGCGGACCGTCCTCGCGGATCGGCTGGCCCTTGCCCTGCTTGACCTTGAGCCAGCGGATCAGCGCCGGCCCGATGAGGAACGCGATGACGAGCGCCGTCATGATCGCCCCGCCCGTGCGGAAGGTCAGGTAGCGGAACACGTTGAAGAACTGGAAAGTGTCGGCCAGCGGCACAAGCAGATGATAGAGCATTGTTCCCCGATCAGGACCGGTGGGTGGCGTTCAAGGCCCTGAGGGCATCAACCACGACACGCATCTTCGATCCGTAAGATCCCTTGATCATGATGATGTCGCCAGGACGCACCGCCTCGGCGACTTTCTTGGCGATTTCATTCGACGCGCTTGCATACCCCCCGCGCTGCGTTTGGGCAACGCTTTCCCACAGGCTGCCCATCAGGGGCCCGCTGAGGAAGACGAGGTCGATCCCGTGTGCCGCCAGGGGTTCGGCAATCCCGGCGTGTAGCTGCGGCGCCTGCGGGCCCAACTCCAGCATGTCGCCGAGGACCGCGATCCGCCGCCCGCCGGGACCTGGAACGGCACGCCCCAGGTTGGCGATCGCCGTGGCCATCGAGAGCGGATTGGCATTGTAGCTCTCGTCGATGAGGTCGAAGGTCCCGCCACCGACCTTGAGCCGTTCCCGGGCGCCGCGCCCCGAAAGGGCCGACAGGCTGCCCATGTCCGAGGCTGCCTGCTCGAGCGAGCCCCCGAGCGCCTCGATCACCGCCAGCACGCCGAGGCTGTTCATCACCCAGTGATCGCCCGGCGCCCCGATCCGGTAGCTGAGCGTGCGCCCCTGGTGCACGATCGTGGCCTGCGAATGCTCTTCGTGCAGCGACTGCGCCTCAAGCCGGATGTCGGCGTTTGCCGCCCGCCCATAGGTCACGACCCGCTGCGCGCCGGCGGCGCGCGCATGCCGGACAAGCCGGTCGGTCCATTCGATGTCGCCATTGATCACGGCAATCCCGCCGGGCTCGAGCCCAGAGAAGATCTCGCCCTTGGCATCGGCAATCCCGGCAACCGATGCGAAGTTCTCCAGATGCACCGCTGCAACCATCGTCACGATCGCCACATGCGGGCGCACCTGCGCTGTCAGCGGCGTGATCTCGCCGGCATGGTTCATGCCGATCTCGAAGATGCCAAAGCGCGTGGCAACCGGCATGCGCGCAAGCGACAGCGGCACGCCCCACATGTTGTTGTAGGAAGCAACGGATGCATGCGTCGGCGCCTGCAGCGACAGGAGATGCCGCAGCGCCTCCTTGGTGCTGGTCTTGCCCACGCTGCCGGTCACGGCGGCCACGCGCGCGCAAACCTGCGCCCGGCGTGCCCGCGCCAGCGCCTCGAGACCCTTGAGCGTATCGCCCACCCGCACCAGCCGTTCCCCCGGCACCCCCGGGACATCGCGCGACACCAGCGCCGCCGCAGCCCCCTTGCCGATCGCATCTGCCACAAAGTCGTGCCCGTCGCGCACATCCTTCAGCGCCACGAACAATTCGCCCGGCGCAAGCGTGCGCGTGTCGATGGAAAGTCCGGTGACCGGGGCATCACCCGCGCAGGAGACGCCACAGGCCTGCGCGATCGTCTTGAGCGTCCAGAGCGGTTCCATCTCAGCCTGTCCTTGTTCCTGCAATCGCCGCACGCACTTCATCGGCATCGTTGAAAGGCAGCACCTCGCGCCCCACGATCTGCCCGGCTTCATGTCCCTTGCCCGCGATGACGACGACATCGCCCGAAGCCGCGCCCCCAACCGCCGCCGCAATGGCGCGTGCCCGGTCGCCGATCTCCATGGCACCCGCCGCCCCCGCAAGCACCGCCGCACGGATCAGGCCCGCATCCTCGGTACGCGGATTGTCGTCTGTGACGATCACCCGGTCCGCCAGCGCCTGCGCGGCCGCACCCATCAGCGGGCGCTTGCCGGCATCACGGTCGCCGCCGCAGCCGAAGACCACCCAGAGCCGGCCACGCACATGCGGCCTGAGCGCCCTGAGTACCGTCTCGAGCGCATCGGGCGTATGGGCGTAATCCACATAGACAGGGACACCCGCGGCCGTTACCCCGATCTTCTCGAGGCGTCCCGGCGCACCGGCGAGCGTGGCAAGCGCAGCAAACACGCCCTCGGCCGGCCCGCCGGTGGCAAGCACAAGCCCCGCCGCCACCAGCGCATTCGAGGCCTGGAAGGCGCCGGCCAGGGGCAGCAGGAAATGATGGGTGCGCCCCTCCCAGGAAACGCTGACCTGCTGCCCGTCGCCGACCGGCGCGCGTGAAGCCAGGCGCAACTCCTCGCCATGGTCCCCGACACTGACCAGGCGCAGGCCGCGCCGCCGCGCCGCCGCAAGGAAGGCCTGCGCCCCGGCGCCGTCGGCATTGATGACCGCAACACCGTCGGCGGGCAGCACTTCGGTGAACAGCCGCAACTTTGCAGCCTCATAGGCTTCAAGCGTATGGTGATAATCAAGGTGGTCGCGCGTCAGGTTGGTGAAGCCCGCCGCCTTCAGGCGCACGCCGTCGGCGCGATATTGCGCAAGGCCGTGGCTGGACGATTCAAAGGCCGCATGTGTGACACCCTCGCCCGCCAGCTCGTCGAGCAGCCGGTGGATCTCGACGGGATCGGGCGTCGTGTGGCTGAGCCCGCGCACACCTTTCGGTGACACGATGCCAACCGTCCCGAAGCTCGCAGCCGGATGGCCGAGGAATGCCCAGATCTGCCGCGTGAACGAGGCAACCGACGTCTTGCCGTTGGTGCCCGTGACAGCCACGATGGTTTCAGGCTGGCGGGGATGGAACCGCGCGGCCATGAGCGCAAGCCGGAGCCGCGGATTGGCGTCGATCACAACCGGCACGCCAGGATCCTGTCCGCGCAGGGCCTCGCCCGCCAGCACCGCCGCGGCGCCGCGCTGCACCGCCTCCCTGACGAAGGCGGCGCCGTCTGCCTTTGCACCCGGCAGTGCCGCGAAAAGAAAACCGGGTCTCACGGCCCGGCTGTCAGCAGTCAATCCGGCAATGTCAGGATCATCCCCCGAGGGAGCATGTCCGGCCAGGGCGCTCAGGCGCATGTCGTCAGCGTAGTTCCTCGTAGGATGCAAACGTCGTCGGCGGCGTGGCCGGCGCCTCGATCGGCGCGACCGGCACGTTCAGCATCGGTGCAATGCGGGTAATGACTTTGCCCGCTGTCGGGGCCGCCGTCCAGCCTGCCGTCGCATGACCCTTGGTCTCCGGGGAGGGCTTCGGATCATCCAGCAGCACAAGCACGAGATATTGTGGCGCTTTTGCCGGAAAGACACCCACAAACGAGGACCGCACCCGCGTCTCGTCATAGCCGCCGCCGGCCTGCTTCTCGGCCGTGCCGGTCTTGCCCGCAACCGGATACCCCGGCACATCGGCCTGCCGGCCCGTGCCGCTGGCAACCACCATGCGCATCATCTCGCGCATGCGCGCGCTCGTCTCGGCTGTCAGCACCCGCGTGTGCGGCACCACTTCGCGGCTGTCCCGCTTCAGCAGCGTGGGTTTGTGGTAGATCCCGCCATTGACCAGCGCGGCCGTCGCCGCCGCGACATGAAGCGGTGACACGGAGATCCCGTAGCCATAGGACGTCGACGCAAGCTCGATCGGTCCCCACGTCTTCGGCAGCAGCGGCGCACCCGCCTCGCGCATCTCGAAGGCAACAGCGTTGAGCAGGCCGAACCGGCGCAGATAGGCCTGCTGCACGTCGACCCCGGCCTGCCGCGCAATCATCACCGTGCCGATGTTCGACGAATGCATGAGCACCTCGGGCATCGTCAGCACGCGGTCCTGCGGATTCGTATCCCGGATCGTGAACCGGCCCTCGGTGATCGGCTCGCGCACGTCATAGGTCGATGCGACGCTGGCCTTGCCGGCATCGAGCGCTGCCGCCATCGTGAACAGCTTGAATGTCGATCCCATCTCGAACACGCCAAGCGTTGCCCGGTTGAACAGCGCATCCTTCTGCCCCGCGCCCGGCTCGTTCGGATCGAAGTCCGGCTTCGAGCTCAGCCCCAGGATCTCGCCGTTGTTGACGTCCATCACGATGCCGGCGGCCGCCTTGGCCTGGAAGCGCGCCATCGCCGAGGCCAGTTCATCCTCGAGCGCATGCTGCACCCGCAGGTCGAGTGACAGCTCGACGCTGCCACCCTTGTTGCGCCGCTCGATGATCGTGTCCTCGATCCCGCGCTCGATGCCGGCAAGGCCGTGATTGTCGACGTTCACATAGCCCAGCACATGCGAGGCCGTGCGCCCGTTGGGATAGACGCGCCGCGGTTCCTCGCGGAAATGCAGGCCAGGCAGCCCAAGTTCGCGCACCGCCATCTGCTGCGCCGGCGGAATGTTGCGCTTGATCCAGACGAAGGCCTGGCGGCTGGACAGCCTGCGCGTGACCGTCTCGGCATCGAGGCCCGGAATGACGCGCGCCAGTTCGCGCGCGGCCTCGGCCGGATCCCAGATCACGCGGGCATCCGCAAAGAGCGACGCGCCGCGAAGGTCGGTCGCCAGGATCTCGCCCCGTCGGTCCACGATGTCGGCGCGGTAATAGGATGTCTCGTTGACCGATGCAGCGCTGCGCCCGATCGACGGTTCGCGCAGCACCGTCACTTCGAAGAGCCGGCCCACAAGCAGCGTGAGCACGACAAGGAGCCCCGTCATCGCGATCGACAGGCGCTGGCGCGTCTTGGCCAGCGCACCGCGCGCATCCGTCTTGCGGTTCTGCATCTCGCCCTTCGTCATGGGGCGACCTGCGTCGTTGGCCCCTTCGAGGGAACCGACGCGGCCTCGCCCGGCCCGCGCGCGCCCGTATCACGGAAAGGCAGGTCGGACGGCTGCACGGTCTTCACCCCGGGCTTCTCCGCCTCGCCACGCTCGGGCAGGTTGGCCATGATGACGATCTGGCCCGGGGATGTAGGCATCAGCTTCAGCCGCTGCCGGACAAGCGCCTCGAGCCGCTCCGACTGGTTGAAATAGGACCAGTCCGCCTTGAGCACGCGGATGTGCTCGGCCTCCTGCGCGATCTTCAGGTCAAGCTCCTTGAGCATCTTCTCCTGCTGCTTGACCTCGTGCACGCCCGTATAGAGCCCGAAGATGAGCATCATCAGGAGCACGGTCCCCAGGAACCCGATCGCCCGCCTCATGCGCGCACCTCCGGCAGAACCCCGGCGCGGATCGCATCGAAGGGAATGGCAGGCTGGCGCGTGCGCGTCGCAAACCTGAGCTTCGCCGAGCGCGAGCGCGCATTGCGCTGCAGCTCGTCCCGCGACGCCGTGACCGCCTTTCGCGCGCAGGCATCGAACGAGGCCTCGACCTTCTCCGGGGACACCGGCATGTGGCGTGATCCCTGCGCCGTGCGGCCGCACCGCTCGGCAAGGAAGCGCTTGACCATCCGGTCCTCGAGCGAATGGAACGACACGATGACCAGCCGCCCGCCCGGCTTCAGCAGCGCTTCCGCCGCATTCAGCCCGCGCGCCAGTTCGCCAAGTTCGTCATTCACATAGATCCTGAGCGCCTGGAACGTGCGCGTGGCCGGATGGATGCCGCTCGCCTGTCGCCCGACGGCACGCGCGCAGATGGACGCAAGCTCGCCCGTGCGCGTGATCTCGCCCCGCCCCCGCGCCGCGACGATGGCGCGCGCAACCGCATTGGCCTTCAGTTCCTCGCCATAGACATAGATGATCCCGGCCAGCGCCTGCTCGGAATAGCTGTTCACGACGCCCGCTGCCGAAATGCCCGTGTCACCCATGCGCATGTCGAGCGGCCCGTCATGCTGGATGGAAAACCCGCGCTCGGCGACTTCGAGCTGGTCGGAGGACACACCCAGGTCGAGCACGATCCCGTCGACCGCCTCGACACCCTGCGCCGTCAGCATTTCCCGCATCGCGCCGAACGTCCCGTTGATGAGCGTCAGCCTGCCCGGAAATTCCCTAACGATTTCTTTACCACGCGCGATCGCCGCCGGATCGCGGTCAAGGCCGATGACCTTGCAGTTGGCCGCCCGCAGGATCGCCCGCGTATAGCCACCCCCGCCAAAGGTCCCATCGACGATGGTCTCCCCATCGCGCGGCGCAAGCGCTTCGAGAACCTCGGCCATCAGCACGGGCAGGTGGATGGTCTCGCTCATTTCCCACCCTCGCGCGAAGGCAGGCGCAGCTGGCCGCGACGCTCGGCAGTCGCGCGGCGCGCCTGGACCTTGCGCACGTCAAGCGCCCGCGGCTCCCAGATCTCGAAATAGGAACCCATGCCGACAAAGGCCGCCGCGCCATCAAGCCCCGCATGGCGCATCAGCTCGTCCGGGAACCCCACACGCCCCTCGCCATCGAGGCCAAGCTCCACCGTGTCACCGAGCAGCGCATAGGCAAAGTCGTCATGCACCTCGCTCGAGGGATCATGCGCCGCCACTTCCGCATGCAGCTGCTCCATCCACGCAAGCCCGCCCGCCACGATCGCAGGCCCCGACGTCGACGCCCGCGCATACAGCGCGCGGGCCCCCTGCGCCTCGAGGATGTCCCTGAAACGCGCCGGCACCGAGACCCGCCCCTTGGCGTCCACCTTGTTCACGAACGTCGACAGGAAGGGGCGCGCGAACTTCATCGCGACCTCCTCGCCGACGGGCAGGAACGGAACATGGTGGCCAAGGCAGAAAGTCCCCAAAACAGATCGGCACCCCGAACAAGGGAGCCGCCGGCAAACCCATTGGCAGGCCAAGAAGCCTGCACACGCGGTTCATGGGATATCATGGGCAATGATGGGCGTCAACGCCTTGCCGTGGAATTTCAAGGGTTTACAGCGCTTTCAGACAGTGGAAAACCGCCCGCACCGTAATTAGAGACGGATAGTTCCGATTTAGAATGGAGACGGAACGGTTCCCCAAGGCTCGCGTCGAGCGAACCCCGAGCCCCGAAATGTGGGGGCCAGGACCGAACAAACGAAGAATTGAGCCAGAGGGCCTGTAAGCCGGGTTCTGTCCCCTCCCTCGCGGGAGATGGATGACCATTCCTCTGGGACGCCCGTTACCGGACGCCTCGCGCCGCCGACCCGGATGACGAGCCGGAAACAGCCCATCTGCCATCCCTATTTGGCGTTGCTCCTGGCGGGGCTTGCCGTGCCGTCCTTGTTGCCAAGGACGCGGTGCGCTCTTACCGCACCGTTTCACCCTTGCCGTGCATGCACGGCGGTTTGTTTTCTGTGGCGCTATCCCTGGGGTCGCCCCCGCCGGGCGTTACCCGGCACCATGCTTCCGTGGAGCCCGGACTTTCCTCCAGCGTGTTGCCACGCCAGCGATCATCCAGCCCTCTGGCTCGCTCCATAGATGGCAGGTCAGGACGTGGCGTCAAGCCTTTCAAGCAGGTCCGCCAGCAGGGCCTGCGTCTCCGCATCCGCCTCGCCGTCCAGGCGCGAGGGCCTGAAGTGCCTCTGGAAGGCCACCACGACAAGCCGCGTGGCCTCGTCGAATGCACCCGACACGTCGATCCCGTAGCCATAGGCCTGAAGGCGCCGCTGCAAGCCCGCGACTGCATCGCCGGACTGGCCCGGCACCAGCCTGTCCCCGGAAACTGAGCGGGCGACCGGCCACAGCCCGATGCCCGCGCGCGCGAGCAGCGCCCATGGAAAGAGCTCCCCCGGATCCTCCTTGCGCGCCGGCGCCACGTCCGAATGCCCGACAACATTGCGCGCGGGAATGCGGTGGCGCGACAGGATCCCCTGGCTCAGCTCCACCACGGCTGCGATCTGCACATCGGGAAATGGCCGATACCCGAACTCATGTCCAGGGTTGACGATCTCGATGCCGATCGAGCGCGAGTTGATATCGGTGTGGCCCCGCCAGCTCGATACGCCCGCATGCCACGCCCGCAGCCGCTCGTCGACATGCGCAAAGACCGTTCCGTCTTCCTCGACCGTATAGTGCGCACTCACCCGTGCCGCCGGGTCCGTGAGCCTGGCCATCGCGGCCTCACCGGTCTGCATCCCCGTGTAGTGAAGGATGAGCATGTCGGGCACGCCCTCGCCGACGCGCTCGTTGGAGTTCGGCGACGGACGGGAGACGATCCGCAGCATCAAAGCCCGACCTTCAGCGTCGCGCTCGCCCGGGCCACGACATCACCGGCCTCGTTGCGCAACTCGGCCTCCGCAAAGGCGATCGACTTGCCGCGATGGCGCACCCATCCTTCACCGATATAGGTTCCGACATCCGCCCGCCCGATGAACGATGTCTTCAACTCGAGCGTGACCTGCGGCGTGTCGGGTTGCTGGTGCGTGAGCCGCGTCGCATGTCCGCACAGCGAATCCAGCATGGCGCAGAGATACCCGCCGAAGATGCGCCCGCCCCGGTTCACGAAGTTCTCGCCCGCATGATAGGAAGCCTTGATGTAGCCGCGCGCCGGATCCGTCGCGATGACCTTCTTGCCCAGGCTCTGCGCTGCAGGTGACTCGATCTCCTCCGGTGCCATCAGCCAAGCCCCCGCTCTTTCTTGATGATCTCGTAGGCACCGTTGATCGCGGCAACCTTCTCCGTCGCAAGCCGCACGAACTCGGCCGGCACGCCGCGCGCCACGAGGCTGTCAGGATGGTTCTCCTTCATCAGCGTGTGGTAGGCCTTCTTGACCTCTGCATCGCTCGCTGCACGCGTGACGCCGAGGATCACGTACGGATCCTCGCGGTCGGGACCGAAATGAGAGGCGCGGATCCGCTCGAACTGCGTGCGCGAGAAGCCGAAGATGTCGGCCACATGCTTGAGGAACTCGAGTTCCCCTGGATGCAGGTTGTCATCCGCCTTGGCAATCATGAAAAGACTGTCCAGCAGGTCTTCAAGCACCGCAGGCTTGCCGCGGAACAGCGAGGCAAGCTGCCGCGCATAGGCATCGAAGCCGGCGACATCCGTCTTGGCCAGGTTGAACAGCTGCCCGACATTGGCCTCTTCCTCCGGCGGGACAGGAAACACCCGCTTGAACGCGTCAATTTCATCGCGCGACACCGACCCGTCGGCCTTGGCCAGCTTGGCGGCAAGGGCGATCACGCCGATCGTGAAGGCGACCTCGTCCCGCTCGCGGCCATTTTCCGCCTCGGACCGGCGCGCCTCCGCCCGGTCACGGCCGATCGCCTTGTCCTGGCCCTTCGCCTTTCCGCCGCTGCGGTCCACCATCATGTGGCCGGCGATGGCGCCGAGCAGCGCCCCCAGCGGCCCGCCCGTGAGGATCAGGCCCGCCGCGGCCCCGGCAATCTTGCCCCAGATCGACATATATGCTCCGTCCTGACCTGACCAAACTAGCGAAGCGACGTGGAAAACGCGATGACCGACACACCGGGCTGGCACATCTGGATCGACCGCGGCGGCACGTTCACCGACATTGTCGCCATCGGACCCGACGGCCAGCCGGTGACCCGGAAACTGCTCTCCGAAAACCCCGAACAATACGCCGACGCTGCCGTCGAAGGAATACGGCGGGTCATGAGCGTGGGGCAAGGCGATCCTTTGCCCGAAGATCGCATTGCCGCGATCCACATGGGAACGACCGTGGCCACGAATGCGCTTCTCGAGCGCAAGGGGGCACGGACTGTCCTCGTCACGACGCGCGGCCTCGCCGACCAGCTCGAGATCGGCTACCAGCACCGGCCACGGCTCTTCGTCCGGCAAGTCGTCAGGCCTGCCCCGCTCTATTCCCGTGTCATCGAGATTGCCGGGCGCGTTGACGCAACCGGCACCGAACTCGAGACCCTCGACGAGGCGGCAGCCGCGGTCGCGCTGCAGGCCGCCCTCGATGACGGATTTGAATCCTGCGCCATCGTGCTCATGCACGCCTGGCGCCATCCGGCGCACGAGAAGGTGATCGCGGCCCTCGCCCGCCGGATCGGCTTCACGCAGGTCTCGGCAAGTCACGAGGTAAGCCCCCTCCTGAAATTCGTCAGCCGCGGGCACACGACGCTGGCCGACGCCTACCTGTCCCCGGTATTGGCGAGATACGTCGGGCAGGTAAGCGGTCCCCTGGGCGACACCATCGCCGGGGAACGCCTGCGCTTCATGCGCTCGAGCGGCTCGCTGGCGACAGCCGCCCATTTCTCCGGCAAGGATGCGCTTCTCTCGGGGCCTGCCGGCGGCGTGATCGGCATGGCCGAAACGGCACGCCAGGCAGGCTTTGACAAGGTCATCGGCTTCGACATGGGGGGGACGTCGACCGATGTCTCGCGGTTCGACGGCGCCTACAACCGCACATTCGAGACCGAAGTCGGCTTCATGCGCATCCGCTCCCCCATGCTCGCCGTTCATACGGTTGCAGCCGGCGGGGGATCGATTCTGTTCTACGAGGGCGCCCGCATGCGCGTAGGCCCCGAGAGCGCGGGCGCCAATCCCGGCCCGGCCAGCTATCGCCGCGGCGGCCCGCTGACCGTGACCGATGCGAACATCATGGTAGGACGCATACAGCCCGATCACTTTCCCCGCGTTTTCGGTCCCTGCGCGGATGAACCGCTCGACGAGGCCGTTGTCAGGCAGGAATTCGCAACCCTCGCACGCACGCTCGGCAAGTCTCCCGAGGAAACCGCCGACGGCTTCCTCGACATCGCTGTCGCCAACATGGCTGAAGCCATCAAGAAGATCTCGATCGCCGAGGGCGCTGACGCCAGCCTCTATGCGCTCCAGTGCTTTGGCGGGGCGGGCGCACAACTCGCCTGTCGCGTTGCGGCAGCACTCGGCATCCGCACCATCATGATCCACCCCTATGCCGGGATCCTGTCGGCCTTCGGCATGGGCCTCGCGCAGGTCGAAGCCCGACGCGAACAGGCGGTCGAGGCAATCCTGTCCGCGGAGCGCTGCACGGCGCTCGCCCGTGACATCGAGGCACTCGCCACGTCATGCCGCAACGAGGTCGCAAGCCAGGGAAAGTTCGATCGCATCGATGTGGTGGCGACCGCACACCTGCGCTACCAGGGCACGGACACGGCCCTGGCGGTACCCTTCGGCACCCGCGCCGAACTCGAGGAGCGGTTCCGCATCGCCCACGAGACAAGGTTCGGCTTCTCCGACAGCACGCGCGCGCTCGTCCTGGAATCCGTGGCCATCGAAGCACGCGGGTCGACCACCCCCGCCGCCGTCAGGCCCCGCTTCGCCAATCGCGCAGGCCGCGATCTCGCACCGTTGCGCACCGTCAGCCTGTTCGTGAACGCCAGGGCGGTGCCGGCCCCGCTCTACGACCGTGCCGGCCTCGACAGGGGCGACCGCATCCCCGGCCCCGCGATCATCGTGGAACCGAACTCGACCATCGTCGTTGATCCCGGCTGGGAGGCCGAATACAGGGACGATGGCAATCTCGTGCTGCAGGCAACGGCCTCGGCAACGACATCGCGCGATGACGCCGCACGCCCTGACCCGGTCCGGCTCGAGATCTTCAACGCCCTGTTCATGTCGATCGCCGAGCAGATGGGAACAACCCTGGAGAAAACAGCCTCCTCGGTGAACATCAAGGAACGCCTCGACTTTTCCTGCGCAATCTTCGACCAGCAGGGCGATCTCGTCGCGAATGCCCCTCACATGCCGGTCCATCTCGGCTCGATGGGTGAAAGCGTGCGGGCGATCCTCGACCGGCACGGCAGCGCAATCGCGGACGGGGACGCTTTCGCGGTCAACGCGCCCTATGCCGGCGGCACGCACCTGCCCGACATCACGGTGGTGATGCCGGTCATGCTCGAGGCGGGTGCACAGCCATCCTTCTTCGTCGCCGCGCGGGGACACCATGCAGACGTCGGTGGCATCACGCCCGGATCGATGCCGCCCAATTCGGCCAGCGTCGAGGAGGAAGGCGTCCTCTTCAATGGCGAACGCATCATGGCGGGTGGCCACTTCGACGAAGAGGCTGTGCGCACCATGCTCACGGCACCGCGCCTGCCCGCACGAAACCCTGCACAGAACATCGCCGACCTGAAGGCGCAGCTCGCAGCCTGCATGACAGGTGCCCATGAACTGCAGGGCCTGTGCCGCGAAAAGGGCCGCGATCCCGTCATCGCCTACATGGGCTTCGTGCAGGACAATGCCGAAGAGCAGATCCGCCAGGCCATCGCCGGGCTCAGCGACGGCAGGTTCCGCCACGAGATGGACGACGGGGCGGTGATCGAGGTCGCCATCACCATCGACCGCAGGGCCCGCGGCGCCACGGTCGACTTTACAGGCACCAGCGGCCAGCGCCCGAACAACTTCAACGCGCCGCGGGCGGTCACCACCGCTGCCGTGCTCTACGTATTCCGCTGCCTCATTGACTGCGACATCCCCCTCAATGCCGGCTGCCTGAGGCCGCTCGGCATCATTGCACCGGAAGGCTCGATGCTGAACCCGCGTT